>NZ_CP125377.1:4152500-4452500 GCF_034008315.1 Pseudomonas sp. P8_241 | reverse complement strand
CGATATCGGACTGACATTCAACATCAAAGTCGACTGAACCGACGCAATCGTCGGAACGCCGCCCGGAGCAGGCTCGCTCCCACAGGATCAGCTGCACCGGCAATCGGGGCAGCGCCAGACCTGTTTCAAAGGATTCGCGATGAGCAATAACGCCTCTTTCACGCCGCCCAGCCTGGTGCTCGCCACCATTGGCCTGTCGCTGGCCACTTTCATGCAAGTGCTCGACACCACCATCGCCAACGTGGCTTTGCCGACGATTTCCGGCAACCTGGGCGTGAGTTCGGAGCAGGGCACCTGGGTCATTACTTCGTTCGCGGTGAGCAACGCCATCGCACTGCCGCTGACCGGTTGGCTGAGCCGGCGTTTCGGCGAGGTGAAGCTGTTTCTGTGGGCCACGGTGCTGTTTGTACTGGCCTCGTTCCTGTGTGGTATTTCCACTTCGATGCCGGAGCTGATCGGCTTTCGCGTGCTGCAGGGCCTGGTCGCCGGGCCGATGTATCCAATGACCCAAACCTTGCTGATTGCCGTGTATCCGCCGGCAAGGCGTGGCATGGCCCTGGCGTTGCTGGCGATGGTCACGGTGGTGGCGCCGATTGCCGGTCCGATTCTCGGGGGCTGGATCACCGACAGTTACAGCTGGCCATGGATTTTCTTCATCAACGTGCCGATCGGCGTTTTCGCGGTCCTGGTCGTGCGCTCGCAGCTCAAGGCGCGGCCGGTGGAGACCCGTTATCAGCCGATGGACTACGTCGGTTTGATCGCGCTGATCATCGGCGTCGGGGCGTTGCAGGTGATCCTCGACAAGGGTAACGACCTGGACTGGTTCGAATCGAACTTCATCCTCATCGGCGCGGCCATTTCGGTGATCGCCCTGGCGGTGTTCGTGATCTGGGAAATGACCGACCGCCATCCGGTGGTCAATTTGCGGTTGTTTGCCTATCGCAACTTTCGCATCGGCACGCTGGTGTTGGTCCTGGGTTACGCGGGGTTCTTCGGTATCAACCTGATTCTGCCGCAGTGGTTGCAAACACAGATGGGTTACACCGCGACCTGGGCCGGACTGGCCGTAGCGCCGATCGGGATTCTGCCGGTACTGCTTTCCCCATTCGTCGGCAAGTATGCGCACAAGTTCGACCTGCGCCTGCTGGCCGGGGTGGCGTTTCTGGCGATTGGCCTGAGCTGCTTCATGCGTGCCGAGTTCACCAATGAAGTGGACTACCAGCACATCGCCCTGGTGCAGTTGTTCATGGGCATTGGTGTGGCGTTGTTCTTCATGCCAACCCTGAGCATCCTGATGTCCGACTTGCCGCCGCACCAGATCGCGGATGGCGCCGGCCTGGCGACTTTCCTGCGAACTTTGGGCGGCAGCTTCGCGGCGTCGTTGACCACGTGGATCTGGATTCGTCGGGCCGACCAGCATCATGCTTACATGAGTGAAAGCATCAGCACCTATGAGCCGGCGACCCGCGAAGCCCTTAATTTACTGGGTGGGGCCGGCAATCAGGCCTATGCGCAACTCGACCATGTGCTGACCAGCCAGGCGTACATGCTCTCCACCGTGGATTACTTCACGTTACTCGGGTGGGGCTTCATGGGCTTGATTCTGATTGTGTGGCTGGCCAAGCCGCCGTTTACCGCCAAGGCCGGGCCTGCGGCTTCCGCGGCACATTGAGCCGAACGCGATCAGGCGATTGCGATGTGTCAGATGCCATTGATGCAGCTGACACAGCGCAATCGCCAGCAAGCCGGCTCCTACAGGGGGGCGTTTGGCTTTAGTGGCTTTAGTTTGTCGGTGCGGTGAGTTGCGGCGGTGGAGTGAAATCAAACGGCGCCAACGCAAATCCGCTCTCATCCACCTGCAACGCCCAACCTTGCTTGTCCCAATCTCCCAGCACAATGCGCCGTGCCGCCTCTTCGCCCAGTTGCAACTTGTGAATGGCGGGGCGGTGGGTGTGGCCGTGGATCAGGGTTTTCACGCCGTATTGCTGCATGATCCGCGGAATCTCTTCGGGCGTGACATCGACGATGTCATTGGCCTTCATCCGTACTTGTGCACGGCTTTCACTGCGCAGCTTGCGGCCCAGTTTATGGCGGGTGCTCAAAGGCAAGTGCCGCAGGATGAACAGCGTGATCGGGTTACGCAGGTAACGCCGTAGCTTCATATAGCCGATGTCGCGGGTGCAAAGGCTGTCACCGTGCATCAACAGCACAGGTTCGCCGTTGAACTGCACGACACTCGGGTCCTTCAGCAGGGTGCAGCCGGCCGCTTTGCAGAATGCCTTGCCGAGCATGAAGTCACGATTGCCGTGCATCAGAAAAATGGCCGTACCGCTGTCGCTCAAATCGCGCAGGGCCAGGCAGATGGAACGCTGGAAAGGGGTCATGGCGTCGTCGCCAATCCACGCCTCGAAAAAGTCGCCCAGAATGTACAGCGCACTCGCCGAGCGGGCGCGTCCGGCGAGCAAATCCAGAAACGCCCGGGTTATGTCCGGGCGCTCCTCTTCCAGATGTAAATCTGAAATCAGCAATATCACTCAATGATCTCGGCTTTCTCGATGATCACGTCGTCTGCTGGTACGTCCTGGTGGCCGGACTTGGAGGTGGTGGCCACGCCTTTGATCTTGTCGACAACGTCCTGGCCTGCAGTCACTTTGCCGAATACCGCGTAGCCCCAGCCCTGCACGTTCTTGCCGCTGTGGTTGAGGAAGCTGTTGTCGGCCACGTTGATGAAGAACTGCGCGGAAGCCGAGTGCGGCTCCATGGTGCGGGCCATCGCAACGGTGTACTTGTCGTTGGAAAGACCGTTGTCAGCTTCGTTCTGGATGCTTGGGCGCTTGTCTTTCTTTTCTTTCATGCCTGGCTCGAAGCCGCCGCCCTGGACCATGAAGTTACCGATGACACGGTGGAAAACGGTGTTTTCGTAGTGACCGGCTTTAACGTACTCGACGAAGTTGGCCACGGTGATCGGGGCTTTGTCGGCGTTCAGTTCGAGGACGATGTCGCCGAAGTTGGTAGTCAGTTTGACTTGGGTCATGATCAGCACTCTTTTAAGGAGAAGCATACTTAAGGAATTCGTGGTGTTGGAACCTCACGTCCCGCCACCGGTTCAGCCTGTCTCGGCCAAGGTGCGCAGTTTAGCGTGACAGGCGCGAATTTCGAGGCTGTTTTTTCATTTACAGCCTATTAAATGCGACGGTTTACAGAGCGCGCTCTGTCAGGTACTTGACGGCATCGGCTATGATAGCGGCTTTGTTTTGTCCGGCCTTCATTACGGCCACGCACTTGTACGTTCAAGGATCCTATGAGCAAGCCCACTGTCGACCCTACCTCGAATGCCAAGACCGGCCCTGCCGTGCCGGTCAACTTCCTGCGGCCGATCATCCAGGCAGACCTGGACTCGGGCAAGCACACGCAGATCGTCACCCGTTTCCCGCCTGAACCCAACGGCTACCTGCACATCGGCCACGCCAAGTCGATCTGCGTGAACTTCGGCCTGGCCCAGGAGTTCGGCGGCGTCACGCACCTGCGTTTCGACGACACCAACCCGGCCAAGGAAGACCAGGAATACATCGACGCGATCGAAAGCGACGTCAAATGGCTGGGCTTCGAATGGTCCGGCGAAGTGCGCTACGCCTCGCAGTATTTCGACCAGTTGCACGACTGGGCGGTTGAGCTGATCAAGTCCGGCAATGCCTACGTCGACGACCTGACCCCGGAACAAGCCAAGGAGTACCGTGGCAGCCTGACCGAGCCAGGCAAGAACAGCCCGTTCCGCGACCGCAGCGTCGAAGAGAACCTGGACCTGTTCGCCCGCATGAAGGCCGGCGAGTTCAAGGACGGCGCACGCGTACTGCGGGCCAAGATCGACATGGCTTCGCCGAACATGAACCTGCGCGACCCGATCATGTATCGCATTCGCCATGCTCATCACCACCAGACCGGCGACAAGTGGTGCATCTACCCGAACTACGACTTCACCCACGGTCAGTCGGACGCCATCGAAGGGATCACCCATTCGATCTGCACCCTGGAGTTCGAAAGCCACCGCCCGCTGTACGAGTGGTTCCTCGAGCACTTGCCAGTGCCGGCCAATCCGCGCCAGTACGAGTTCAGCCGCCTGAACCTGAACTACACCATCACCAGCAAGCGCAAGCTCAAGCAGCTGGTCGATGAGAAGCACGTGCATGGTTGGGACGACCCGCGCATGTCCACACTGTCGGGCTTCCGTCGCCGTGGCTACACGCCGAAATCGATCCGCAATTTCTGCGAAATGATCGGCACCAACCGTTCCGACGGCGTGGTCGACTTCGGCATGCTCGAATTCAGCATCCGTGACGACCTCGACCACAGCGCCCCGCGCGCCATGTGCGTGCTGCGTCCGCTGAAAGTCGTGATCACCAACTACCCGCAAGGCCAGGTCGAGAACCTCGAACTGCCGTGCCACCCGAAAGAAGACATGGGCGTGCGCGTCCTGCCGTTCGCCCGGGAAATCTACATCGACCGTGAAGACTTCATGGAAGAGCCGCCGAAGGGCTACAAGCGCCTGGAGCCGGCCGGTGAAGTGCGTCTGCGTGGCAGCTACGTGATCCGTGCCGACGAAGCGATCAAAGACGCCGATGGCAACATCGTCGAACTGCGCTGTTCGTACGATCCGGACACCCTGGGCAAGAACCCTGAAGGCCGCAAGGTCAAAGGCGTGGTGCACTGGGTGCCGGCTGCGGCCAGCGTCGAGTGCGAAGTGCGTCTGTACGACCGTCTGTTCCGTTCGGCCAACCCAGAGAAAGCCGAAGACAGCGCCAGTTTCCTGGACAACATCAACCCTGATTCACTGCAGGTACTCACCGGTTGTCGTGCCGAGCCTTCGCTGGGCAATGCACAGCCGGAAGACCGTTTCCAGTTCGAGCGCGAAGGTTACTTCGTCGCGGATATCAAGGACTCGAAACCAGGTCAGCCGGTATTCAACCGTACCGTGACCCTGCGTGATTCGTGGGGCCAGTGATTCAAGGAAGTTAACGTGCTAACCATTTACAACACGCTCACCAAGAGCAAAGAAGTTTTCAAGCCTTTGGATGGCAACAACGTGCGCATGTATGTCTGCGGGATGACCGTGTACGACTACTGCCACCTGGGCCACGGCCGCAGCATGGTTGCGTTTGACCTGGTGACACGCTGGTTGCGCTTCAGCGGTTACGACCTGACTTATGTGCGCAACATCACCGACATTGACGACAAGATCATCAACCGGGCCAACGAGAACGGCGAATCGTTCGAAGCGTTGACCGAGCGCATGATCGCGGCGATGCACGAAGACGAAGCGCGCCTGAACATCAAGAAGCCGGACATGGAACCGCGTGCCACGGATCACATCCCTGGCATGCACGCGATGATCCAGACCTTGATCGACAAGGGTTACGCCTACGCCCCGGGCAATGGCGACGTGTACTACCGCGTCGGCAAGTTCATGGGCTACGGCAAACTGTCGCGCAAGAAGATCGAAGACCTGCGCATCGGTGCGCGCATCGAAGTCGACGAGTCCAAGCAGGATCCGCTGGACTTCGTGCTGTGGAAAGCCGCCAAGCCGGGCGAGCCGAGCTGGGAATCGCCGTGGGGCGCCGGGCGTCCAGGCTGGCACATCGAATGCTCGGTGATGTCGACCTGCTGCCTCGGTGAGACTTTCGACATTCATGGCGGCGGCAGCGATCTTGAGTTCCCGCACCACGAAAACGAAATCGCCCAGAGCGAAGCGGCCACCGGCAAGACCTACGCCAACGCGTGGATGCATTGCGGCATGATTCGCATCAATGGCGAGAAGATGTCCAAGTCCTTGAACAACTTCTTCACCATTCGCGACGTGCTCGACAAGTACCACCCGGAGGTCGTGCGTTACCTGCTGGTGTCGAGCCACTACCGCAGCGCCATCAACTACTCGGAAGACAACCTCAAGGACGCCAAGGGCGCTCTGGAGCGTTTCTACCATGCGTTGAAAGGCTTGCCTACAGTCGCGCCTGCTGGTGGCGAAGCGTTCGTCGAGCGTTTCACTACAGTGATGAACGACGACTTCGGTACGCCGGAAGCCTGCGCGGTGCTGTTCGAGATGGTCCGAGAGATCAACCGTCTGCGCGAGAGCGATCTCAATGCCGCGGCCGGTCTGGCAGCCCGTTTGAAAGAACTGGCCAGCGTGCTGGGTGTGTTGCAGCTTGAAGCCGATGATTTCCTGCAAGCCGGTGCCGAAGGGCGCGTCGATGCAGCCGAAGTTGAGGCATTGATCGCTGCGCGTCTGGCGGCACGTGCCGGTAAAGACTGGGCCGAATCCGACCGCATCCGCGACCAGCTCACCGCCATGGACGTGGTGCTGGAAGACGGCAAGGGCGGCACGACCTGGCGTCTGGCTGACTGATTGCTGTAGTCGTTACAAACAAAACCCGCCTTGTGCGGGTTTTTGTTTTTAGGGGCTGCTCGCTAATTCTGCTCTGACAGGGCGTGCCCCATCGCTGGCAAGCCAGCTCCTACAAGGTCGCGCCGTTCGCCAAATTTACGTACACCTCTGGCACTGTAGGAGCTGGCTTGCCAGCGATAGGGCCCGTCCGGGCAACCCATCATTCCGTCTGACGCAATCGCTTGTAAAGGGTGTTACGGCTCACCCCAAGCCGCCTGGCCAAGTACGAAATATTCCCCCCAGCCGCCTGCAACTGCCGATTCAAATCCTCGACGTCATTCAAGTCCACGGCAATCGGTTCCGCCGTCTCCACCGGCTCCATCTCCAGATCAACAAAGAAATCATCCGGCAAATGCTCCGGCCGGACAGGCTGCTCTTCGGCCATGGCCAGTGCCACCTGCATCACGCTGCTGACCTGGCGCAAATTGCCCGGCCACGGGTGACGGCTGAACAGTTCCAGCACCTCGCGGCTCAGACCGGCCCACTGGCTCGGTTCGCGGTGCTGTTCCCACAGGCGCTTGAACAGCGCCTCTTTATCACTGCGTTCCCTCAAGGGCGGCAGCTCCAGGGTCAGTCCGCCAATGCGGTAGTACAAATCCTCGCGGAAGCGCCCCAACTGCACCTGTTCGCGTAACGAACGGTTTGTCGCAGAGATGATGCGGATGTCCACTGGGAACAGCTCACTACTGCCCACCGGTTGCACGCAACGCTCCTGCAATACCCGCAGCAAACGTGCCTGGGTTGGCAGCGGCATATCGCCGATTTCGTCGAGAAACAGTGTGCCTTTGTCAGCCTTTCGGATCAGGCCGATGCTGCCTTTCTGATTTGCACCGGTGAACGCGCCTTTCTCGTAGCCGAACAGTTCTGATTCAACCAGTTCAGCGGGGATCGCCGCACAGTTCACTGCAATGAACGCCTGTTTGCTCCGAGAGCTGGCCTGATGCAAGGCCTTGACGAAAACTTCCTTGCCGACGCCGGTCTCGCCGTGGATCAGCAACGGAATGTCTTTTTCCAGCAAGCGTTCGGCCTGGCGCACGGCTTTTTCCACGCGACTGTCGCCGTAATGCAGAGTGTTGAGGCTGATCGGTGCCGGGTTTGCCACCGCAGGTTCGGTGAAGACTCTTGGTTGAATCGGCACCTGCTTTGGTCTTTTCAACAGGCACTGGAAGCGATTGCGTCCGCAAGCCTGAAGCGAGAAGGGCAGGCCTTCGGGTTGATTCAACAGCTCCAGCAGTGAAACCTTGAACAGGCTTTCGACGCTGACCCGAGACAACCGAACGCCGAGCAAATTATCGGCGCGGCGATTGGCGGACAACACCTGTCCACTGTCATCGATAATCAACAACCCGGCCCACTGGCTGTCGAGGTTGTTCAGCCCGGTGTTGAACGTCAACTGAAAATGCTGGCCGTGGAACAGGTTGAGGATCAGCCGGTTTTCCACGGTCTGGCTCATCATCTTGACCATGCCCAAGGTATGAGAGGGTGGCAGATAGCTGTCGCTGGACACATCCAGCACGGCGATGACCTTGCGCTCGGCATCGAAAATCGGCGCGGCGGAACCGGTCATGAAACGGTTGGCCTTGAGGAAGTGTTCGTCATGCTCGATGTGCACCGCTTGTTCGCAGGCCAGCGCGGTGCCGATGGCATTGGTGCCGCTGCACCGTTCCATCCAGCTGGCACCGGCGCTGAATCCTCGGGTCAGTTTCGGTTCGATAAAGCGCTGGGTGCCCCAGGACGTCAGCACCTGGCCTTGATTGTCGGCGAGCATGATCAGGCAGTTGGAGTTGCTGAGAATGTTCTCGTAGTACGGCAGCACTTCCTGATGGGTGGTCTGCACCAGCGAATGCTGGCTCTCCAGCAATTGTGCAATGTCCGAGGCCGGTAGCTGATCGAATGCCGGTGGGGTTTGATGACTGAGGCCGAACGCGCGGCAGCGTGACCAGGAGTCCTGGATGATGACGTCGTGGGACAGCGGCGAAGCGGGGGCGGCCATGGCAGTCGATCTCTGGGCAAGCTTTTATTGTTGTTATGGGTTTTGCACATCACGTTGAATCTCACACGTGACGGTTCCGACGCGCCACGCCTTTGTAGGAGCCGGCTCCTACAGGTGGCCGTGAACAGTCCATAGAGTGTTGTTCACTATTGTTCACTGTCAATGGATCAACTGTTCAATTGTTCATTTCCAGTTGTTCATTTGTGTTCAGCAACGAACGCAGGCTTCCCTCGATTTCAAGGATTTCCAAACTGAATCAATAGCTTGAGATTTTTGGCACAAATGTCGCTTTAGTGCTCTGGTCGCTTGACTCAAAAAAATAAAAAGGCCGAGCCATGTCACTCACCCTGGAGCACGTCAGCCGCACCGTCGAGGGCCAGACCTGGATCGACGATGCCAACCTGAGTTTCGAACCCGGTTCCTTCAATGTTTTGCTCGGCCGCACGCTGTCCGGCAAAACCAGTCTCATGCGCCTGATGGCCGGTCTGGACAAGCCCGACAGCGGCCGCATCCTGATGAATGGCGTCGATGTCACCCAACGGCCCGTGCGGTTGCGCAATGTATCGATGGTGTATCAGCAGTTCATCAACTACCCGACCATGACGGTGTTCGAGAACATCGCCTCGCCATTGCGGCAGGCCGGGATTTCCAACGAACAGATCCTGAGTAAAGTGCTGGAAACCGCGAAAATGCTGCGCATCGAGAAGTTTCTCCAGCGCCATCCTCTCGAACTTTCCGGTGGTCAACAGCAACGCACGGCCATGGCTCGGGCACTGGTCAAGGATGCCGAGCTGATCCTGTTCGATGAACCGCTGGTCAACCTTGACTATAAATTGCGCGAAGAACTGCGCCAGGAAATGCGTGAGCTGTTCAAGGCGCGCCACACCATTGCCATTTACGCCACCACCGAACCCAACGAAGCCCTGGCCCTGGGCGGCACCACGACCATTCTTCATGAAGGTCGTGTGATCCAGAGCGGGCAGTCGTCCGAGGTCTATCACCAGCCACAGACAGTGCTGGCGGCCGAGTTGTTTTCCGAGCCGCCGATCAACCTGATGCCGGGTCGCATTGCCGGCAACGAAGTGAGTTTCGCCAACTTCGTGCACTTTCCGCTGAACGTCGATCTGCGCCCGGTGGGCGAGGGCGAGTTCCGTTTCGGCGTGCGGCCCAGCCATATCTCGCTGGTGCCGAGCAATGACGACGATCTCGAACTGGCGGTGACGGTTGAAGTCGCGGAGATCAGCGGCTCGGAAACCTTTCTGCACGTGCGCAACGAGCATTTCCTGCTGGTGCTGCACCTGCCCGGCGTTCATGAATACGACGTCGATGCGCCGATCCGCATCTACATCCCCACCCACAAACTGTTTGTGTTCGATGCGCAGGGACGGCTGGTCCAGGCGCCCGGCCGGCGTATCGCGAGGGTTGCCTGATGGCCGAAATCCGTTTGCAGAACCTCGCACACAGTTACAGTAAATCCCCGGCGGGACCGGAGGATTACGCAATCCGCGAGATGGACCACATCTGGGAGCAGGGCGGCGCCTATGCATTGCTCGGCCCTTCTGGCTGTGGCAAATCGACCTTGCTCAACATCATTTCCGGTCTGCTCAGTCCATCCCAGGGTCATGTACTGTTCGATGGCAAAGCGGTCAACAACCTGACCCCGGAAAAACGCAACATCGCTCAGGTTTTCCAGTTTCCGGTGGTCTACGACACCATGACGGTGTTCGATAACCTGGCCTTTCCGCTGCGCAATCAGGGCATGGCCGAGGCGAAAGTTCACAGCAAGGTGCAGGAAATTGCCGAAGTCCTGGACCTTCAGAACCTGCTGAGTAAAAAAGCCCGCAACCTCACCGCCGACGAAAAGCAAAAAGTCTCCATGGGCCGCGGACTGGTGCGCGATGACGTGTCGGCGATTCTCTTTGACGAGCCGCTGACGGTGATTGATCCGCACCTGAAGTGGAAGCTGCGACGCAAGCTCAAGCAGATTCATGAGCAGTTCAACATCACCATGGTCTATGTCACCCACGATCAACTGGAGGCGTCGACCTTCGCCGACAAGATTGCGGTGATGTACGGCGGGCAGATCGTGCAATTTGGCACCCCACGGGAATTGTTCGAGCGGCCGAGCCATACCTTCGTCGGCTACTTCATTGGCAGCCCGGGCATGAACCTGATCGAGGTGCAGCCACAACCGGGTGGTGTCGGTTTCGCGTCGACCCATCTGCCGTTGTCCGAGGTCATGCAGCAGCGCATTGCTGAATCGGAGTGGAAAACCCTGAAGGTCGGCATTCGTCCGGAGTTCATCCATGTGTGGGACGAAGCCTTTGATGACGCGTTGCGGGCAAATGTCGTACACGTGGAAGACCTCGGCACCTACAAGATCATGACCCTGAACCTTGATGGGGCTCCGCTGAAAGTGCGTCTGGCCGAAGACAAACCGGTGCCCCAAGGCACGGCGTACATCAGTTTTCCGGCGCAGTGGCTGATGGTCTACGCCGACGAGTTCCTGCTGGAGGCGCAAGCCACGGAGGTGCAGCGATGAACAAGGTGCAGAACAACAAGGCCTGGTGGCTGGTGCTGCCGGTGTTTCTGCTGGTGGCGTTCAGTGCCGTGATCCCGATGATGACGGTAGTCAACTACTCGGTGCAGGACATCTTCGACCAGTCCAGCCGCTACTTCGTCGGCGCCGACTGGTACAGACAAGTGCTGCTCGACCCGCGCCTGCACGACTCTCTGCTGCGCCAGTTCATCTATTCGGCCTGCGTGCTGCTGATCGAAATCCCCTTGGGCATCGCGATTGCCCTGACCATGCCGACCAAGGGCCGCTGGTCGTCGGTGGTGTTGATCATTCTGGCGATTCCCTTGCTGATCCCGTGGAACGTGGTCGGCACCATCTGGCAGATTTTCGGCCGCGCCGACATCGGTTTGCTCGGCTCTACCCTCAATGCCATTGGCATCAGCTACAACTATGCAGCCAATACCGTGGACGCCTGGGTCACGGTGCTGGTGATGGACGTCTGGCACTGGACCTCGCTGGTGGCGCTGTTGTGCTTCTCCGGTCTGCGGGCGATTCCGGACGTGTACTACCAGGCGGCGCGGATTGACCGGGCGTCGGCCTGGGCGGTGTTCCGCCACATCCAGTTACCCAAGCTCAAGAGTGTGCTGCTGATCGCGGTGATGCTGCGTTTCATGGACAGTTTCATGATCTACACCGAGCCTTTCGTGCTCACCGGTGGCGGGCCGGGCAACGCGACTACCTTCCTCAGCCAGACCTTGACGCAAATGGCGATCGGGCAGTTCGACCTGGGGCCGGCCGCTGCGTTTTCGCTGGTGTACTTCTTGATCATTCTGTTGGTGTCCTGGCTGTTCTACACCGCCATGACTCACTCCGACGCCAACCGCTGAGGCCATCATGAGCAAGCGAAAGCTGATTCCTTTGCTGATCTACATCCTGTTCCTGCTGGTGCCGATCTATTGGCTGTTGAACATGTCCTTCAAGAGCAACAACGAAATCCTCGGCGGCCTGACGCTGTTTCCCCAGGATTTCACCTTCCACAACTACAAGGTGATCTTCACCGATCCGGCCTGGTATACCGGTTACCTCAACTCGCTGTACTACGTGAGCCTGAACACGGTGATTTCCCTGAGTGTGGCGCTGCCGGCGGCCTATGCGTTTTCGCGTTACCGCTTCCTCGGCGACAAGCACTTGTTCTTCTGGTTGCTGACCAACCGCATGGCGCCGCCAGCGGTGTTCCTGCTGCCATTCTTCCAGCTGTACTCGTCGATCGGGCTGTTCGACACGCACATCGCCGTGGCCTTGGCCCATTGCCTGTTCAACGTGCCGTTGGCGGTGTGGATTCTTGAAGGCTTCATGTCTGGGGTGCCCAAGGAAATTGACGAAACCGCCTACATCGATGGCTACAGTTTTCCCAAGTTCTTCGTGAAGATTTTCATCCCGCTGATCGGCTCCGGCATCGGCGTCACTGCATTTTTCTGCTTCATGTTTTCCTGGGTCGAACTGCTGCTGGCGCGCACGTTGACGTCGGTGAACGCCAAACCCATTGCAGCGGTGATGACCCGTACGGTCTCGGCCTCCGGCATCGACTGGGGCGTGCTCGCAGCAGCGGGGGTGTTGACCATCCTGCCGGGCATGTTGGTGATCTGGTTTGTGCGCAACCACGTGGCCAAGGGCTTTGCCCTGGGCCGGGTATGAGGAGTTGATGATGGAATGGATGAGCTGGACGGTCCCGACGGCAGTGTTCTTCAGCGTCATTGCCTTGATCCTGGTGGGCATGACCGCTTGGGAATTGCGTTCGCCGAGTGTGCTTCGACGTGGTTTGTTGCCGATTGCCACCACCCGTGGCGATCGGTTGTTTATCGGTCTTCTCGGCAGCGCCTACCTGCATTTGCTGGTAATCGGCGTCACCGACTGGAGCATCTGGGTCGCCTTTGCGTTGTCCCTGGTGTGGCTGTTGGCTGTGATGCGTTGGGGCTAGTCGAATCGCTCGGCAATGTTGCTCCGAAACTTAAACAGGAGGTCTCTATGTTCGACAAAAACAACAAGCTGCGACATAGCATTTCATTGGCAGCCATGCTGGCACTCAGCGGTTTGAGCGCATCGGCCTGGGCCGACGCCTATGAAGACGCAGCGAAGAAATGGATTGGCAGTGAGTTCAAGCCATCCACCCTGACGGTGGATCAGCAACTTGAAGAGTTGAAATGGTTCATCAAGGCCGCAGAGCCGTTTCGAGGGATGAGCATCAAAGTGGTGTCGGAAACCATCGCCACTCACGAGTATGAATCCAAGGTGCTGGCCAAGGCCTTCAGCGAGATCACCGGGATCAAATTGACCCACGACCTGTTGCAGGAAGGCGACGTGGTGGAAAAGCTGCAAACCCAGATGCAGTCGGACAAGAACATCTATGACGGCTGGGTCAACGACTCGGACCTGATCGGCACGCACTTTCGCTACGGCAAGACCGAATCGATCACCGACCTGATGGCCAACGAGGGCAAGAACTTCACCTCGCCGACCCTCGACATCAAGGACTTCATCGGCATCTCCTTCACCACTGCACCAGACGGCAAGATTTATCAATTGCCCGACCAGCAGTTTGCCAACCTGTACTGGTTCCGCGCCGACTGGTTCGAACGTGCGGACCTAAAAGCCAGGTTCAAGGAAAAGTACGGCTACGAATTGGGCGTGCCGGTGAACTGGTCGGCCTATGAAGACATCGCCCAGTTCTTCAGCGAAGACGTCAAGGAAATCGACGGCAAACGCGTGTACGGGCACATGGACTACGGCAAGAAAGACCCGTCGCTCGGCTGGCGGTTCACCGATGCCTGGTTCTCCATGGCCGGTGGCGGCGACAAGGGCATCCCCAATGGTCTGCCGGTGGACGAGTGGGGCATCCGTGTCGAGGACTGCCATCCGGTGGGATCCAGTGTGACTCGCGGCGGCGACACCAACGGCCCGGCGGCGGTCTTCGCCACCACCAAGTACGTCGATTGGCTGAAGAAGTATGCGCCACCGGAAGCGGCGGGCATGACCTTCTCGGAATCCGGTCCGGTGCCATCCCAAGGCAACATCGCCCAGCAGATCTTCTGGTACACCGCATTCACCGCCGACATGACCAAACCGGGTCTGGCGGTGATGAATGCCGACGGCACGCCGAAATGGCGCATGGCACCGTCGCCGCGCGGACCTTACTGGGAGGAGGGCATGAAGCTGGGCTATCAGGATGTGGGTTCCTGGACCTTCATGAAATCCACGCCCGAGAAGCAAAAACTCGCGGCCTGGCTGTACGCGCAATTCGTGACCTCGAAAACCGTGTCGCTGAAGAAGACCATCGTCGGTCTGACGCCGATCCGCGAATCGGACATCAACTCCCAAGCGATGACCGATCTGGCGCCGAAACTCGGTGGCCTGGTCGAGTTCTACCGCAGCCCGGCCCGTGTGCAATGGACCCCGACCGGGACCAACGTGCCGGATTATCCTCGCCTCGCGCAATTGTGGTGGAGCCACATCGCGGAAGCGGCCAGCGGCGAGAAAACCCCGCAACAGGCACTTGATGGCCTGGCCAAGGATCAGGACGCGATCATGACCCGTCTGGAACGCTCCAAGGCACAAGCCACCTGCGCCCCGAAAATGAACCCGGAGCGCGATGCGCAATATTGGTTCGACCAGCCGGGCGCACCGAAGCCGAAACTGGAAAACGAAAAGCCTAAGGGCGAAACCGTGAGCTATGCCGAACTGCTGAAATCGTGGGAGGCGGCGCGTAAATAAGGTCGAGCTGTAGGATGCGAACGGCACCGTAAGGTGCCGTTTGCATTTTTGCCTGATGGACCGTGTCTTTCGAACAAGCCCGCACATAAAAAAGGCGAGGGGTAGAGGATCAAAAGATCACAGCCTTCGGCAGTTCCTACAGGGCGCACGCCATCCCAATGTAGGAGCTGCCGAAGGCTGCGATCTTTGGACGTTGAATCCCACAAAAACAAAAACGGCACCCGAAGGTGCCGTTTTTGTTTACTGCCGAATGTCGCTTAAGCGATCAACCCGCCAGACCCGATTGCTGAACCAGGCTCAGCAGCGGTTGTGGATAGACGCCGAGGAAGAACGCGACCAGGGCGATAGCCAGCAGCATCACGCCGCCTGCTTTTTGTTCCCAGTGCAGTTGCGCATCGTGGCGACGCAGGTTCGGTTCGATCAGGAACAGGGTGACCATGACGCGCAGGTAGTAGAACACGCCGATGGCGCTGCCCAGTACCAGGGAACCGACCAGCCACCATTGATGGGATTCGACACCGGTGGCGATGATGTAGAACTTGCCGATGAAGCCCGCGGTCAGCGGGATACCGGCCAGGGACAGCATCATCACGGTCAGCACGGCGGTCAGGTACGGACGGCGCCAAAACAGGCCGCGGTATTCGTACAGGGCGTCCGCGTCACGACCGTTGTACGGCGAGGACATCAGGGTGATCACGCCGAAGGCGCCGAGGCTGGTGATCACGTAGGTGACCAGGTACACGCCGATGGCTTCCACGGCCAGACCCTTGCTCGCCACGAGGGCGATCAGCAGGTAACCGAAGTGAGCGATGGACGAGTAACCCAGCAGACGCTTGAGGTTGCTCTGGGTCAGCGCCAGCAGGTTACCGAACAGGATCGACGCGATGGCGATGATGGTCAGCACGTCGCTCAGCACGCCGCTGCTTGCCGCTGGGGAGATCTGGAACAGACGCACCATTACAGCGAACACGGCCACTTTGGACGCAGTTGCCAGGAACGCTGCGACCGGCGCCGGAGCACCTTCGTACACGTCCGGCGTCCAGAGGTGGAACGGCACCAGCGACAGCTTGAACGCCAGACCGATCAGCATCATGCCAAGGCCCAGTTGTGCCAGCGAGCTAGGCAGGCCGGTAGCCGCCAGCGCCTGACCGATGCCGACGAAGCTCAGGGAGCCAGAGTCTGCGTACAGCAGCGCCATACCGAACAACAGGAACGCGGAACCGGCAGCCGACAGCACCATGTACTTGATACCGGCTTCCAGCGAACGCTTGTTGAAGAAGGCGTAAGCCACCAGACCGTAGACCGGCACCGACAGCAGTTCCAGACCGATGAACAACCCGGCCAGGTGCTGCGCGCTGACCAGCACCAGGCCACCGGCGGCGGCCATCAGGATCAGCAGGTACAGTTCTTCACGGTTGCCCGGGTAACCCGAACCACCATCGCCGAGGTAGGCGTGGGCGAGGGTCACACAGGCGAGGGTGGCGACCAGGATCAGCGCCATGTACAGGCAAGCGAAGGTGTCGATTTGCAGCAATGGCGTCACGGCCAGGGGCGCGACTTTCAAGGCAGGCAGGATCGACAACAGTGCCAGGTTCAGACCCGCCACGGAAATCAGGAAGGTCTGCGAGTGGTTGCGGCGCCAGGCGATCGCCAGCATCACCACGATGATCGTGGCGCTGGTGATCAACAACGGCGCAAGCGCGATAAAGTGTTGAGTCGTGAATTCCATAGCGCTCTTACCGGGCCGAAGCGAGTTGAGTGAAGGCGGTGCCGAGCCACTGCTGCACGCCATGCATCGTCGCGGCAGAGGTATCGAGGAACGGTTGTGGGTACACGCCGATGTAGATCAGCAATGCAGCCAGTCCGACCACCATGATCAGTTCGCGACCGTCCATGCCATGCAGCACCGCGTCCGATTTGGACGGGCCGAAGTACGCACGGTGAATCATGATCAGCGAGTAGACCGAACCGAACACCAGGCCGGACGTCGCGATGATGGTGACCAACGGCGCAGCAGGGAACGTGCCGATCAGGATCAGGAACTCACCGACGAAGTTACCGGTACCCGGCAAGCCCAGCGACGCGGCGGCGAAGAACAGGCTCAGGGCCGGCAGGTAAGCGATCTTCGACCACAGGCCACCCATTTCACGCATGTCGCGGGTGTGGGTGCGTTCGTACAGCTGGCCACTCAGGATAAAGAGTGCGGCTGCCGACAGACCGTGCGCCAGCATCTGCATCACTGCACCTTGCAGTGCCAGTTGGCTGCCGGAGTAAATGCCGATCAGTACGAAGCCCATGTGGGAAACGGACGAGAAGGCAATCAGACGCTTGATGTCGGTTTGCGCGAACGCCAGGAACGCACCGTAGAAGATCCCGATCAGACCCAGGGTCATGGCGATCGGCGCGAACTCTGCCGAGGCATTCGGGAACAGCGGCAGGGCGAAACGCAGCAGGCCGTAGGCCGCGGTCTTCAGCAAGATACCGGCGAGGTCGACGGAACCTGCGGTCGGCGCCTGGGCGTGAGCGTCAGGCAACCAGGAGTGGAACGGTACGACCGGCAGCTTGACTGCGAAGGCAATGAAGAAGCCGAGCATCAGGATGTACTCGGTGGTCATCGACATCTTGGTTTTCAACAGGTCGGCGTAGTTGAACGTAATCACGCCGGTTTCGTTGAAGTTGACCAGTACCAGACCCAGGATCGCCACCAGCATGATCAGGCCGGAAGCCTGAGTGAAGATGAAGAACTTGGTTGCCGCGTAGATCCGGGTTTTCTTGCCGTCCGAAGAACTGTGACCCCAGAGCGCGATGAGGAAGTACATCGGCACCAGCATCATTTCCCAGAAGAAGAAGAACATGAACAGGTCGAGGGCGAGGAACACGCCGACGACACCGCCCAGGATCCACATCAGGTTCAGGTGGAAGAAGCCAACGTGACGTTGAATTTCTTTCCACGAGCAGAGTACCGAGAGCACACCCAGCAGACCGGTCAGCAGGATCATCAGCAGCGACAGGCCGTCGAGGGCCAGGTGCACGCTGATGCCGAAACGCTGGATCCAGACATGCTTGAACTCAAGCACCCAGGTCGGATCGGCGCCAGGCGCCGGAGCAAATGAATAGTCGCCCTGGGACCACAGCCAGAGGCCGAGTGCGAGTTCCAGGGACATGGTCAACAGCGCAATCCAGCGTGGGAGGGTAGAGCCGAAGCGCTCACCCATCCAGCACAGCAGGCCGCCGATGAAGGGAATCAGGATTAGCCAAGGCAGAATCATGACGGGTTCGTTTCCTTTCGCAAATTCGCAAGGTTCATGTCAGACCGCTACCAGCACGACAGCGCCAATGACCAGCACGGCACCCGCAGCCATCGAGGCGGCATACCAACGCAGTTGACCGGTCTCGGTACGGCTCAGGGCGGTGTGACCGCCTTTGGCCATGCGCGGGATCAGACCGATGGTCTGGTCGAGCGGGTCTTTGCGCAGGATGTGGCTGATCGCCAGGTAAGGCTTGACGAACAGTTTGTCGTAGATCCAGTCGAAGCCCCAGGCAGCGAACCACCAGGCCGAGAGGAAACGGCCGATGCCGCTGTTGGCGATGGCGGTGACGAAGCGACGCTTGCCGAGGAACAGCAGCGCAGCCAGCAGGATACCGGCCAGGGCGATGGCGCCCGAAGCGATTTCCAGGCTGTGCTTGGCTTCGCCGCCGGCATGACCGACGCTTTGTGGCAGCACACCGTGCAGCGGTGGAACGATCATCGCGCCGATGAAGGTCGACAATACGATCAGCACCGACAGCGGCAGCCAGTGGGCAATGCCGTGACCGGCGTGGGCTTCGGTCTTCGCTTCACCGTGGAACGCGATGAAGATCAGGCGGAAGGTGTACAGCGAGGTCATGAACGCGCCGACCAGACCTGCGTAGAGCAGACCGTTGTTGCCGCTGGCGAACGCTTCCCAGAGGATTTCGTCCTTGGAGTAGAAGCCTGCGGTGACCAGAGGCAGGGCCGCCAGGGCCGCGCCGCCGACGATGAAGCTGGCGTAGGCCAGTGGCAGTTTCTTCCACAGACCGCCCATCTTGAAGATGTTCTGCTCGTGGTGGCAGGCAACGATCACCGCACCGGAAGCAAGGAACAGCAGGGCCTTGAAGAAGGCGTGGGTCATCAGGTGAAAGATCGCGCCGTCCCAGGCACCAACGCCCAGGGCCAGGAACATGTAGCCGATCTGGCTCATGGTCGAGTAGGCGAGGATACGCTTGATGTCGGTCTGAACCAGGGCTGCGAAGCCCGCCAGAACCAGGGTCACGCCGCCAACGATGCCCACCAGGTGCAGGATTTCCGGCGCCAGGGTGAACAGGCCGTGGGTACGGGCGATCAGGTAGACACCGGCGGTCACCATGGTTGCCGCGTGGATCAGTGCCGAAACCGGGGTAGGACCTGCCATCGCGTCCGCCAGCCAGGTTTGCAGCGGCAGTTGCGCGGATTTACCGACAGCACCACCGAGCAGCATCAGGGTGGCCATGACCATCCAGAAGTCGCCGGCCTGGAATTTCTGCGGTGCCAGCACCAGCAGTTCCTGGACGTTCAGCGTGCCCAGTTGGGCAAACAGAATGAACAGGCCGATGGCCATGAACACGTCACCGATACGGGTCACGATGAAGGCCTTGAGTGCGGCGTTACCGTTGTTGCGGTTGCTGTAGTAGAAACCGATCAACAGGTACGAGCACAGGCCCACGCCTTCCCAGCCGAAGTACAGGAACAACAGGTTATCGCCCAGCACCAGGAACAGCATGCTGGCGATAAACAGGTTGGTGTACGCGAAGAAGCGCGAGTAACCGTCTTCACCGCGCATGTACCAGGACGCGAACAGGTGGATCAGGAAGCCGACGCCGACAACCACGCCGAGCATGGTCACGGACAGGCCGTCCAGATACAGCGCGAAGTTCGGCGTGAAGCCTTCCACCGCCATCCACTGCCACAACACCTGGGTGTAGTGACCGCCTTCTGGCGGGGCGACGTTGAATTGCCAGATCACGTAGGCGGTAACGATCGCCGACAGACCGATGGAACCCACGCCGATCAGTGCGGCCAGGTTTTCCGAGATGCGTCCACGGGAGAACGACAGCAGCAGGAAACCAATGAGAGGGAATACGAAAGTCAGAAAGAGTAGGTTCATCCGCGCATCTCACTGGCAGCGTCGATATCGAGCGTGTGGAAGCGGCGATACAGTTGCAGCAGGATCGCCAGGCCAATACTGGCCTCGGCGGCTGCCAGGCTGATCACCAGGATGAACATGATCTGTCCATCCGGCTGCGCCCAGCGGCTACCGGCAACGATGAACGCGAGTGCAGAGGCGTTCATCATCACTTCAAGACTCATCAACACAAACAAAATGTTGCGGCGGACCATCAGGCCGACCAGACCGAGGCAGAACAGGATGCCGGCGACCGCCAGACCATGCTCCATAGGGATAGCAGGCATCGTCATTGCTCCTTGGCTTCGTTGCGGCCCAAGTGGAACGCCGTGACGGCTGCAGCGAGCAGCAGCATCGAGGCGAGTTCGACCACCAGCAGGTAAGGACCGAACAGGCTGATGCCCACGGCCTTGGCGTCTACGGTGGTGTGGCCGATGGCTTCACCGGTCTGGTGGGAGAACAGCACATACAGCAGTTCTACCAGCAGCAGCGCGGCGAGCAGGACGGGCCCGCCCCAGATGCCGGGCTTGAGCCAGACGCGCTCTTGCTGAACCGAGGCCGGGCCAAGGTTCAGCATCATCACCACGAACACGAACAGCACCATGATGGCGCCAGCGTAGGCGATCACTTCCAGGACACCGGCAAACGGTGCGCCGAGGGCAAAGAACGTCATGGCCACGGCGATCAGCGAAATGATCAGGTAGAGCAGGGCGTGCACAGGGTTGGTGTTGGTGATCACGCGAAGCGTGGACACCACAGCGATACCCGATGCGAAATAGAAAGCGAATTCCATCTTTCTTCCTTAAGGCAGCAAGCTCTTCACGTTGATCGGTTCGGCTTCATTTTGCGCGGAGCCTTTGGGCTTCCCGGCAATCGCCATACCTGCAACACGATAGAAGTTGTAATCAGGGTTTTTGCCGGGGCCGGAGATCAGCAGATCTTCTTTCTCGTAAACCAGGTCCTGACGTTTGAACTCGGCCATTTCGAAATCCGGCGTGAGCTGGATCGCGGTGGTCGGGCAGGCTTCCTCGCAGAGGCCGCAAAAGATGCAGCGCGAGAAGTTGATGCGGAAGAAGTCCGGGTACCAGCGACCGTCTTCGGTTTCAGCTTTCTGCAGCGAGATGCAACCGACCGGGCACGCCACGGCGCACAGGTTGCACGCTACACAACGCTCTTCACCGTCAGGGTCGCGGGTCAGGACGATACGCCCACGGTAGCGCGGCGGCAGGTAGACCGCCTCTTCCGGGTACTGCAGCGTGTCGCGCTTGCGGAAGGCGTGGCCGAAAATCATCACCAGGCTGCGAAGCTGGGTGTAGAAGCCATGCACGATGTCAAATATGTACTTCATGATTCTCTATCCTCACTGAGCCGCGACGGCGGGCGTGTTGAGCAACACGATCGCAGCGGTCACCAGCATGTTGACGAGGGTCAGCGGCAAGCAGAACTTCCAGCTGAAATCCATCACTTGGTCATACCGTGGGCGCGGAATCGAGGCGCGCAACAGAATGAAGATCATGATGAAGAACGCGGTTTTCAGTGCGAACCAGATGAACGGGATCTGCGGCAGGATGCCGAACGGACCGTGCCAGCCACCGAAGAACAAGGTCACCAGCAGCGCCGAAATCAGCACGATACCGATGTACTCGCCGACGAAGAACATGCCCCATTTCATGCCGGCGTATTCAATGTGGTAACCGTCGGCCAGTTCCTGTTCCGCTTCCGGCTGGTCGAACGGGTGACGGTGAGTCACGGCGACGCCAGCGATGAAGAAGGTCAGGAAACCGAAGATCTGCGGAATGATGAACCACAGGTTCTGCGCTTGGTATTCAACGATGTCGCGCATGTTGAACGAGCCGACCTGGATCACGATGCCCATCAGCGACAGGCCCATGAACACTTCGTACGACACGGTTTGTGCCGAGGCCCGCAAGCTGCCCAGCAGGGCAAACTTGTTGTTGCTCGACCAACCGGCGAACAGCACCGCGTAGACCGACAGGCCAGCCATGGCGAAGAAGAACAGGATGCCGATGTTGATGTCCGCCACGCCCCAGGTCGGGGTGATCGGGATGATCGCGAAGGCAATCAGCAGGGCGCTCATGGCGACTACCGGTGCCAGGGTGAAGATCATCTTGTCGGCGAATGGAGGCGTCCAGTCTTCCTTGAAGAACATCTTGATCATGTCGGCGGCGATCTGGAACGCGCCGAACGGACCCACGCGGTTCGGACCGTAACGGTCCTGCCAGAGGGCGAGCAGACGACGCTCGACCCAGCTGAGCAGGGCACCGCACACCACCACGGCGAGCAGAATCACCACGGCCTTGAGGACCGCGATGATCACGTCGATCACTTCAGGAGTGAACCAGGTCATTGAGCTGCCTCCTGCAGACCGTCAACGGATTTGCCAAAGATCGCTGGCGGAATGCCGGCGATGCCCGCAGGCAGTGCGACCAGACCGGCGCCCAGCTCTTCGTTGATGCGCAGCGGCAGACGCAGGGTCTGGCCGGCCACGTTCAGGCTCAGCATGGCACCGTCGTTGACGCCCAGACGGTCGGCTTCGGACTTGGCCAGTGCAACATAAGCCGCCGGAATGCGTTCCTGAACCGGAGCGGCTTTGGAAGAGTTCTCTTCGCTGCCGAACAGGTGGAAGAACGGCACAACCTGCCAGGTACCTGGAGCAGGGTTGAACGCGCGCGGAACACTGGCGAACCAGTTCAGCGAATCACCAGCGCTTTCGATCAGGCGGGTGCCCGGGTCGCCAGCGCGGATGTGACCACCGACTTCGTCCTGGAACTTGTTCCAGGCTTGCGGCGAGTTCCAGCCCGGAGACCAGGCGAATGGCACTTGCTGACGCGGTTCGGCCGAGCCCGAGTAACCTTCCATCGAGAAGGCAAACGCGGTGTCCTTGTCCTGCGGGGTACGCGGTTCGTGCACGCTGATGTCGGCGCGCATGGCGGTACGACCGGAGTAACGCAGCGGTTCGCGGGCCAGTTTCATGCCCTTGATGCGGAACGCGGCGGACGGTGCGGCATCGACGATGCGATTGAGGATCGACGTGCTCGAAGCAACGGCGGCGGTGGCGTGGTCCAGCTGGGTCCAGTCAATCGGCTGGTTCAGCAGGGTGGCGCGCAGGGCATGCAGCCAGCGCCAGCCTTCGTGAACCAGGATGCTGGCATCCATGTACTTCGGATCGAAAACCTGGAAGAAGCGCTGGGCGCGGCCTTCCTGGCTGACCAGCGTACCGTCGCCCTCGGCGAAGCTGGCGGCCGGCAGAACCAGGTGCGCGCGGTCGCTGGTGGCAGTCTTCTGATGGTCGGCAACGATCACCACTTTCGCGGCGGTCAGGGCGGCATCAACCTTGGTTTTGTCGGTACGGGTGTACAGATCGTTTTCCAGCACGACGATGGCGTCCGCTTTACCGTCGATCACGGCTTGCAGCGCGGCGTCGACCGATTCACCACCGAGCATGGCCAGGCCGAGGCTGTTGGCCTCCGGCACGATCAGGCTGATGGAACCGTTCTTCTCGCGCAGCTTCAACGCTTTGGCGATGTTCGCGGCGGCTTCGATCAGGGCTTTGGAGCCCAGGGAAGTGCCGGCGATGATCAGTGGGCGCTTGGCCGCGAGCAGGGCGTCGGCGATGCGCTTGGCCAGTTCGAGGGCTTCGGCGTCCAGGCCTTCAACGGCCGGTGCGCTGGCGTCGAGGGCGTGAGCCACGGCGAAACCGATGCGGGCCAGGTCGTCTGGAGCGGCGTGAACGCACTCTTCGGCGATGTCGTCGAGTTTGGTTTCAGCCAGGCTGGCGATGAACAGCGGGTTCAGCGCGTGCTGACCGATGTTCTTCACCGCGGCGTCGAGCCAAGGCTGAACGCGCATGGCGTCGGCCATGTCTTCAGCTTTGCCTTTGACCGATTGACGCAGGGACAGGGCCATGCGCGCAGCAGTTTGAGTCAGGTCTTCACCGAGGACGAACACGGCGTCGTGGTCTTCGATGTCACGCATGTTCGGTACCGGCAGCGGGCTGTCTTTGAGCACCTGCAGGACCAGACGGATGCGTTCCAGTTCGGACGCTTCGATACCCGAGTAGAAGTGCTCGGCACCGACCAGCTCGCGCAACGCGTAGTTGCTTTCGAGGCTGGCGCGAGGCGAACCGATACCGACGATGTTGCGACCGCGCAGCAGGTCGGCAGCTTTATCCAGCGCTTCGTCGAGGCTCAGCTTGGCGCCGTTGGCCAGCAATGGCTGACGCGGGCGGTCTTCGCGGTTGACGTAGCCATAGCCGAAACGGCCACGGTCGCACAGGAAGTACTGGTTCACCGAACCGTTGAAACGGTTTTCGATGCGACGCAGTTCGCCGTAACGTTCGCCCGGGGAGATGTTGCAACCGCTGGAGCAGCCATGGCAGATGCTCGGCGAGAACTGCATGTCCCACTTGCGGTTGTAGCGCTCGGAGTGAGTCTTGTCGGTGAACACACCGGTCGGGCAGACCTCGGTGAGGTTGCCGGAGAACTCGCTTTCCAGGGTGCCGTCTTCAACGCGACCGAAGTACACGTTGTCGTGGGCGCCGAATACACCGAGGTCGGTGCCGCCAGCGTAGTCTTTATAGAAGCGCACGCAGCGGTAGCAAGCGATGCAGCGGTTCATTTCGTGGGAAATGAACGGGCCCAGTTGCTGGTTCTGGTGGGTACGCTTGGTGAAGCGGTAACGGCGCTCGTTGTGGCCGGTCATTACCGTCATGTCTTGCAGGTGGCAGTGACCGCCTTCTTCACAGACCGGGCAGTCGTGAGGGTGGTTGGTCATCAACCATTCAACAACACTGGCGCGAAAGGCCTTGGATTCTTCATCTTCGATGGAGATCCAGGTGCCGTCGGTGGCAGGCGTCATGCAGGACATCACGATACGACCACGGGTGTCGTTCTCGTCGGTGTACTGCTTGACCGCGCACTGGCGGCAAGCGCCAACGCTGCCTAGGGCAGGGTGCCAGCAGAAATAAGGAATATCGAGGCCTAGCGACAGACATGCCTGTAACAGGTTGTCTGCCCCATCGACTTCGAGCTCTTTGCCGTCTACGTGGATAGTGGCCATGGTTCAAAGTTCTTCGTTGGCCCGGTGTCAGCGGGCGTGGCTAATGGAATCTTGTTATCCGCGTGAATCAACACAGCCGTTAAAGGCGTCATCACACGAAAAGCGAAGGGCACGGACCCTTCGCCTTTTTTAAGCGTTTACGCGCCGACTACGATCGGCCTTGCCAGAGGCGGGACGGCGGCGCTGACAGGCGCGATACCGGCTTCGAACTCAGGACGGAAGTATTTGATTGCGCTGCCCAACGGCTCCACGGCGCCCGGTGCGTGAGCACAGAAGGTTTTGCCTGGGCCGAGGAAACCGACCAGACCCAGCAGGGTCTCGATGTCGCCGGGCTGGCCTTCACCGTTCTCGATGGCCATCAGGAGCTTGACGCTCCATGGCAAGCCATCGCGGCACGGGGTGCAGAAACCACAGGATTCGCGGGCGAAGAACTGCTCCATGTTGCGCAGCAGGGACACCATGTTGACGCTGTCGTCCACCGCCATGGCCAGGCCGGTACCCATACGGGTGCCTACTTTGGCGATGCCGCCGGCGTACATTTGTGCGTCCAGGTGTTCCGGCAACAGGAAACCGGTACCGGCGCCGCCAGGCTGCCAGCACTTGAGCGTGTAACCGTCGCGCATGCCGCCGGCGTAGTCTTCGAACAGCTCGCGACCGGTGACGCCGAACGGCAGTTCCCACAGGCCCGGGTTCTTGACCTTGCCGGAAAAGCCCATGAGCTTGGTGCCCATGTCTTCGCTGCCTTCACGAGCCAACGATTTGTACCAGTCCACGCCGTCGGCAATGATCGCCGGCACGTTGCACAGGGTTTCAACGTTGTTCACGCAAGTCGGCTTGCCCCACACGCCTACGGCGGCAGGGAAGGGCGGCTTGGAGCGCGGGTTGGCGCGGCGGCCTTCGAGGGAGTTGATCAGTGCGGTTTCTTCACCGCAGATGTAACGCCCGGCACCGGTGTGGACGAACAGCTCGAAATCGAAGCCGCTGCCCAGAATGTTCTTGCCCAGCAGGCCCGCCGCCTTGGCTTCTTCCACGGCACGGTTCAGGTGCTTGGCGGCGGTGGTGTATTCGCCACGCAGGAAGATGTAGCCACGGTAGGTTTTCAGCGCGCGAGCACTGATCAGCATGCCTTCGATCAGCAGATGGGGCAGTTGCTCCATCAGCATGCGGTCTTTCCAGGTGTTCGGCTCCATTTCATCCGCGTTGCACAGCAGGTAGCGGATGTTGATGGATTCGTCCTTGGGCATCAGGCCCCACTTAACGCCAGTGGGGAAGCCTGCACCGCCACGGCCCTTGAGGCCTGCGTCTTTCACGGTCTGGACGATGTCGTCCTGAGCCATGTCGGCGAAAGCCTTGCGTGCAGCGGCATAACCGTTCTTGGCCTGGTACTCGTCGAGCCACACGGCTTCGCCGTCGTCACGCAGACGCCAGGTCAGCGGATGAGTCTCGGCCGAACGCTTGATGCGGTTGGCCGGACCGAAAGAAGTCAGGGTCATACGTAGCCCTCGAGCAATTTGGCAACGCCTGCTGGCTGCACATCACCGAACGTGTCGTCGTCGATCATCAACGCCGGCGCCTTGTCGCAGTTGCCGAGGCAGCAGACCGGCAGCAGGGTGAAACGACCGTCGGCGGTGGTTTGACCCAGGCCGATGCCGAGCTTGCTCTGGATTTCGCTGACCACGGACTCGTGGCCGCCGATGTAGCAGACCATGCTGTCGCAGACGCGAATGATGTGACGGCCCACTGGCTGACGGAAGATCTGGCTGTAGAACGTCGCCACGCCTTCAACGTCGCTCGCCGGGATGCCGAGGATCTCGCCGATGGCGTACAGAGCGCCGTCCGGCACCCAGCCACGTTCCTTCTGGACGATCTTCAGGGCTTCGATCGACGCCGCGCGCGGGTCTTCGTAGTGATGCAACTCGTGCTCGATGGCCGAGCGCTCGGTTTCACTCAAGGTGAAACGGTCTGTCTGGATAAGCGTGCTGTTCATGCTTAGCGGTCCACGTCGGCCATAACGAAATCGATACTACCCAGGTACGCAATCAAATCCGCGACCATGCTGCCTTTGATCACCGAAGGGATCTGCTGCAAGTGCGGGAAGCTTGGGGTACGAATCCGGGTGCGGTAGCTCATGGTGCCGCCATCGCTCGTCAGGTAATAACTGTTGATGCCCTTGGTCGCTTCGATCATCTGGAAGGATTCGTTGGCCGGCATGACCGGGCCCCACGAAACTTGCAGGAAGTGCGTGATCAAGGTTTCGATGTGCTGCAGGGTGCGCTCTTTCGGCGGCGGCGTGGTCAGCGGGTGATCCGCCTTGTACGGGCCTTCCGGCATGTTGCGCATGCACTGGTCGATGATCTTGATGCTCTGGCGCATTTCTTCGACGCGCACGATGCAACGGTCATAGGCATCGCCATTGGCGGCCAGCGGCACTTCGAATTCGAAGTTCTCGTAGCCCGAGTACGGACGCGCTTTACGCAGGTCGAAATCGCAACCGGTCGAACGCAGGCCGGCACCGGTGACGCCCCATTCCAGGGCCTCTTTGGTGTTGTAGGCGGCGACGCCGATGGTCCGGCCACGCAGGATGCTGTTGTCCAGTGCGGCTTTCTGGTATTCGTCCAGACGCTTTGGCATCCACTCGACGAAGTCTTTAACCAGTTTTTCCCAGCCACGAGGCAGGTCGTGGGCGACACCACCGATGCGGTACCAGGCCGGGTGCAGACGGAAACCGGTAATGGCTTCGATCACCGTGTACGCCTTCTGGCGGTCGGTGAAGGTGAAGAACACCGGGGTCATGGCGCCGACGTCCTGGATGTAGGTCCCCAGGAACAACAGGTGGCTGGTGATCCGGAAGAATTCGGCCATCATGATGCGGATGACGTCGACCTTCTCCGGCACCTTGATGCCGGCCAGCTTCTCGACCGAGAGCACGTACGGCAGGTTGTTCATCACGCCGCCGAGGTAGTCGATACGGTCGGTGTACGGGATGAAGCTGTGCCAGGACTGACGCTCGGCCATCTTCTCGGCACCACGGTGGTGGTAACCGATGTCCGGAACGCAATCGACGATCTCTTCACCGTCCAGCTGCAGGATGATGCGGAATGCACCGTGCGCCGAAGGGTGGTTCGGGCCGAGGTTGAGGAACATGTAGTCCTCGTTCGGGCCGGAACGCTTCATGCCCCAGTCTTCAGGCTTGAAGCGCGCGGCTTCTTCCTCGAGCTGTTGCTTGGCCAGCGTCAGGCTGAACGGATCGAACTCGGTGGCAC
This sequence comes from Pseudomonas sp. P8_241, assembly GCF_034008315.1. Classification (NCBI taxonomy): domain Bacteria; kingdom Pseudomonadati; phylum Pseudomonadota; class Gammaproteobacteria; order Pseudomonadales; family Pseudomonadaceae; genus Pseudomonas; species Pseudomonas sp. P8_241. The sequence continues at coordinate 4,424,263 of NZ_CP125377.1, read as the reverse complement.
GGGCCGGGAAGTCCTTGCGCAGCGGGTGACCTTCCCAGGTCGGCGGCATCATGATGCGCGTCAGGTGCGGGTGGCCTTTGAAGTCGATGCCGTACATGTCCCAGACTTCGCGCTCGTACCAGTTGGCGTTCGGCCAGATGCTGGTGACGGTCGGCAGACTGAGATCGCTTTCGGACAGCGCGACCTTGATCATGACGTCGCTGTTACGCTCGATCGACATCAAGTGGTAGAACACGGAGAAGTCGGCGCCGCTTGGCAGCCCTTGACGCTTGGTGCGCAGACGCTCGTCCACGCCGTGCAGGTCATAGAGCATGACGTACGGCTTGGGCAGGTTGCGCAGGAAGGTCAGGACTTCGACGAGTTTGGCACGGGCAACCCAAAGCACCGGCATGCCGGTGCGGGTAGGCTGGGCGGTGAACGCCTCCGGGCCAAAACGGTTGTTCAGTTCGACGACCACATCCTGGTCGTCTGCCTTGTAAGGCGGGATGTACAGAGCACTGCCTGTAGTCATGGTTATTTATCGCTTTCGGTCAACGTAAAGAATGAAGCCAGTTTCTCGTTCTATTAAAGAAGCAGATCTGGATCAGACTTCGTCGGGGCTGCGCAGGTTGGTGACTGCGATACGCTGTTCGCGGCGCTTTTCCTTTTCGGAAGGCATCTCGGCGCGATAAACGCCTTGATCGCCAACGACCCAGGAAAGTGGACGACGCTCCTGGCCAATCGACTCCTGCAACAGCATCAAGCCTTGCAGAAAAGCTTCAGGGCGGGGTGGGCAGCCAGGCACGTAGACGTCCACGGGCAGGAACTTGTCCACCCCTTGAACGACCGAGTAGATGTCGTACATGCCACCGGAGTTGGCGCACGAACCCATGGAGATGACCCATTTAGGCTCGAGCATTTGCTCGTAGAGACGCTGAATGATCGGCGCCATCTTGATGAAGCAGGTACCGGCGATAACCATGAAATCCGCCTGACGCGGCGATGCCCGGATAACCTCGGCGCCAAAGCGCGCGATGTCGTGGGGCGCCGTGAAGGCGGTGGTCATTTCCACGTAGCAGCACGAAAGACCGAAGTTATACGGCCACAGGGAGTTCTTGCGTCCCCAGTTGATCGTGCCGTTAAGCACGTCTTCGAGCTTGCCCATGAAAATGTTTTTGTGGACTTGATCTTCTAACGGATCGGAAACGGTTTCCCGTTCGCCAATCGGATACTGCTCGTTAGGAGCATCGGGGTCGATCCTGGTGAGATTGTATTGCATTGCCAAAGCCTCATTGTTTCAGCTTCGCTTGCCGCTTGCGCCGAGCTTCCGGAGCCCAGTCAAGGGCGCCCACTCGGAATAGGTAGACAAGGCCTGCCAACAGAATTGCTATGAAAACGAGAGCTTCGACGAATCCGGTCCAGCCGCTTTCGCGGACGGACACAGACCATGCAAAGAGAAAGAGGGCTTCGATATCGAAGATCACGAAGAGCATCGCGACCAGATAGAATTTGGCTGAGAGCCGCAAGCGGGCGCCACCTGTAGGTAGCATGCCGGACTCGAACGGTTCGTTTTTGCTGCGGCCCCAGGCTTTTGACCCAAGGAGGCTGGAGACGCCCAGCATGAAGGCGCAGAGGCCGACGACGCCTAGAAGGAAAATGGCAAAGCCCCAGTTGTGGGCCATGAGTCCTGTCGCTTCGGGCATGCTGGTAATCCTTAACAGAGAGCAAAGGTCTCTGAGCTTGAAAAAGTAACAACGCAGTGACGATATGTCGCAGCAATCAATCCCGCTGATTTTATGGCTAAACACCCAGCAAGTAAAATTCCTATGGCGAAATTTATTATAGGAATAAGGACATAGCGCACTGGAAACCCCCCACAGGCCTTGCACCTTGGGCATTAGCCGGCATTTCGTGAATTATGTTTTGTTGGGAATGTAACGAACATAGTTTGCGCTAAATGATAATCAATAGTGTTTGTGTCGGTTTTTAAACTGCTTGTCGTTCGGGCGCTCGGAAAGTTGTCTTATATGAGCGTTACTGCAAGTAGAGACGGTGAGCGTTTTAGCGGATTTTTCTGACAGCCGCAGCGCTCTGGAAAAATGATTTCGAGCGGGCAGTGATCGTGATTGTGACGCATAACCTGTAGGAGCTGGCTTGCCAGCGAAGGCGTCCGTTGATTCAGTGCATGGCTTTCGGGCCTCTTCGCTGGCAAGCCTGCTCCTACAAGGGACGGTGAAATCGCAGGCAAAAAAACGCCCCGAACCAGTCGGGGCGTCAGATGTGCGGCGCTGCGGTTTCTAGTCGGTCCGCAGCTGCCGTTTACTCAAGCGAAGCAGATCAGTGGAACTGTTCCTCTTCGGTCGAACCGGTCAGTGCGGTTACCGAGGACGAGCCACCCTGGATCACGGTGGTCATGTCGTCGAAGTAGCCGGTCCCACCACCGTCCCCTGTAGGAGCGAGCCTGCTCGCGATGGTGGTCAACGATGACGCTGGGGGGGCGGATACCCTGCGGCGTCCTCAGGGTCATCGCGAGCAGGCTCGCTCCGACAGGGTTTTGCAGTGTTTTTGGAATCGCAGGCAAAAAAACGCCCCGAACCAGTCGGGGCGTCAGATGTGCGGCGTTGCGGTTTCTACTCGGTCCGCAGCGGCCGTTTACTCAAGCGAAGCAGATCAGTGGAACTGTTCTTCTTCAGTCGAACCGGTCAGTGCGGTTACCGAGGACGAGCCACCCTGGATCACGGTGGTCATGTCGTCGAAGTAGCCGGTGCCCACTTCCTGCTGGTGCGCCACGAAGGTGTAACCCTTGGAAGCGTCAGCGAATTCCTGCTCTTGCAGCTTCACGTAGGCAGTCATGTCGTTGCGGGCGTAGTCGTGCGCCAGGTTGAACATGCTGTGCCACATGTTGTGAATGCCGGCCAGGGTGATGAACTGGTGCTTGTAACCCATGGCTGACAGTTCGCGCTGGAACTTGGCGATGGTCGCGTCGTCCAGGTTTTTCTTCCAGTTGAAGGAAGGCGAGCAGTTGTACGACAGCAGTTGGTCCGGGTATTCCTTCTTGATCGCTTCAGCGAAGCGACGAGCCTCGTCCAGGTCTGGCTTGGCAGTTTCGCACCAGATCAGGTCGGCGTACGGAGCGTAAGCCAGGCCGCGGGCGATTGCCTGGTCCAGGCCAGCGCGTACTTTGTAGAAGCCTTCCTGGGTACGTTCGCCGGTCACGAATGGCTGGTCGTACGGGTCGCAGTCCGAAGTCAGCAGGTCAGCAGCGTTGGCGTCGGTACGGGCCAGGATGATGGTCGGAGTACCGGCAACGTCAGCTGCCAGACGGGCAGCGGTCAGCTTCTGTACGGCTTCCTGGGTAGGAACCAGTACCTTGCCGCCCATGTGGCCGCATTTTTTCACGGAGGCCAGTTGGTCTTCGAAGTGAACGCCAGCGGCGCCTGCTTCGATCATGCTCTTCATCAGCTCGTAAGCGTTCAGTACGCCGCCGAAACCGGCTTCAGCGTCAGCAACGATTGGCGCGAAGTAGTCGATGTAGCCGTCGTCGCCCGGGTTCTTGCCGGCTTTCCACTGGATCTGGTCGGCACGACGGAACGAGTTGTTGATGCGCTTGACCACGGTTGGAACCGAGTCCACCGGGTACAGCGACTGGTCCGGGTACATCGATTCGGCGGAGTTGTTGTCCGCAGCCACTTGCCAGCCCGACAGGTAGATGGCCTGGATACCGGCTTTGACTTGTTGTACAGCCTGGCCGCCGGTCAGGGCGCCCATGCAGTTGACGAAATCTTTCTCAGGGCGGAAGGCAGGCTTGGCACCCTGGGTGACCAGGTTCCACAGCTTCTCGGCGCCCATTTTTGCAAAGGTGTGCTCAGGTTGAACCGAGCCACGCAGACGGACGACGTCAGCAGCGGAGTAAGTGCGTGTCACGCCTTTCCAGCGCGGGTTTTCAGCCCAGTCTTTTTCGAGGGCTGCAATTTGCTGTTCGCGTGTCAGTGCCATGGAGATAAACCTCGTCGCGTCTTTTATGAAAAGTTGTAGTGCGGTGGAAAATTCCTGCGCTCGCTGACCAGAAGCTTGGGGGTCAGGTCGGGTCCGGCGGGGAGGGCGACGGGATGAACGATGGGCTCGAGGGGAAGTGAGCAGGTAAAGGCTGACTGCGGGCGCATTCGGGCGTCGTGGGCCTTGGTACGAACATCAGTGTGGTGCCGGGTTACCTATTACGCTTCCGTCCCTCGGGACAACTTCGTTCCAGTCGACAACCTCGTCAAACACACCTTGTAGGCGGTACAGACACGAAGCGGTTCGCGGGGTAGTTGCGAACATCGCCTCGAAGGCCCTTGCCAGGGCCTCTGATTAGCGGGAGCGAGGCCATCATGCCTTCGCTTTTTTGCCTCGTCAAACGTTTTGTAGTGCTTTTTTTCAAGCACTACATCTTTGGTCTAATACGACTCCTCAGTCAGTTTTTGGTGCTTTAGTCCAGGGTGTCGACTTTTACCCGCAAGGTCATGTCGTCGCGGCTTTGGGTCGCGTAGCTGCGGCTCATGCCCTGTTTGTCGGCTTGTGTCTGGCCATTTACCCCGGCCAGCAGGATCCACTCACCAAGGCGACCGGTGACGGTTGTGTCGGTGCTTTGCACGTTCACTACATCGGGGCGTTCCTGGCTCATGCGGTCACGGTTGGTGCTGATGGACAGGTGGACGATATCGCCGGTGACGTTTGCGGTGACGTAGAAACCTTGTGTGACGTTGCGGTATTCGGTCTGACTGCGCAGGTCGCCGTAGGAGTCGGTCTGCGAACTGGTCAGCGGCACGCTTTGGCCGACCTGGATCAGTGCGGGTGTGCCTTCACTGGCCTGCACTTGCTGGGTGCCACCGTCACGACTGTCGGTGCTGTAACTGATGATGCGGGTCTGGCTTGGCTTGGTGCCGTTCACTGAGTAACCCTGATCACCCTGAGCGTTGCTGTCGCTGGTGTCGACCGTGATCAGCAGGCGCTTGGGTGCGGTATCGAGTTGCGAAATAAGGGCTTTAAGTTCGTCGATCTTGCGTTGATCGGCATTGACGATGAGTTGATTGCCGTAAGCGCTGACTTGGCCGTCCTTGCCGATGAAATCCTGCGCCACCGGCAGCAGATTTGCACTGGTCTGGTAGTTCAGGGGCACGATTTCGGTGGCTGCCATGACCGAAAAACTGCAGGTCACCAGTAGGGTGGTGAGCAGGGTGCGTAGGGACATATCCGTTATCTCCGACTTTGTGGTGTGTGTAGGAGCGAGCTTGCTCGCGATGGGCGTGAACGATATCGCGCGTTGTCTGGAAAGAATGCGGCGCCCTCAAGTTCATCGCGAGCAAGCTCACTCCTACAGGTGTTGATAGTGCCAGTTTGTCGGCCTTGGATGGGGCAAGTTGAATGGTAGACAGCAAAACGCCCCGGCATCCGAAGATGGCGGGGCGTTTTGTGATGTTTGCATGCAGCTTTTGTGGCGAGGGAGCAAGCTCCCTCGCCACAAGGTCTTAAGCAGAATGGCGAACCATGTCTACGTGCGGAATCCCTGCTTCCAGGAACTCTTCGCTGACCATATGAAAGCCCAGGCGCTCATAGAACGCCGTAGCCTGCACCTGGGCGCTCAGCATCTGCTGCTTCAGTCCACGCTCTTCGGCTTCACCGATGACCGCTTGCATCAGTGCATCGCCGACCTTCAAGCCGCGCCAGTCCTTGAGCACCGATACCCGGCCGACATGACCGTCGGGCAGCAGGCGGGCGGTGCCAATCGGAAAGTCGCCTTCGTAGGCGAGAAAATGCACTGCATCAATGTCATCAGCGTCCCATTCCAATTCTGGCGGAACGGATTGCTCGGCAACGAACACCGTCTCACGAATGCGCCGGATCTCGGTGTTGTCCTTCTGCCAGTTTGCGACACGTACGTGAATCTTATTCATCGGCGAACCCCAGGCTTCCCTGCTTGACCAGTTCACACAGCAGGCCGCGGCCGTCTTCGTCGCTCAGCCATGCACCCAGGTTGTCGACGTGCAGCGCGTCGGCGGCGCAGATCATCTTCAGCAGTTCGCGCAGTTTGCCCGGCAGATAACGGCTCTGGCCGCTGGCGAACAGCAGCAGGTCGTCATCGACTTCAGACCAGGCCAGGCGTGCGCTCGGATTGCGGATCAGTACCGCGCCTTCTTCCAGTGCGCTCAGGACGTCGTCTTCTGCGATGTCTTCCGGGCCAACTACCAGCTCAGGGTAACGCGGCTCGGTCATGAATTGGCCGAACCAGGTCAGCAGCAGGCGCTCGTCGCTCATGTGCTCGGCCAGCAGGCTTTTCAAGCGGTCGAGTGCGTCATGCTGGATCTGGTGTGGATCGGTCGCAGGCTGCGCGTCGGCGTCCGTGTAGCGCTCTTCGTCCGGCAGAAACTGGCTGAGGAAGTCGGTGAAGTGGGTCAACACTTCAGCAGCGCTTGGAGCGCGGAAACCGACCGAGTAGGTCAGGCAGTCGTCGACGGCCACGCCGCAGTGAGCCAGGCGTGGTGGCAGGTACAGCATGTCGCCCGGTTCCAGAACCCACTCATCGGTGGCTTCGAATTCAGCGAGGATTCGCAGGTCCGCGTGTTGCAGCAGCGGGCTTTCGGAGTCGCACATCTGGCCGATCTTCCAGTTGCGCTTGCCATGGCCTTGCAACAGGAACACGTCGTAGTTGTCAAAGTGTGGACCGACACTGCCACCTGGGGCGGCGAAACTGATCATGACGTCGTCGATGCGCCAGCTTGGCAGAAAGCGGAAATTTTCCAGCAGCTCGCTGACTTCCGGTACGAACTGGTCAACGGCTTGAACCAGCAGGGTCCAGTCACGTTCCGGCAGCTTGCTGAATTCATCTTCGGCAAATGGGCCGCGACGCAATTCCCATGGGCGCTCGCCATTTTCGATGATCAGTCGCGATTCGACTTCTTCTTCCAGTGCCAGGCCGGCCAGTTCGTCGGCGTCGATCGGGCTCTCGAAATCAGGAATCGCCTGGCGGATCAGCAGGGGTTTTTTCTGCCAGTAGTCGCGCAGGAACTCGCGTGCCGTGATACCGCCCAGAAGTTGCAGAGGAATGTCAGGATTCATGTGTAACCTATTGAAAAAAAGCACTTTCCATACGGGAATAAAAACGCCCGGCGCGGCCGGGCGTCTTAAAGGGGTCTAGCGGTCGATCAGATGCGTTTGGCTTGCTCTACAGCGTTACCGATGTAGTTCGCCGGGGTGAGCAATTTCAGCTCAGCCTTGGCGGCGGCCGGCATGTCCAGGCCGTCGATGAAAGTTTGCAACGCTTCGGGGCTGATGCCCTTGCCGCGGGTCAGTTCTTTCAGCTTTTCGTACGGGTTTTCGATGTTGTAGCGACGCATCACGGTCTGGATCGGCTCGGCCAATACTTCCCAGCAAGCGTCCAGGTCAGCGGCAATCTTTTGCTCGTTGAGCTCCAGTTTGCTGATGCCTTTGAGGCTGGCTTCGTACGCGATCACGCTGTGGGCAAAGCCGACGCCGAGGTTGCGCAGCACGGTGGAGTCGGTCAGGTCGCGCTGCCAGCGGGAGATTGGCAGTTTGCTCGCCAGGTGCTGGAACAGTGCGTTGGCGATACCCAGGTTGCCTTCGGAGTTTTCGAAGTCGATCGGGTTGACCTTGTGTGGCATGGTCGACGAGCCGATTTCGCCAGCGATGGTGCGCTGCTTGAAATAACCCAGGGAGATGTAGCCCCAGATGTCGCGGTCGAAGTCGATCAGGATGGTGTTGAAGCGTGCAATCGCGTCGAACAGCTCGGCAATGTAGTCGTGCGGTTCGATCTGCGTGGTGTACGGGTTGAAGCCCAGGCCCAGCTCGTCTTCGATGAAGGCGCGGGCGTTGGCTTCCCAGTCGATCTCGGGGTAGGCCGACAGGTGCGCGTTGTAGTTGCCGACAGCGCCGTTGATCTTGCCCAGCAGCGGCACGGCAGCGACTTGAGCGATCTGGCGCTCCAGACGGTAAACCACGTTCGCCAGTTCTTTGCCCAGGGTGGTCGGCGAGGCCGGTTGACCGTGGGTGCGCGACAGCATTGGCACGTCGGCGAAGCGGATGGCCAGTTCGCGGATGGCGTTGGCGGTCTGGCGCATCAGCGGCAGCATCACATCATCGCGGCCTTCGCGCAGCATCAGGGCGTGGGACAGGTTGTTGATGTCCTCGCTGGTGCAGGCAAAGTGGATGAACTCGCTGACCTTGGCCAGTTCCGGCAGCTTGGCCGCTTGCTCTTTGAGCAGGTATTCGATGGCTTTGACGTCGTGGTTGGTGGTGCGCTCGATCTCCTTGACACGCTCGGCGTGCTCCAGAGAGAAGTTTTCCGCCAGGGTATTGAGCACAGCGTTGGCTTCGGCGGAGAACGCCGGCACTTCGCTGATGGCAGGGTGAGCGGCCAGGCGCTGGAGCCAGCGCACTTCAACCAGAACGCGGGCACGGATCAGGCCGTACTCGCTGAAAATTGGGCGCAGGGCCTGGGTTTTGCCGGCGTAGCGGCCGTCAACAGGGGAAACCGCAGTGAGCGAAGAAAGCTGCATGGGGTGTTCTCGGACAGTCGGGCAACGAAATGGGGCGCGTATCATACATGAAAAAATCCGCCGGTCCGTCGCCAACTGACCGGCGTATTACGCGTATTGCTTGGTTCGGGTCTTTCGATGCGAGTTATTCGTTACGCATCAACGGGTAAAGCTCTTTGAGCAATTTGCGGCGACTGATCACCAGCTGCCAGCGATGCCCCCCCAATTGCCGCCAAAGGCGGGCAGAACGAATGCCGGCGAGCAGCAGGGCGCGAATTTTCGAGGCGTTGCTCGGTTGTTGCAGATTGCGCATGTCGCCGTGGACCTGGATGCGTTGGCGCAGGGTGCTCAAGGTGTCCTGATACAGCGCGCCGCACGCGGCGATCACGTTTTCGTGGGCCGGGCCGAAATGTTCGACCTGGGACTGAATCTGCGGCAGGCGTTTGCCGATCACTTCGAGCATGTCGTCGCGCTTGGCCAGCTGACGCTCAAGACCGAGCATCGCCAAGGCATAGCGCAGTGGTTCGCGCTGCAGGGCGCTCGGGTCGCGTTCGAGAGCGCCGATCAGGGCGCGATAGCCTTCGCGCAGGTTGATGTCGTCGCCACCATAGACTTCCAGCGTGTCCTTGGGGTCGCGAATCAGCAGGCTGCCGAGCATGCAGGTCAGGCCCGCCTCGTTGGTCTGGCCGGTCTTGGCGATCCTGTCCACCAGCACGGCGGCGAGAAACACGCCGCCCAATGCTGTCAATTGCTCCTGAATGGGGTTCATATGGCCTGGCCCTTGCTCGTCCACGGCTCTGCAACTTCGATCACGCCGCCACCGAGGCAGATTTCACCGTCGTAGAACACCACGGACTGGCCTGGTGTGACCGCGCGTTGTGGATCATCAAAAACCGCGCGATATCCGCTGGCGGTTTTTTCCAGGGTGCACGGCTGGTCACTCTGGCGATAACGAACCTTGGCGGTCAGCTTGCGCGGCTGGCTCAGGTCGATCGGGTTGACCCAGTAGATGTCTGAGGCGAGCAGGGCGCGAGAGAACAGCCATGGGTGATCATTGCCCTGGCCAACGATCAGTTCGTTGTGTTCCAGGTCCTTGATCAGCACGTACCACGGCTCGTCGCTGGCGTCTTTCAAGCCGCCAATGCCCAGGCCCTGTCGCTGGCCGATGGTGTGGTACATCAAGCCGTGGTGACGACCGATGATTTCGCCTTCGGTGGTCTTGATTTCGCCCGGTTGCGCTGGCAGGTACTGCTTGAGGAAGTCGCTGAAGCGGCGTTCACCGATAAAGCAGATTCCGGTGGAATCCTTTTTCTTGGCGGTCGCCAGCTCGTATTTCTCGGCAATCGCACGAACCTGCGGTTTTTCCAGCTCACCGACCGGGAACAGGGTCTTGGCGATCTGCTCTCCGCCCACGGCGTGCAGGAAGTAGCTCTGGTCCTTGTTCGGGTCCAGGCCCTTGAGCAGTTCGGTACGGCCGTCGATGTCGCGGCGACGCACGTAGTGGCCGGTGGCGATCAGGTCGGCGCCAAGCACCATGGCGTAGTCGAGGAACGCCTTGAACTTGATCTCGCGGTTGCACAGGATGTCCGGGTTCGGCGTGCGTCCGGCCTTGTATTCGGCCAGGAAGTGCTCGAATACGTTGTCCCAGTACTCGGCGGCGAAATTGGCGGTGTGCAGCTTGATGCCAATCTTGTCGCACACGGCCTGGGCGTCCGCCAGGTCGTCCATGGCGGTGCAGTATTCCGTTCCATCGTCTTCTTCCCAGTTCTTCATGAACAGGCCTTCCACCTCATAACCCTGCTCGATCAGCAGGAGGGCAGAAACGGAAGAGTCCACGCCGCCGGACATGCCGACAATGACGCGCTTCTTTTGTGTGTCAGAAGGGGCTGGATCACGCATAGGGATTTAATGAGTGTCTTGAAAAAGGACGCGATTCTATCAGGCTGGAGCCTGCATGGCTAAAGAGAAGGGCGGATCAATTCGAGGCCAAAGTGTGGGCCTGCCAGATAGTCGTCGATGCAACGGATGATCAGCTCGCTGCGCCAGGTGTCGCGCTGCTCGATTAATTCCTCACGGGTCAACCACTTGGCCCCGACGATGCCGTCGTCCAGTTGGTAATCGGGGTGGTGTTTCAGTGGTTTGGCAATGAAGCAGACCCGCTGGTAGGTCACGCCGTTGCTCGGGGCGGTGTAGAGGTAAATACCTACGACGCCGGTTGCTTCGACATCCCAGCCGGTTTCTTCGAGGGTTTCGCGCACAGCGGCCTCGGTGAGGGTTTCGTTCGGGTCCAGGTGGCCAGCGGGCTGGTTGAGTACCACTCGCCCGTGCTTAAGCTCCTCGACCATCAGGAAGCGGCCGTTGTCTTCGACGATGGTGGCGACGGTGATGTGGGGTTTCCAGTCCATGAGATGTCCTCAATTCTGATGTTGAAATACAAACCTGTAGGAGCCGGCTTGCTGGCGATAGCGGCGTATCAGTCAACGAAGATATGAATGATAAACCGCTATCGCCAGCAAGCCGGCTCCTGCAAGGGGGGGGCGTAGATCCCCACAAACACAAACCCCGGCACGGGGCCGGGGTTTGTGATGTTCCCTTACAACCTTACACCAGCGCAGCAACTGCCGCGTTGAAGGTCGCGCTCGGGCGCATGGCCTTGCTGATCAGCTCGGCGTCGGCGTGGTAGTAACCGCCGATGTCGACTGGCTTGCCCTGAACGGCGTTGAGTTCGGCAACGATAGTCGCCTCGTTCTCGGTCAGGGTTTTGGCCAGGGTCGCGAACTGCGCTTGCAGTGCCGCGTCTTCGGTCTGGGCAGCCAGGGCTTGAGCCCAGTACAGCGCCAGGTAGAAGTGGCTGCCGCGGTTGTCGATGTTGCCGACTTTGCGCGATGGCGACTTGTTGTTGTCCAGGAACTGGCCAGTGGCCTGATCCAGGGTCTTGGCCAGAACCAGCGCCTTGGGGTTGTTGTAGTTCACGCCCAGGTGCTCGAGTGAGGCGGCCAGGGCCAGGAACTCACCCAGGGAATCCCAGCGCAGGAAGTTTTCTTCCAGCAGCTGCTGAACGTGCTTCGGTGCCGAACCGCCAGCGCCGGTTTCGAACAGGCCACCGCCGTTCATCAGCGGCACGATCGACAGCATCTTGGCGCTGGTGCCCAGTTCCATGATCGGGAACAGGTCAGTCAGGTAGTCGCGCAAAACGTTGCCGGTCACCGAGATGGTGTCCTTGCCGTCGCGGGTGCGTTGCAGGGTGAATTTCATTGCGTCGACCGGCGCCATGATCTGGATGTCCAGACCGGCAGTGTCGTGATCCTTCAGGTAAGCCTGAACTTTCTCGATCACTACGCCGTCGTGGGCGCGCATCGGGTCCAGCCAGAAAATCGCTGGAGTGCTGCTTGCGCGAGCACGGTTGACGGCCAGCTTGACCCAGTCCTGGATCGGCGCGTCTTTGGTCTGGCACATGCGGAAGATGTCGCCGGCTTCAACCGACTGTTCCATCAGCAGGTTGCCCTTGCTGTCGGTGACGCGAACAACGCCGTCAGCCTTGATCTGGAAAGTCTTGTCGTGGGAACCGTACTCTTCGGCTTTCTTCGCCATCAGGCCAACGTTCGGCACGCTGCCCATGGTGGTCGGATCGAACGCGCCGTTGGCTTTGCAATCTTCGATCACGGCCTGGTAGATGGTGGCGTAGCAGCGATCCGGGATCACAGCCTTGGTGTCGTGCAGCTGGCCGTCGGTGCCCCACATCTTGCCGGAGTCACGGATCATGGCTGGCATCGAGGCGTCGACGATGACGTCGCTCGGCACGTGCAGGTTGGTGATGCCTTTGTCGGAGTTGACCATCGCCAGCGATGGACGAACAGCGTAGACCGCTTGAATGTCAGCTTCGATCTGCGCTTGCTGCTCGGCCGGAAGGGCCTTGATGCGAGCGTACAGGTCGCCGATGCCGTTGTTCAGGTTGAAGCCGATCTGTGCCAGCACGTCAGCGTGCTTGGTCAGTGCGTCTTTATAGAACTCGGCAACGATCTGGCCGAACATGATCGGGTCGGAGACCTTCATCATGGTGGCTTTCAGGTGAACCGACAGCAGCACGCCTTGTGCCTTGGCGTCTTCGATTTCGGCCGCGATGAAGCTGCGCAGGGCGTTTTTGCTCAGTACCGCGCAATCGAGGATCTCACCGGCTTGTACGGTGGTTTTTGCTTTCAGGACGGTGGTGGTGCCGTCTTGAGCGATCAGCTCGATTTTCACAGCGTCAGCGGCTTCGATCAGGGCAGCTTTTTCGCTGCCGTAGAAATCACCGGTGCTCATGTGCGCGATGTGGGACTTGGAGTCCTTGGCCCAGGCGCCCATTTTGTGCGGGTGCTTGCGAGCGTAGTTTTTGACCGACAGCGGAGCGCGGCGATCGGAGTTGCCTTCGCGCAGAACCGGGTTCACGGCGCTGCCCTTGATTTTGTCGTAGCGGGCCTTGGCTTCTTTGTCGGCGTCGCTGGTGACGGTTTCAGGGTAGTCCGGCAGTGCGAAGCCTTGAGCTTGCAGCTCTTTGATCGCGGCTTGCAGTTGCGGAACCGAGGCGCTGATGTTTGGCAATTTGATGATGTTGGCTTCAGGCGTAACGGCCAGAGCGCCCAGTTCGGCGAGGTGGTCGGCTACGGCTTTGTCACCCAGTTGCTCGGGGAAGCTGGCCAGGATGCGCCCTGCAAGAGAGATATCGCGGGTTTCCACGGCGATATCAGCCGAGGCGGTGAAAGCCTCTACGATAGGCAACAGTGAATAGGTGGCGAGGGCAGGAGCTTCGTCGGTGAAGGTATAGATGATCTTCGAGCGGGTGGGCATATTCGGATTAACTCTCTCTTCTTTGCTAAAGCGTGCGCAGAAACTCGAGGTGCGCCGGGTAAGCGCGTTCGTTCAAAGTCATCCATGAGCCGAATATCGAGATTTCGTTGCTGTGATGTTGGGTGCATCAGTAGGGCGTCAAGTAGCCGGACTGCGATAACAGACCGGCTCATCTGGCTGAAACACTCGTCATAGAGCTGTTCAGTCCATCGTGACCCTTTAGTCAGCGGCGGCATTATACATAGGTTGCTGGCAATCTGCCGATGGTTCATACACGACAAATATCGTCCATTGGTCTAAAGGTCGCAGGGGCGAACCAGGCGCAATGTCACTCGTCGTGCTCGCTTTTGGCATTTTTCCCTTTGCTTTCAGGCTTGTAGCGCGCCAGTTGTGCGGGTTGGCAGCAGATGGGCGGAACATAGGGTTTGCGCGCCGATTTAACTGGGTTACGCTCGAACCAAGCCAGATGTTCAATCCAATCAATGGAGTTCAGCATGGGTTACAAGAAGATTCAGGTTCCAGCCGTCGGCGACAAAATCACCGTCAATGCAGACCATTCTCTCAATGTTCCTAATAACCCGATCATCCCCTTCATCGAAGGCGACGGCATTGGTGTCGACATCAGCCCGGTCATGATCAAGGTTGTCGATGCTGCTGTTAAGAAGGCTTACGGTGGCGAGCGCAAGATTTCCTGGATGGAAGTGTACGCCGGGGAGAAAGCGACTCAGGTTTACGATCAGGACACCTGGCTGCCTCAGGAAACCCTGGACGCAGTCAAGGATTACGTGGTTTCCATCAAGGGCCCGCTGACCACCCCGGTCGGTGGCGGTATTCGATCCCTTAACGTGGCCCTGCGCCAGCAACTCGACCTGTACGTTTGCCTGCGCCCGGTTCGCTGGTTCGAAGGCGTGCCAAGCCCGGTGAAGAAGCCAGGTGACGTCGACATGACGATCTTTCGCGAGAACTCCGAAGATATCTACGCCGGTATCGAGTGGAAAGCCGGTTCGCCGGAAGCGACCAAGGTCATCAAGTTCCTCAAAGAGGAAATGGGGGTCACCAAGATCCGTTTCGACGAAAACTGCGGCATCGGCGTCAAGCCGGTTTCGCTGCAAGGCACCAAGCGTCTGGCGCGCAAGGCCCTGCAATATGTGGTCGACAATGATCGCGACTCGCTGACTATCGTGCACAAAGGCAACATCATGAAGTTCACCGAAGGTGCCTTCAAGGAGTGGGCCTACGAAGTGGCGGCTGAAGAGTTCGGTGCGACCCTGCTCGACGGTGGTCCGTGGATGCAATTCAAGAACCCGAAAACCGGCAAGAACGTCATCGTCAAGGATGCCATCGCCGACGCCATGCTCCAGCAGATCCTGCTGCGCCCGGCCGAGTACGATGTGATCGCGACCCTGAACCTGAACGGCGACTACCTTTCTGACGCCCTGGCGGCGGAAGTGGGCGGTATCGGTATCGCGCCGGGGGCCAACCTGTCCGACACCGTGGCGATGTTCGAGGCCACCCACGGTACTGCGCCGAAGTACGCCGGCAAGGACCAGGTCAATCCGGGGTCGCTGATCCTGTCCGCTGAAATGATGCTGCGTCACATGGGCTGGACCGAAGCAGCCGACCTGATCATCAAGGGCACCAACGGCGCAATTTCCGCCAGGACCGTGACCTATGACTTCGAACGTCTGATGGAAGGCGCGAAGCTGGTTTCCTCTTCCGGCTTCGGCGATGCGTTGATCTCGCACATGTAAGCAAGCAACAGGCGCACAAAAACCGCCCGATTCAGTTGATGGATTCGGGCGGTTTTTTTTGACTGGATGACGGTGCGGTCTTAGGCCGTCACGGTCTGTTGCTCGGCAGGTGTCGTGATTGTCGAAGCCTCTACAGGGTTGCCGATGTTGACGGCATGCAAGCCTTTTGGCCCCTGGATGATTTCGAAGGTGACAACCTGGCCGGCTTTCAGTGTTCTATAACCATCCATTTGAATGGCTGAATAGTGGGCAAACAGGTCTTCTGTCTTGCCGTCCTCGTTAATGAAACCGTAACCCTTGGCGTTGTTGAACCATTTGACCTTGCCGCTGACCTTGACGCCTGACATACCCAACTCCCTCTGCAACAGACTCCATCACTGGAGTATCATCCAGTTTATCCGCAGTCACTTCTTAGAAAAAAGTTGACTCCGCGGACCTTTTTTACCCACTGTGGGCTCTATTGGTTGTAACACCGTTTTGCCGATAGTCAAGGTGACCAGGCAGTCGGAGTTGAAATCGTCCAGGGCCGCCCCCACCACTGTATTTGCACAACTGACGAACCTTTCTTTCCATGCATGCAATCAGCCAGATTCGACTAACATTCAATCAGGATCGCCCGACTCTCCAGAAAGATCGCCCGGAGGAACACGACGACGATTCCGCAGGCATTGCTGTTCAGGAGGCCAAGCCTGCACTCCAGGCGCCGCCCATGTACAAGGTGGTTTTGTTTAATGATGACTACACACCGATGGATTTCGTCGTCGAAGTGCTCGAGGTGTTTTTTAACCTGAATCGCGAGCTGGCGACCAAGGTCATGCTGGCCGTCCATACCGAAGGACGGGCAGTATGTGGAGTGTTTACCCGCGACATCGCCGAGACCAAGGCCATGCAGGTCAACCAGTACGCCAGGGAAAGCCAGCATCCGCTACTCTGTGAAATCGAGAAGGACGGTTAATCGCCGACCACTTGGGTATGAGGTGAAGCTATGTTAAACCGCGAGCTCGAAGTCACCCTCAATCTTGCCTTCAAGGAAGCCCGTTCGAAGCGTCATGAGTTCATGACCGTCGAGCACCTCCTGCTGGCCCTATTGGATAATGAGGCTGCCGCCACCGTTTTACGTGCGTGCGGCGCAAACCTCGACAAACTCAAGCATGACCTGCAGGAGTTCATCGACTCCACCACGCCATTGATCCCCGTACACGACGAGGATCGTGAAACCCAGCCAACCCTGGGCTTCCAGCGTGTACTGCAACGTGCTGTGTTTCACGTACAGAGCTCGGGCAAGCGTGAAGTGACTGGCGCCAATGTGCTGGTCGCAATCTTCAGTGAGCAAGAGAGTCAGGCGGTGTTCCTGCTGAAACAGCAGAGCGTTGCGCGCATTGATGTCGTCAACTACATCGCCCACGGTATTTCCAAAGTGCCGGGGCATGGCGATCACTCTGAAGGTGAACAAGATATGCAGGACGACGAGGGCGGTGAGTCTTCTTCTTCAGGCAATCCTCTGGATGCTTATGCCAGCAACTTGAACGAACTTGCGCGCCAGGGTCGTATTGATCCGCTGGTGGGGCGTGAGCTGGAAGTCGAGCGCGTCGCGCAGATCCTGGCGCGTCGCCGCAAAAACAACCCGCTGCTGGTGGGCGAGGCGGGCGTGGGTAAAACCGCGATTGCCGAAGGTCTGGCCAAACGCATTGTCGATAACCAGGTGCCGGATTTGCTGGCCAACAGCGTGGTGTATTCCCTCGATCTGGGGGCGTTACTGGCCGGTACCAAATATCGTGGCGATTTCGAGAAGCGCTTCAAGGCATTGCTCAATGAGCTGAAAAAACGCCCACAGGCGATTCTCTTTATCGACGAGATTCACACCATTATTGGTGCGGGCGCTGCATCCGGCGGCGTCATGGACGCTTCGAACCTGCTCAAGCCGTTGCTCTCGTCGGGTGATATTCGCTGCATTGGTTCTACCACCTTTCAGGAGTTTCGCGGGATCTTCGAGAAGGACCGTGCCTTGGCCCGGCGCTTCCAGAAGGTCGATGTGTCGGAGCCTTCGGTGGAGGACACCATTGGCATTCTGCGAGGCCTGAAAGGGCGTTTCGAGAGTCATCACAACATCGAATACAGTGATGAAGCCCTGCGCGCAGCGGCCGAACTGGCGTCGCGTTACATCAATGATCGTCATATGCCCGACAAGGCCATTGATGTCATCGATGAGGCGGGTGCCTATCAGCGTCTGCAGCCGGTGGAAAAGCGCGTTAAACGCATTGAAGTGCCTCAGGTCGAGGATATCGTTGCGAAGATCGCTCGAATTCCGCCAAAACACGTCACCAGCTCCGATAAAGAGCTGTTGCGTAACCTTGAGCGTGACTTGAAGTTGACCGTGTTTGGTCAGGACGCCGCGATCGACTCCTTGGCGACCGCGATCAAGCTGTCCCGTGCCGGTCTCAAGTCACCTGACAAGCCCGTCGGTTCGTTCCTGTTCGCCGGGCCTACCGGTGTCGGTAAAACCGAAGCGGCGCGTCAACTGGCCAAGGCGTTGGGTGTCGAGCTGGTTCGTTTTGACATGTCCGAGTACATGGAGCGGCACACCGTTTCGCGTTTGATCGGCGCGCCTCCTGGCTATGTCGGGTTCGATCAGGGCGGTCTACTGACCGAGGCCATCACCAAGCAACCTCATTGCGTGCTGCTGCTCGATGAAATCGAGAAGGCGCATCCGGAAGTCTTCAACCTGCTGTTGCAGGTCATGGATCACGGTACGCTGACCGACAACAACGGGCGCAAGGCGGATTTCCGTAACGTGATCGTCATCATGACGACCAACGCCGGTGCCGAGACCGCAGCTCGTGCTTCGATTGGTTTCACCTATCAGGATCACTCCTCCGATGCTATGGAAGTGATCAAGAAGAGCTTCACGCCGGAATTCCGCAACCGTCTGGACACCATTATCCAGTTTGGTCGCCTCAGTCATGAGGTTATCAAGAGCGTGGTGGACAAGTTCCTTACCGAGCTCCAGGCGCAACTGGAAGACAAGCGTGTGCTGCTGGAAGTCACCGATGCCGCTCGCGGCTGGCTGGCGGCTGGCGGTTACGACTCGGCGATGGGGGCTCGACCTATGGCTCGCCTGATCCAGGACAAGATCAAGCGTCCGCTGGCCGAAGAGATTCTCTTTGGCGAACTCGCCGAACATGGCGGTGTGGTGCACATCGACATCAAGGACGGCGAACTGACGTTCGAGTTCGAGACGACAGCCGAGATGGCCTGACGTTTAGAGGAAAAACAAAAGGCGCCGAGAGGCGCCTTTTTGTTGTCTGCCGCTCCCCCTGTAGGAGCGAGCTTGCTCGCGAAGAACATCAGAACAACTCGGGCATCCAGGCAGTCCGCGTCATCGTTAACCACCATCGCGAGCATGCTCGCGCCTACAGGATTGTCGTGTAAACAATCTGCAAACAAAAACGCCCGGCATAAGCCGGGCGTTTTGTATTGACTTGATTAGCGAGCGCGGTAAGTGATGCGCCCTTTGCTCAAGTCATAGGGCGTCAGCTCGACGCGCACTTTGTCGCCGGTAAGAATACGGATGTAGTTCTTGCGCATCTTGCCGGAGATGTGCGCGGTTACGACGTGCCCATTTTCCAACTCCACACGAAACATGGTGTTGGGCAGGGTGTCGACGACAGTGCCTTCCATTTCGAAGCTGTCTTCTTTCGACATGCAGTAAAGCCCTCGGTGTCCAATGAATGGCCCGGTGCAACTGCGCCAGGCAAAAGCGGCGTGCATTGTGCCCGAAAAATGGGGTTTAAGCCAAGGGGTTTAGGGGCTGCCCTAATTTAGAACCACCCAACGCTGATTAATCAGCAGTTCGATGGGTCGATATTGCGTCTTGTAATTCATTTTTTTGCAGTTTTTGATCCAGTAACCGAGATAAACCGCTTCCAGTCCCAGTCGATGGGCCTCGGCGATTTGCCAGAGGATCGCGTAGCGTCCCAGGCTGCGGCGTTCTTCCGCGGGTTCGTAGAAGGTGTAGACCGCGGACATTCCGTTCGGCAGCAAATCGGTGACGGCGATGGCCAGCAACCGGCCGTCGAGGCGGAATTCGTAGAACCGGGAAAACGGCAGGTCGCGCACCAGGAATGTCGAAAACTGGTCGCGACTTGGCGGGTACATGTCGCCATCGGCGTGACGCTGTTCGATGTAGCGCTGGTAGAGGTCGAAGTATTCTTCGCTGAATCCTGGCTTGGCCGGCCGTACCTGCAAATCGGCGTTGCGCTTGAAGATGCGTTTCTGTTGCCGATTGGGTGTGAATTGCGCCACGGGAATGCGTGCCGGCACGCACGCGTTGCAATTCTGGCAATGCGGCCGATAGAGGTGATCGCCGCTGCGACGGAAACCCATCTCCGACAGATCTGCATAGACATGCACATCCATGGGCTGGCTAGGGTCGAGGAACAAGGTAGTGGCCTGCTCCTCGGGCAGATAACTGCAAGAGTGCGGCTGAGTGGCATAGAACTTCAAACGCGCCAACTCGGTCATGATCAACCCTCGGGATAATGCTTTTGAATAAGTGTAAGCCACCTGCGCAAAAGACGCTCAGCAAACCCAGTTGGCATGGTTGGGTTGGTCAAGGTGCCTGGCCAGAAAATCGGCAAACTCTCGGCGGGGTATCGCCCGGGCGCCCAGGCTATGCAGATGATCGGTCGGCATCTGGCAATCGATCAACACAAAACCCGAGTCTTTCAGATGTCGGACCAGTGTGGCAAAGCCGAATTTCGAGGCGTTATCGGCGCGGCTGAACATGGACTCGCCGAAAAACAATTGGCCCATCGCAAGCCCGTACAGTCCGCCGACGAGTTCATCGCCATCCCAGACTTCCACCGAATGCGCGTGCCCGCGCCGGTGCAGTTCGATGTAGGCGTCTTGCATGGCCTCAGTGATCCAGGTGCCATCCGCGTAATCCCGGGGCGCAGCGCAAGCGCGAATGACGGCAGCAAAATCTTCGTCAAAGGTCACTTGATAACGTTGTTGGCGCAATAGCTTGCTGAGGCTGCGCGAAACGTGCAATTCGTCGGGAAATAGAACGGTGCGCGGATCCGGCGACCACCAGAGAATCGGCTGGCCTTCGGAAAACCAAGGGAAGCAGCCGTGGCGATAAGCCGAGATCAACCGATCGGCAGACAGATCGCCACCGGCAGCCAGCAGCCCGTTGGGGTCGCGCATGGCTTTTTCCAGCGGTGGGAAGTGCAAGGTGTTGCGTTGTAACCAAGTCAGCATGGCGTCCGGGCTTGCAGAAGGGGAGGGCAGTGGCGGGTGTTGGCCCGCCATTAAGTTTGCCTTCAAACGGTTGGAATGTCGTCGAGGTATTTTTCAGCGTCCAGTGCCGCCATGCAACCCGCCCCGGCCGAGGTGACGGCTTGGCGGTAGACATGGTCAGCCACATCGCCGGCGGCAAATACCCCGGCGATGGCCGTGGCGGTGGCGTCGCCTTCGCTGCCGCCCTTGACCAGCAGATAGCCGTCACGCATTTCCAGTTGCCCAGTGAACAGATCGGTGTTGGGTTTATGGCCGATGGCGATAAACACCCCGGCCAGCGGCAGTTCCTGGGTTTCACCTGTGTGGCTGTCCCGCAGACGCGCGCCGGTGACGCCACTGGCATCGCCGAGTACTTCGTCAAGATTCTGGTTCCAGTGCAGGCGGACATTGCCGTTGGTGGCTTTTTCGAAGAGTTTGTCCTGGAGGATTTTCTCCGAACGCAGCTTGTCGCGGCGGTGAATCAAATGCACTTCCTTGGCGATGTTCGACAGGTACAGGGCTTCTTCTACGGCCGTGTTGCCACCGCCTACCACCGCGACCACCTGATTGCGATAAAAGAAGCCATCACAGGTTGCGCAGGCCGATACGCCCTTGCCGGCAAATGCTTCTTCGGACGGCAAGCCCAGGTATTGCGCCGAAGCACCGGTAGCAATGATCAAGGCGTCGCAGGTGTAAGTACCGCCATCGCCGATCAATTCGAACGGCCGCTGTTGCAACTTGGCGGTATGGATGTGGTCGTAAACGATCTCTGTGGCAAAGCGCTCGGCGTGTTTTTGCATGCGTTCCATCAGGGCCGGGCCGGTGAGTCCTTCGACATCACCTGGCCAGTTGTCGACCTCGACGGTGGTGGTGAGCTGGCCACCTGCCTGTATCCCGGTGATGACAACGGGTTTGAGGTTGGCGCGGGCGGCATATACGGCTGCGCTGTAACCGGCGGGGCCGGAACCCAGGATAATCAGGCGGTGATGCTGTGCTTCGATCATAAAAACACCTCATAAGCCTTTGTCACAAAAGAGAATGCATGCTCAAATTGAAGGGCATGTCATAGGCTGTTGACTATGCTACACCCAAGGGTCTCAAGCATGGCGTCGTGCGTACAAACCCGTACAATGCCCAGCGTGCTGGATATATTCAGTGCGTACCGTGTTTATAAAAACCGCAGCGTAGTGTTAAAAGTAGTCCCGGTTGCGCGCGTTAACTTTTTTACCTGCCTGGATTGGGCAGTTTTTTGGCCGTTTATAGTCATTCAACAGATGGACGCGCCCTTGGCGCAGGAAAAGAAGCGTTTTGAAGAAATCCACCGCAGCACCTAAACCAGCCGTCGTTCCGCTCTGGCGCCAGCACTTGCACTACCGACTCAAGGAAGGTGCGCTGATCGCCATCGGCGCCCTGTGCCTGTTCCTGATGATGGCCTTGCTGACCTACGGCAAGGACGATCCGGGCTGGAGCCATAACAGCAAGATCGACGATGTTCAGAACTTCGGTGGTCCCGCGGGCTCCTACAGCGCCGACATTCTGTTCATGGTGCTCGGTTACTTCGCTTACATCTTCCCGCTGTTGCTGGCGATCAAGGCCTATCAGATCTTCCGCCAGCGCCACGAACCGTGGCAGTGGAGCGGCTGGCTGTTCTCGTGGCGTCTGATCGGGCTGGTCTTCCTTGTCCTGTCTGGTGCCGCTCTGGCCCATATCCACTTCCATGCCGCCACCGGTCTGCCGGCCGGTGCGGGCGGTGCGCTGGGTGAAAGCCTCGGCGACCTGGCCAGGAATGCGTTGAATATCCAGGGCAGCACCTTGCTGTTCATTGCTCTGTTCCTGTTCGGCCTGACCGTGTTCACCGATCTGTCGTGGTTCAAGGTGATGGACGTCACCGGCAAGATCACCCTTGACCTGTTCGAGCTGTTCCAGAGCGCGGCCAATCGCTGGTGGGCTGCCCGTACCGAACGCAAGCAACTGGTCGCGCAATTGCGTGAAGTCGACGAGCGCGTGGATGAAGTGGTCGCCCCGAGCGTCACCGACAAACGCGAGCAGGCCAAGGTCAAGGAACGCCTGATCGAGCGCGAGCAGGCCCTGAGCAAGCACATGTCCGAGCGCGAGAAGCAGGTGCCACCGGTCATTGCGCCAGCGCCGCCAAAGCCCGCAGCGCCGAGCAAGCGGGTCGAAAAAGAGAAGCAGGCGCCATTGTTCGTCGACAGTGCCGTGGAAGGCACCTTGCCACCGATCTCGATTCTCGATCCCGCGGAAAAGAAACAACTCAACTATTCGCCTGAATCCCTGGCCGCGGTCGGTCACCTGCTGGAAATCAAGCTCAAGGAATTCGGTGTCGAAGTTACCGTGGATTCGATTCACCCGGGTCCGGTGATCACCCGTTACGAGATCCAGCCGGCGGCCGGGGTCAAGGTCAGCCGTATTTCCAACCTGGCCAAAGACCTTGCGCGCTCCCTGGCCGTCACCAGCGTGCGTGTAGTGGAAGTGATTCCGGGCAAGACCACGGTCGGTATCGAGATTCCCAACGAAGACCGGCAGATCGTGCGTTTCTCCGAAGTTCTGTCGACCCCCGAGTACGACAACTTCAAATCCCCGGTCACCCTGGCCCTGGGTCATGACATCGGCGGCAAGCCAGTCATCACCGATCTTGCGAAAATGCCGCACTTGCTGGTGGCCGGTACCACCGGTTCCGGTAAGTCGGTGGGTGTGAACGCGATGATCCTGTCGATTCTGTTCAAGTCCGGCCCGGAAGACGCCAAGCTGATCATGATTGACCCGAAAATGCTTGAGCTGTCGATCTACGAAGGCATTCCGCACTTGTTGTGCCCGGTGGTCACCGACATGAAGGACGCCGCCAACGCCCTGCGTTGGAGCGTTGCCGAAATGGAACGCCGCTACAAGCTGATGGCCAAGATGGGGGTGCGAAACCTGTCGGGCTTCAACGCCAAGGTCAAGGAAGCCCAGGACGCCGGCGAGCCGTTGAGCGATCCGCTGTACAAGCGCGAAAGCATCCACGACGAAGCGCCTTTGTTGCAAAAGCTGCCGACCATCGTAGTCGTGGTCGACGAATTCGCCGACATGATGATGATCGTCGGCAAGAAGGTTGAAGAACTGATTGCCCGTATCGCCCAGAAGGCCCGTGCGGCCGGTATCCACTTGATCCTCGCGACCCAGCGTCCGTCGGTTGACGTGATCACCGGTCTGATCAAGGCCAACATTCCGACCCGCATGGCGTTCCAGGTGTCGAGCAAGATCGACTCGCGGACCATCATCGACCAGGGTGGCGCCGAGCAACTGCTGGGTCACGGTGACATGTTGTACATGCCGCCGGGCACCAGCCTGCCGATTCGTGTCCACGGTGCTTTCGTTTCCGACGATGAAGTTCACCGCGTGGTAGAAGCCTGGAAACTGCGGGGCGCGCCGGAATACAACGACGACATCCTCAACGGCGTTGAAGAGGCGGGCAGCGGCTTTGAAGGCAGCAGCGGTGGCGGCGACGGCGATGATCCAGAGGCTGACGCGCTATATGACGAAGCCGTGCAGTTCGTGCTGGAAAGCCGTAGAGCCTCCATTTCCGCGGTTCAGCGCAAGCTGAAAATCGGTTACAACCGCGCCGCGCGCATGATCGAAGCCATGGAAATGGCCGGGGTCGTGACGTCCATGAACACCAATGGTTCGCGTGAAGTCCTGGCCCCGGGCCCGGTACGCGACTGATCCGGTTTTGAAAGGGGTGGCGTCCCTGGCGCCGCCCGCACTCCCACGAATGTTATGAGGACTCCCATGCGTCTGATCCGCATGCTGTTGCTGCCGGTACTGGCTTTGACCACACTCTCGGCCCACGCTGATGACAAGGATGTGGCACGCCTGACTCAATTACTGGAAAAATCCCAGACCCTGACGGCACGTTTCTCTCAACTGACCCTTGATGGCACCGGCACCCAGTTGCAGGAAACCGCTGGCGAGATGTCGTTGCAGCGTCCAGGCCTGTTCTATTGGCACACCAATGCGCCGGCGGAACAGACCATGGTCTCCGACGGCAAGAAGGTCACCCTGTGGGACCCGGATCTTGAGCAGGCGACCATCAAGAACCTCGATCAGCGCCTGACCCAGACCCCGGCTCTGCTGCTGTCCGGTGACGTGTCCAAGATCAGCCAGAGCTTCGACATCAGCGCCAAGGAAGCCGGCGGCGTGATCGACTTCACTTTGAAGCCGAAAACCAAGGACACCCTGTTCGACAGCCTGCGCTTGTCGTTCCGCAACGGCCTGGTCAACGACATGCAACTGATCGACAGCGTCGGCCAGCGTACTAATATTTTGTTCACCGGGGTCAAGGCCAACGAGCCGATCCCGGCGTCGAAATTCAAGTTTGACATCCCCAAGGGTGCCGACGTGATCCAAGAGTAAGACGCAAATCCCTGTAGGAGCGAGCCTGCTCGCGATGGACGTTAACGATAACGCTGGCAGCCTGACACTCAGCGTTGTCCTTGAGTTCATCGCGAGCAAGCTCGCTCCTACAGTGGAGACGGTGTTTAATTGAGGTTTCAGAGATAGTCATGGACCTGTTTCGCAGCGCCCCCATCGCCCAGCCCTTGGCCGCCCGTCTGCGCGCTGCCAACCTGGACGAGTACGTCGGTCAGGAGCACGTGCTCGCTCGCGGCAAGCCTTTGCGCGAAGCGCTGGAGCAGGGTGCCCTGCACTCGATGATTTTCTGGGGGCCGCCGGGCGTGGGCAAAACCACGTTGGCGCGATTGCTCGCGGAAGTCTCGGATGCACACTTCGAAACCGTTTCTGCGGTACTGGCCGGGGTCAAGGAGATCCGTCAGGCAGTGGAAATCGCCAAGCAGCAGGCCGGGCAATACGGCAAGCGAACTATCCTGTTCGTTGATGAAGTGCATCGTTTCAACAAGTCGCAGCAGGACGCCTTTCTGCCCTATGTGGAAGACGGCACGCTGATTTTCATCGGTGCAACCACCGAAAACCCCTCGTTCGAACTCAACAACGCCTTGCTGTCCCGAGCCCGTGTGTACGTGCTCAAAAGCCTCGACGAAGCGGCTCTGCGCAAGCTGGTGCAGCGTGCGCTGACCGAAGAGCGCGGCCTGGGTAAACGTAACCTGACCCTCAGCGATGAAGGCTTCCAGATGTTGTTGTCGGCCGCCGATGGCGATGGCCGGCGTTTGCTCAACCTGCTGGAAAACGCCTCGGATCTTGCCGAAGACAACAGCGAGATGGGTGTCGACCTTCTGCAAAGCCTGCTGGGTGATACCCGTCGGCGTTTCGACAAGGGTGGCGAAGCGTTTTATGACCAGATTTCGGCGCTGCATAAATCGGTGCGCGGCTCCAATCCCGATGGCGCGTTGTACTGGTTCGCGCGGATGATCGACGGCGGTTGCGATCCGCTGTACCTCGCCCGGCGCGTAGTGCGCATGGCCAGCGAAGACATCGGCAATGCCGACCCTCGTGCGCTGAGCCTGTGCCTGGCCGCGTGGGAAGTGCAGGAGCGCCTCGGCAGTCCCGAAGGCGAGCTGGCGGTGGCTCAGGCCATTACGTATCTGGCGTGCGCGCCGAAAAGCAACGCGGTGTACATGGGTTTCAAGACCGCCCTGCGCGCCGCCGCCGAACACGGTTCGCTGGAAGTGCCGCTGCACCTGCGCAACGCCCCGACCAAGCTGATGAAGCAATTGGGTTACGGCGACGAATACCGTTACGCCCACGACGAGCCGGATGCCTACGCCGCCGGGGAAGACTATTTTCCGGAGGAACTGGACCCGATCCCGTTCTATCAGCCGGTGCCGCGAGGCCTGGAATTGAAAATCGGCGAGAAGCTCAATCACCTGGCGAAACTCGACCGATTAAGCCCACGGCAGCGGAGAAAATAGTGGTCCCCTTGATCATCGCGGTGTCCATTGGCGGAGTGGCCGGAACATTGTTGCGCTTTGCCACGGGTAACTGGATCAACGCTAATTGGCCGCGGCACTTCTATACGGCGACGCTCGCCGTTAATATCGTGGGCTGTTTGCTGATCGGCGTTCTATACGGTCTGTTTTTGATACGCCCGGAGGTGCCCATCGAGGTGCGCGCCGGGCTGATCGTCGGCTTCCTCGGAGGGCTGACGACTTTTTCATCCTTTTCACTGGATACGGTGCGCCTGCTGGAAAGCGGGCAGGTGCCGCTGGCCCTGGGCTATGCTGCCATCAGCGTATTCGGCGGGCTGCTCGCCACCTGGGCCGGCCTGTCCTTGACCAAACTTTAATAACGAGAGACCGACATGCTCGATTCCAAACTGTTACGTAGCAACCTTCAGGACGTAGCGGACCGCCTGGCATCCCGTGGCTATACCCTGGATGTTGCGCGCATCGAAGCGCTGGAAGAACAGCGCAAGACCGTCCAGACCCGCACCGAAGCACTGCAGGCTGAACGTAATGCGCGCTCCAAATCCATCGGTCAGGCCAAGCAGCGCGGTGAAGACATCGCGCCGCTGATGGCGGACGTCGAGCGCATGGCGGGCGAATTGAGCGCCGGTAAAGTCGAACTGGACGCGATTCAGACCGACCTGGACGCGATCCTGCTGGGTATCCCCAACCTGCCGCACGAATCCGTACCGGTCGGAGCAGACGAGGACGGCAACGTCGAAGTGCGCCGCTGGGGCACGCCGACGGCGTTCGACTTCCCGGTTCAGGACCACGTGGCCCTGGGTGAGAAGTTTGGCTGGCTGGATTTCGAAACCGCCGCCAGGCTGTCCGGCGCCCGTTTCGCCTTGCTGCGCGGGCCGATTGCACGCTTGCATCGCGCCCTGGCGCAATTCATGATCAACCTGCACGTCACCGAGCACGGCTATGAAGAGGCGTACACGCCTTATCTGGTCCAGGCACCGGCGCTGCAAGGCACCGGTCAACTGCCGAAATTCGAAGAGGACCTGTTCAAGATTGCACGCGAAGGCGAAGCCGATCTGTACCTGATCCCGACGGCCGAAGTGTCATTGACCAACATCGTTGCCGGCGAAATCGTCGACGCCAAGCAACTGCCGATCAAATTTGTTGCCCACACGCCGTGCTTTCGCAGTGAAGCCGGCGCGTCGGGCCGTGACACTCGCGGCATGATTCGCCAGCACCAGTTCGACAAGGTTGAAATGGTGCAGATCGTCGAGCCGTCGACGTCGATGCAAGCGCTGGAAGGCCTGACCGCCAACGCCGAGAAAGTCCTGCAACTGCTGGAGTTGCCTTACCGCACCCTGGCGCTGTGCACTGGCGACATGGGCTTCAGCGCGGTCAAGACCTACGACCTGGAAGTGTGGATTCCGAGCCAGGACAAGTACCGCGAAATCTCGTCGTGCTCCAACTGCGGCGACTTTCAGGCCCGCCGCATGCAGGCGCGTTTCCGCAATCCGGAAACCGGCAAGCCTGAGCTGGTGCATACCCTGAACGGTTCCGGCCTGGCCGTTGGCCGTACCCTGGTGGCGGTGCTGGAGAACTATCAGCAGGCCGACGGTTCGATCCGTGTGCCTGAGGTCCTCAAGCCGTACATGGGTGGCCTTGAGGTCATCGGCTAAATGAACTATCTGCCGCTGTTTCACAACCTTCGCGGCAGTCGTGTGTTGGTCGTCGGTGGGGGGGAAATTGCCTTGCGCAAATCCCGCCTGCTGGCCGATGCCGGTGCGCTGCTGCGGGTGGTTGCACCTGAAATCGAACCACAACTGCGTGAACTGGTTACCGGCAGCGGTGGCGAGTGCCTGTTGCGTGGCTACGCTGAAGCGGACCTGGATGGTTGCGGGCTGATCATTGCCGCCACCGATGACGAAGCCCTGAACGCACAAGTCTCTGTCGATGCCCATCGGCGTTGCGTGCCGGTCAATGTGGTGGACGCGCCAGCCCTGTGCAGCGTGATCTTCCCGGCCATCGTCGACCGTTCGCCGCTGATCATTGCGGTGTCCAGTGGCGGCGATGCGCCGGTGCTGGCACGTTTGATTCGCGCCAAGATCGAAACCTGGATTCCGTCCACTTACGGCCAGTTGGCCGGTCTGGCGGCGGGTTTCCGCAATCAGGTGAAAAAGCTGTTTCCGGATGTGCAGCAGCGCCGTGCGTTCTGGGAAGATGTTTTCCAGGGACCGATTGCCGACCGCCAACTGGCCGGTCAGGGCGCTGAGGCCGAGCGTTTGCTCCAGGCGAAAATCGAAGGCGAAGCCCCAGTGGCAACCGGTGAGGTTTACCTCGTCGGTGCCGGTCCGGGCGATCCCGATCTGCTGACGTTCCGTGCCTTGCGCCTGATGCAACAAGCCGACGTGGTGCTATACGATCGTCTGGTGGCACCGGCGATTCTGGAGTTGTGCCGTCGCGATGCCGAGCGGGTTTACGTCGGCAAGCGCCGCGCCGATCATGCGGTGCCGCAGGATCAGATCAACCAGCAATTGGTTGACCTGGCCAAGCAAGGCAAGCGTGTGGTGCGGTTGAAGGGCGGTGATCCGTTCATCTTCGGCCGTGGCGGTGAAGAAATCGAAGAGCTGGCGGCCCATGGCATCCCGTTCCAGGTGGTGCCGGGTATCACCGCGGCCAGCGGTTGCGCGGCGTATGCCGGGATTCCGCTGACCCACCGCGACTACGCGCAGTCGGTTCGCTTTGTCACCGGTCACTTGAAGGACGGTTCCACCGATTTGCCGTGGGCCGACCTGGTCGCGCCCGCGCAAACCCTGGTGTTCTACATGGGGCTGGTGGGCCTGCCGAGCATCTGCGAGCAGTTGATCAAGCATGGTCGCGCTGCCGATACCCCGGCGGCGTTGATCCAGCAAGGCACCACGGTCAATCAACGGGTGTTCACCGGTACATTGGCCAACCTGCCTCAACTGGTGGCGGAGCATGAAGTGCATGCGCCAACGCTGGTGATCGTCGGGGAAGTGGTGCAACTGCGCGAGAAACTGGCGTGGTTTGAAGGGGCTCAGGGGCAACTCTGAGTTCTTTGTTGTTTGTTGAAACAGATCGCAGCCTTCGGCAGCTCCTACAGGTGTCAGATCCTGTAGTAGCTGCCGAAGGCTGCGATCTTTTGATCTGAAGCTTTTAACCTCGCTTCCAAACCCCTTTCCCACTCAACCGCTCCCGATCATGGGCGGCGGTGAAATCCTGCGCAGGACCTTTCGGCACGACCCCGGTCGGGTTGATGGTCTTGTGGCTACCGTAGTAGTGATTCTTGATGTGGGTAAAATCCACCGTCTCGGCAACCCCTGGCCACTGGTAAATTTCCCGCAACCAGTTCGACAGGTTCGGATAGTCCGCAATCCGCCGCAGGTTGCACTTGAAGTGCCCGTAGTACACCGCATCGAAGCGAATCAGCGTGGTGAACAGTCGGACGTCCGCTTCGGTCAGGTATTCGCCCGCCAGATAGCGGTTGGCGCTCAGTAACTGTTCCAGATGATCCAGCTCGGCAAACACGTCATCAAAGGCTTCTTCATACGCCTGCTGCGACGTGGCAAAGCCTGCGCGGTACACGCCGTTGTTCACGGTCGGGTAGATCCGATCGTTCAGGGCATCGATCTCACTGCGCAGCGGCGCCGGATAGAAATCCAGGTCATTGCCGGCCAGGTCATCGAAGGCGCTGTTGAACATACGGATGATTTCCGATGATTCATTATTGACGATGCGCTGCAGTTTTTTGTCCCACAGTACCGGCACGGTCACGCGGCCAGTGTAGTCCGCGGTATCGGCGGTGTAGCGCTGGTGCATGAAGTCAAAGTGATCGAGTTTGTCGCCGGTCGAGCCCAGCGTCTGGTCGAAGGTCCAACCGTTTTCCAGCATCAGCCAGCTGACTATCGAGACGTCGATCAGGCTTTCGAGGCCCTTGAGCTTGCGCAAGATCAGTGTGCGATGCGCCCACGGACAGGCGAGGGAAACATAGAGGTGGTAGCGACCTGGCTCGGCCGCAAAGCCACCGACGCCGCTCGGGCCGGGTTGGCCGTCAACGGTAACCCAGTTGCGGCGTTGCGCCTGTTCGCGATTAAACGCGCCGTCCTTGCTGCTCTCGTACCATTTGTCCTGCCAGCGGCCATCGACTAGTAAACCCATGTTCAAGACTCCCGAAACCATTGATCGTTGGAGTCGAGTCTATGCCCATGGGTTCGAACAAAAAGCGCAAAGATCGGGCGTGAATGATCGGTTAAATCGATTTGTCCCGTGCAGCCCAGTATTGCTCGGCGGTTTCGAACGCCTGTTCGCGGGTTTGTCCGAGGCCGCGCAGAGCCAGGGCCATGGTGGAAATCAGGGCCATTTGCGGATAACTGTCGACCACATCGCCACGCCACACGGCTTTCAAATACTCAGGGTCGAGCGAGGCGGGTTTGACGTGACGCTGCGCGGAGAGCTGAGGCCATTCCTCGTCCCAACTCTCGCCAGCAGTCGTGCCATAGAGGTGGCTATTTGCGTCGGGGTTGATCTCGATTTCGCCGCCATCTCCCTTGACCACGATGGCAGTGTCGCCCAGCAAGCCGCTGGCATCGCGATGCACGGCCTGATAACCGGGATGGAAAATGCTTTGCAGGCCGCAACGTGCGCCCAGCGGATTGAGAATTCGCGCCAGCGAGTGAATCGGCGAACGCAGGCCCAGGGTGTTGCGCAGGTCGATCATCCGTTGCAGCTGTGGCGCCCAGTCCATCAGCGGCATGAAGGCCAGGCCGCCGTTGTCCAGCGCATTGCCAACCTGTTGCCAGTTGCGGCACAGCGGGATATTCAGCTCGCCGAGCAGTTGTTCGCTGTACAGCCGACCGGCCGTGTGCGCGCCGCCGCCATGCATGAAGATCCGTACGCCATTTTGCGCCAGGCACTTGGCGGCCAACAGATACCACGGCAGATGACGCTTCTTGCCGGCATAGGTCGGCCAGTCCAGGTCCACCGCCAACGCTGGCGGATTCAAACGCTCGCGCAAGGCTTCGGTGAAACCGGCCATTTCCTCTGCGCTTTCTTCCTTGTGCCGCAGCAACATCAGGAACGCGCCGAGCTGGGTGTCCTCGACCTTTTCATCGAGCACCATGCCCATGGCCTCGCGAGCCTCGACCCGGGTCAGGTCGCGGGCGCCGCGTTTGCCTTTGCCGAGAATGCGCACGAATTGGGCGAACGGATGTTCGGCGGGCGTTTCGAGGGTCAGTGCTGGATAGTTGGTCATAGGCAATTCGTCGGTTTGGGCAGGCCCGCCAGTTTCGCGGCGAGTTTGGCGGGGGTGCCTTTGAACAGTCGGTTCAGGTGCAGGCTGTTGCCTTTTTCCGGGCCGAGCTTCAATGCGGTGTATTTGATCAGCGGGCGAGTGGCCGGCGACAACTGGAACTCGGCGTAGAAACTGCGCAGCAGTTCGAGGATTTCCCAGTGTTGCGCTGTCAGCTCGATGTCTTCGGCGGCGGCCAGGGCGCTGGCCACGTCGGCCGACCAGTCGCTCAGATCGACCAGAAAACCGTCCTTGTCCAGCTCGATGGCGCGGGCGCCGACCGTCAATGCATTCATAGCCAGCTGTTGACCTTGTCGTGGTGAATCGACAGTTCGACGAAGGCCGGGTAATCGATAGCCTCGACCCAAGCCGGCACGCTGATGGCGCGGGCTTGGGCATCTTCGGCCAGGACGTAGAGTTTCAAGCCGCGAGCGGCCAATGTATTGAAAGGTTCAGTGCCTGGCTGCAAGGCATAGGTGGCGTCGCCGGACAGCAGCAACGCATCGTTGGCGCCGATCACGCGCAGGCAACTGGTCAGGCGTTCGTCGCCGAACGGGGAATGAGACAACACATGCAAAGTCGACATCAGAGGGTGATCACCTGGTCGTAGCGGTCAATAAGGGCGGTGATTTCGTGGGCGGCCAACACTTGCGCCTCCTCCAGTGACAGGCCGTTCGGGTCCAGACCGCGTTGAGCTACGCTGTCGGCGCAGGCAAACAGTTCTTCGACGCCAAACATTGGCAAGGCTTGAAGGTTGGCACTCAGGTCCTTCTGTTGCAGGGCTTTGGCGTTCTGGTTTGCGGCGAGCTGGAACACGCCATCGTCGAGAAACAGCAAGCCAATCGGCAGATCGAAAGCGCCGCCGGCCAGTACGATGTCCAGCGTTTCTCGCGCGCCAGGCCCGGACCACGGCGCCTGGCGACTGATTATCAGCAGCGATGTGGCCATGTTAAGCGCCTCCGAAACAGATCAGACGGTCGGCATCCTGCACCGCGTCATGTAACTGACCGAGGCCGGACAGTTCCCATGGCGCGCTAACCGCAACAGCCTCGCGTTGATAGCGTTTGGCCTCTTCCTTGTTCAACACCCCGCGACGCAGGGCTGCAGCGATGCAGACCACACCATCGAGTTGATGATCGCTGACAAAGGTACGCCATTGCTTGGGCACGTCCACCTCGTCCTGGGGCGTTACCACACTGCCGGACGCGTTGTTGACGCCATCCTGATAGAAAAACAGCCGGACAATTTCATGCCCGCCGGCCAGCGCCGCCTGGGCGAACAGCAGGGCGCGGCGCGAGGAGGGCGCATGGGCGGCGGAAAACACGGCGATGGCGAACTTCATGGCGGACTCGATCAGCAAAACTGCGGCCATGATAAAGCTTTCTGGTCGGGGCGGCGAAGGGCGTTTTCCGATCCAATCGTAGGAGCTGCCGAAGGCTGCGATCTTTTTACAATGCTTATTTAGAAACCAGATCAAAAGATCGCAGCCTTCGGCAGCTCCTACAAAGACCGATGCATTAGCGTGGCATATACCCCAATTGCCAGCGTCGCGGGATCCTCAACGACAGCACCCCGAGCGCAGCGGCCAGCAGGCCGCTGGCAAACAGTGCCTTGAGCCCCAAATGATGCTCCAGCACAGCGCCGATTACCGCGCCGGCAAACATGCCGGTCCATGGGATCAGTTGCACGCGCCAGCCATCACGGCGCTCACCGAGCATCCAGCGACCCAGCCCGCGACCGAATCGCGACAGGGCGCCAGTGACGTACGTCAGGCCGACCGGCAGGCCATTCACCTGCTCTACCGCGGCGTTGAGCATGCCCATTGCGATGATCGCCGCCAGCAGGGCCGGCAGTTGCTCGTCATAGGGCCAGGCTGCGGCGGCGCACAGCAGAGTGGAGATGCACAACAGCAACGGCAGCGCCCGGCGCCCGCCGAGCCGACTGACGATAATGCCCAGCGCATTGCCGAGGATGAAGGTGGCGACGAGGATCACCAGGCGCAGGGTCAAGCCCAGGTCACCGGCGCTGATGGCAACGGCCATGCGGGTGGTATTGCCGCTCATGAATGAAACGAAGTCGCCGCTGGCCATGAAGCCGATGGCATCGGTCATGCCCGCCAATACCGAGAGCATGGCCACCAGGCTCAGGCCGATGCGACCGCGCCATTTTTGCGTGTGCAGGTGCCCGGGGCTGGCGTGGGTCTTGGTGGCGGATGGCAGCATGGGCGATGGCGTCCTTGAGCAGTGGTTAGGGTGTTATCCCATACAAGTCGCAATACTCCAACCAGTCCATCCCGGCCATCTCCGCCACTTCCCGATGCACTTCAAGGCGTTGAGCTTCGTAGTCCTGCGGCGTGGCGGCCGTCAGTTGCAAGGTCAGCTCCCAGGCGAACAATCCCAGCCGCTCGGCTTCTTCCTCAAAGGCTTCATGCAAGCGCTCCTCTCGATACTGCGCCTGGGTCTCGCCCTTGGCCTGCGCCAGCAGCGGGTTTAGATTATCGAGTTGATGGCGCAACTCGGGGCGTTCGTCGAGGAACTTCTTCAGTGCGTGCTCATGTTGCTGTTCGGATGCCGCCATGGTCGCTCCTTGAGATCGGATTACGAAGACTGTTTCTTGTTGGCCTTGGCTGCTGCCGCCAGGCATTCGAGGGCGAATTGTTCGGTGTAGGTCATCTGGATCGGCGTGGTTTCGCCCTTGACGGTTCTTTCGCCGTCAAGGATGTAGCGAATGCGCTTGTCGGTGACGCCGATGCGTTTGGCAATCCAGGAAGGCGTCTGGCCGATCTGACTGATCAGCTTGTCGGCATATTCGGTGGTCGGTTTGTAAAATTCGGCATTGGGTGTCATGGGGTTTCCAGTCAGGGAGCGATACAGCGATAAAGGCGCGACAGGGTGCGCGAATCGTTGCGCGATGTCGCGTTATAAATGCAGTAAAGCAGAACGAAACGCCCTGCCACGGTGATACAGTCCGCTTTTTCCTGATGAGTGAATGCAATGCGAATTCTGATGGTGGCGCTGGCCGCTACCTTGTTGGCGGGATGCGCGAGCTCGGCGATGAACGATGCTCGCACCAAGGCCCCGTACAAGACCCTGAACTCGAACAAGCCGGCAAAAGACGTCGCCCAGTGTGTGCAGTTTTCCTGGCAGGACGAAGCGGTGTTCGGTGTCGATGCGGCGGCGTACCTGGATCCTGGCGAGAAGGGCAGCACCACTGTTTACACGCGTTCGGCGCAGTCGTTTGTCGATGTGACCACCGATGCCTCGGGCACCGTGCTGAGCTACTACGCCCAGCAGGATGACTTTGTGGCCAAGCGCCGGTTGGCGGCGTTGGCGACCTGCCTGTAAGTTGACGTATACCCCTGTAGGAGCGAGCCTGCTCGCGATGAATTCGAATACGTCGCGGGATATCAGATTCAGCGCGCTATCGTTGACGACCATCGCGAGCAGGCTCGCTCCTACAGGGAGTGTTGACGTCAGTAAATCAGGCGCTTCTGGAAGAAGAAGTGCTTGTGCCCAGGCGGGTAGTCGGCGATGTGGCCGATCTCGCTGTAGCCGCACTTCTTGTAGAATTCCGGCGCCTGGAACTCGAAGGTTTCCAGCCACAGGCCGACGCATTCCTTTTCGCGCGCCAGGTCTTCTGCCATCTGCATCAGCTTCGTGCCCATGCCCTGTCCCCGAGCCTGTTCCGGCACCGCCAGCAAATCAATAAACAGCCATTGATAGAACAATCGGGCGTAAACGCCACCGACGATGTCGTCGTTGTCGTCGCGTATCAGCAATGCGATATGTTCCGGTGGAGGGCTTGCCGACTGCGAGCCGTTGTAGGCACGTAACGGCACGAGGATCGCCTCGCGTTCCTCCGGGGTGGGGTTTTGCTTGCGTTCGATTCGCAGGTTCATGGCTATATCCTTATGGCGGTGAAACCTCAGCCTATCGTGGTCACCACCAATGTTCCATCACCCTGACGACGGTGGAACCCTCGCCAGCGCGCAGATGTCATTGATTAAGACGCGTCATTCCAGAGCGCGGCCGATGAGGACACTCCGTGAATATTTTCGAAGCCTTGCGTGAAAGCCACGAACGCCAACGGACCTATGCCAAGGCGCTGATCCATACCAGCGGCGACACCCCTGAGCGGGTCGAGGCATACAAGCAGCTCAAGGCTGAACTCCAGGCCCATGAAACCGCGGAAGAGCGGCATTTCTATATCCCGCTGATGGAATTCGACAACGGCGTCGACCTCAGCCGGCATGCGATTGCCGAACATCATGAAATGGACGAAATGATGGAGGAGCTGGATGAGACCGAGATGTCCAGCCCGGCCTGGCTGGCGACGGCGAAGAAACTCTCGGAGAAGGTTCATCATCACCTCAAGGAGGAAGAGCAGAAGTTCTTCCAGATGGCCGGCAAGTTGCTCGACGACAAACAAAAAGAGTCATTGGCAGGGCAGTACGAGAAGGAATACAAGGCGCAGCTGGCTTAAGCCATACCCGTAGGAGCAGCCTGCGGCAGCTCCTACACGATTAAAAGCCGGGGAGGCGGGGTGTTCCGGTCCAGTGTCCGCCTTCCAGCGTCAGCAATAACTCCTTCGCCTCCAGCCCGCCGGCAAACCCGGTCAATTTTCCCGACGCGCCAATCACTCGATGACAAGGCGCGACAATCGATATCGGGTTCTTGCCATTCGCCGCGCCCACTGCCCGGACCGCCGTCGGATTGCCGATTTGTTCAGCGATCTGGCTGTAGCTGCGGGTCTCGCCGAACGGAATGGTCAGCAACGCCGCCCAGACCTTCTTCTGAAACACCGTCCCGACAAAATCCAGATCCAGCTCGAAGCGATTGCGGCTGCCGGAAAAATATTCGCGTAACTGCCGAGCGGTTTTCAGCAAGACCGGATTGTCCGGCGCTTCACTCATCGGCCCGAGCCTTACCCGGCCGGGTTTGTCATTTTCCCAGAGGATGGCTGCCAGTCGTAAACCTTTCGCGACCAGCTTCAATTCGCCGACCGGGGAGGCGAATGTCATGTAGGTATAGGTCATGCCGAGGTCCGCGCGAAATTGCTGAACAAGCGTTAAGGATACTGCCTCGACGGGGAGGCGCAATACGTATTCCCGACCATACTTGGCTACTGCTTTTGACGAGTTTTCCTACTTACATAAGAAGAAGAGACTGACTCATGAAGTACGAACCTTTTGCCAAAACGCTGATTGCGACCTCGTTAGCGCTCAGCTGCCTGACTGCCCACGCTGCCTCTGTGGCCCCGGCTACCGGGGAAAACGGCATGGTGGTCACCGCGCAGCACCTGGCCAGCCATGTCGGTGTGGATGTGCTCAAGAACGGTGGCAACGCCGTCGATGCCGCCGTCGCGGTGGGCTATGCGCTGGCGGTGGTGTACCCGGCGGCGGGCAACCTCGGCGGCGGTGGTTTCATGACCATTCAGTTGGCGGACGGGCGCAAGACCTTCCTCGACTTCCGCGAAAAAGCCCCGCTGGCCGCGACCGCCAACATGTACCTCGACAAGGATGGCAACGTCGTTCCTGACCTGAGTACGCGAGGGCACCTGGCCGTCGGCGTACCGGGTACGGTATCCGGTATGGAGCTGGCGTTGTCGAAGTACGGCACCAAGCCGCGCAAGGAAATCATCGCCCCGGCCATCAAGCTCGCTGAAGACGGTTTCGTCCTGGAACAGGGCGACGTCGATCTGCTGGACTACGCCACCGACGTGTTCAAGAAAGACATCAAGGACTCCGGCGCGATTTTCCTCAGCAACGGCGAACCGATGAAGGTCGGACAGAAACTGGTGCAAAAGGACCTGAGCAAAACCCTGCGGGAAATATCCGAGAAGGGTAGCGACGGTTTCTATAAAGGTTGGGTGGCCGACGCCATTGTCACGTCCAGCCAGGCCAACAAGGGCATCATCACCCAGGCCGACCTCGACAAGTACAAGACCCGCGAACTGGCCCCCATCGAGTGCGACTACCGGGGTTACCACGTGGTCTCGGCACCGCCACCGAGCTCCGGTGGTGTGGTGATCTGCCAGATCATGAACATCCTCGAAGGTTATCCGATGAAGGATCTGGGCTATCACTCGGCTCAGGGCATGCATTACCAGATCGAAGCGATGCGCCACGCGTATGTAGACCGCAACAGTTACCTGGGCGACCCGGATTTCGTTAAAAACCCGATTGCCCACCTGCTGGACAAGAACTACGCAACCAAACTGCGCGAAGCGATCAACCCACAAAAAGCAGCGGTCTCCAGCGAGTTGAAACCGGGCGTGGCGCCCCATGAAGGCAGCAACACCACCCATTACTCCATCGTCGATAAATGGGGTAACGCGGTGTCGGTGACCTACACCCTTAACGACTGGTTCGGTGCCGGTGTCATGGCGAGCAAGACCGGGGTCATCCTCAACGATGAAATGGACGACTTTACCTCGAAAATCGGCGTGCCGAACATGTACGGTCTGGTGCAGGGCGAGGCCAACGCCATCGCGCCCGGCAAGGCGCCGCTGTCGTCCATGAGCCCGACCATCGTCACCAAGGACGGCAAGGTGGTGATGGTGGTCGGTACGCCGGGCGGTAGCCGCATCATTACGGCAACCTTGCTGACCATGCTCAACGTGATCGACTACGGCATGAACATTCAGGAAGCGGTCGACGCGCCGCGTTTCCACCAGCAGTGGCTGCCGGAAGAGACCAATCTGGAAGCCTTCACCACCAGCCCCGACACGGTGAAAATCCTCGAAAGCTGGGGTCACAAGTTCGCCGGTCCCCAGGATGCCAACCACCTGGCCGCGATCCTCGTGGGTGCGCCATCTCTGGGTGGCAAGCCGGTGGGCAACAACCGTTTCTACGGGGCCAACGATCCGCGGCGTAACACGGGCTTGTCGCTGGGTTATTGAGGGTTGTTTTTCAAAGGGGGCGAGCCTATGTTCGTCCCCTGATCCATCGACATTTCAAGGAAGGAATCATGACCACTGCATTGTTAATCATCGACGTCCAGCAAGCGCTATGCTCAGGCGAATATGAATGCTTCGAGATCGGGCGGGTCATCAATACGATCAACGCACTCAGCGCCAGGGCCCGCGATGCCGGGGTTGCGGTGGTGCTCATTCAACACGAGGAAACGGGCAGTCCTCTGGCCCATGACGCCCCTGGCTGGCAGCTGGCCGAAGGGCTGCAAACCGCCTCCACGGATCATCGCGTACGCAAGACCACCGGGGATTCGTTCTACCAGACCAACCTGCAAAAGCTGTTGCCGGCACAGGACTTCGAACGCCTGATCATGTGCGGCCTGCAAACCGATTATTGCGTCAATGCCACCGTGCGTCAGGCGCTGAAACTGGGCTACGACGTGGTGCTCGCCGCCGACGCGCATTCCACCGTCGACAACGGCAATCTCACAGCCGAAGACATCATCGCCGAGCACAACAAGGATCTGGCGCACCTGACAGGTTCCGTGGCGCGGATTGACGTGCAGGCGGCGAAAGATATCCAGCTCTGAAAACACCTCATCTTCACTGTGGAAGCGAGGCTGCTCGGATAGCGGTAATCAGTTGAAAGGTTCGGTGGATGTTCCGTCCCTGTGGTAACTGATTACCCCTCAGGGAAGTGAAGGCTTATAGCCAGTGTGCGCAAAAAGTTGCGCACTCATTTCCTTGAAAAGCCCCCCGTGATCTGCTCCAGGCCCCGTCGTTAAAGGGCTGCAGTCAAGTGCGCAAGAAGTTGCGCAGCACTGCGCAACTTCTTGCGCACTTTGGACGCGGTTTTTAGGCAAAAAATCATATCCTGTTACATGTGCTGATCTAACATGTTGTTATTTAAAGATATTTTTTAAATGGCACGAAC
Source organism: Pseudomonas sp. P8_241 (assembly GCF_034008315.1). Lineage (NCBI taxonomy): Bacteria > Pseudomonadati > Pseudomonadota > Gammaproteobacteria > Pseudomonadales > Pseudomonadaceae > Pseudomonas > Pseudomonas sp. P8_241. The sequence goes on along the minus strand of NZ_CP125377.1, from coordinate 4,384,871 downwards.
CTTGTTGATCTCTCCTCCAGGCTTGGCTGGCAATTCGGCCTTCAAGTCCTGATTTTTCAACAAGGAGAGCATCAATGGCTACACCCGCCTACATGTCCATCAAGGGCACCAAACAAGGTCTGATCACCGCCGGTGCCTTCACCGCGGATTCGGTGGGCAATACCTACCAGGAGGGTCATGAAGACCAGGTCATGGTTCAGGGATTCCAACACGAAATGATCATCCCGCGCGACCCGCAATCTGGTCAGCCAACCGGCCAGCGCGTGCATAAACCCGTGGTCATCACCAAGGTTTTTGACAAGGCTTCGCCCCTGTTGCTGGAAGCCTTGAGTTCCGGTGAGCGACTGACGGAGATTGAAATCAAGTGGTACCGCACTTCAGCCGCCGGTACTCAGGAGCACTACTACACCACCAAACTGGTAGACGCGATCATCGTCGAAATCAAGGACTACATGCACAACTGCCAGGACCCCTCAACCTCACATTTCACTCATTTGCAGGACGTGCACTTCTCCTATCGCCAGATCACCTGGACCCATGTGGTGAGCGGCACCACAGGTTTCGATGACTGGCGTACGCCGGCCGCCAGCTAAGACTGACCGCATGGACAGTCTTGGACTGTCCATGCGCTTGCCCGCTCTTACGCGCGTTTCTTTACTCCGATCCTGAGGACAAGCCTATGTTCGCGCCGGCCAATACCGCGCATTTCGAACTGCTGATCCCTTCTGTGCGCAACGATTTCAAGGTCCTGGCGTTTGACGGTGTCGAAAGCATCAGCACCTTGTATGCGATCCGGGTGGAGTTGGTCAGCGAGTACCCGGATCTGGACCTGGAGAGCCCGCTCAGCCAGCCGGCCTTTCTCCGGTTTGGTCACAACGGCGAAGGCCTTCATGGGCGTATCGAAGAGGTGTCGGTCGGTGCGTCCGGCAAGCGCCTGACGCGCTACCATTTGACCCTGGTGCCGGCGCTGCACTACTTGCAGAGCGGATTTTCCAGCACCAGAGCGTGCCGCAGATCATTGCCGAGGTCCTCAAGGGGCACGGTATTCTCGGCGATGCCGTGACCTTCAACGTCAGCACCAGTCCCGTGCGTGAATACTGCACGCAATACGGGCAAAGCGACTTCGACTTCATCCAGCGGCTGTGCAGCGAAGACGGGATTGCCTGGCACCATCAACACAGCCCGGAAGGGCATCACCTGGTCTTCAGCGACGATCAGACCTGGTTCCCCAAACTCGGCGAAACGCCTTGTCAGCCAGGTTCTGGCCTGGTCGCCGAGCATCCGGTGGTCAGCCAGTTCTCCCTGCGCTTGAGCACCCGAACCAGCACGGCCACGCGCCGCGGCTATGACTTGAAACGCCCCAGCCGCTTGCTGGAAAGCCAGTTCACCGCCGGGTTTACCCCGGCACTCGAAGACTACCGTTACCCGGCGCTGATCGAGAATGAAAAACTCGGCCGACAACTGGCCCGTCAGGCGCTGGAGCGGCACCGTGTCGACTACCAACTGGCCGAAGGCCAAAGCGACCAGCCGAGCCTGCGCAGCGGTCATTTCTTTGGCCTGAGCGAACACCCGCGGCAAGCCTACAACGACTTGTGGTTGCTGCTCAGTGTCCATCACCGGGGCAAACAACCCCAGGTGCTTGAAGAGTCGGTCAGCAGCGACGTCCAGCCTGAAGACGGCTTTACCCAGGGCTATCGCAACAGCTTTGGCGCAATTCCCTGGGACGTGTTTTATCGTCCGCCGCTGCTCGCGCGCGCCTCGCAGCTGGTCAGCCAGACCGCCCGGGTCACCGGTCCTGCGGGGGAGGAGATCTTTTGCGATGAACATGGGCGGGTCAAGGTCGAGTTCCATTGGGACCGCGCCGAGCGCAACAGTGACAAGAGCAGCTGCTGGCTGCGGGTGTCATCCGCGTGGGCGGGTGAACAATTTGGCGCGGTGACTATCCCGCGCATCGGCATACAGAGATTCAAGTCGGCGGTGCGCCGCTTGCGGGCGTCGCTGCGGCTCCACTGCTGCCAGGCATGTTGGAGGAGCTATCTGCGTCACCTCTTTTGGTCCTGGCTCAGCGGCGAGCATTGCAGAGCGCTACCCCACGTTGCGAAATCTGTCAGCAGGCAGAGGAGGAAAGTGCGACATGAGTATTGATTCCCCGGCCAACTACTTGCTGATCGATGGTGTATTGCGTGCCAATGCACTGACGAGCCTGTATCAACTCGATGAGTCGGTTGAAGTTGAACCCTTGTACCTGGGCACGCGATGGGCTGCGCTGAATGATCTTGGCCCCATACTGGTCTCGATTCGCGGTTCATCAGGCTTCGTTAACGAGACATGCCGAAGCGCTACCGGTCAACCTGATGCGAGCCTGCTGTACAGCCTGGCGCCGATGAGTGTCGTAGCGGCTCATTTGCGGCGCTTCATAGCTCCGCCAGATGTGTTGGGCGGCAATGGTTTGCTGCGTTTTGCCGACCCGCTGGTGGCGCGCCATTGGTTGGGCAGCTATCAAGGCGCGCAGCTGGATACTGTGCTTGGCCCTATAGATGCCTGGCACGTTCCTGAACATCCGCATTCCTGGGAGCCTGTTGTATCCCTCGAGTGGCGAAGCATTTTTCGTGCGGCGCCGTCGCCCGAGTGGGTTGATTCATGCGCTCAATTGGGAGAAACCCAATTGGGCGCACTGGATCAGGCGGCACGCTGGCGGTTCATGGAGAAACTGCATCAAAGCCTCGAACAGAGCCTTCCTCAGCACCTCGCTCGAATAGACATAAGCCAGCTGACTCGATGGTTCCATGACCGTCTGAATGAGGCTCAGGCCTGGGGGCTTGGCACCCAGCGCAGCCTCGCGATCTGGGTTGAATACAGCCTGCGCTGGGGCGAGGGTTTTACATTGCGTGCCGATGGACCCTATCAGCAATGGCTGGTCCGTACCCCCGATGCCCCCAGGCTCGCTCCAGAGTTACGTATCCAGCAAATGGACAGCGACTTCGAATTGAACAAGGAACTGTGATGAACCAGCCCACCGCGGAATACTTGCTGAGGCAGGCCAGGCGTAACCAGATGTTCAGCAATGCGCCCATGGGCATGGGCCAGTGCCCCTTGAAACATGCCGAGGTAGCCATTTTTCCGGTGCGTTATGCGCTGGACGAATCACCATCAGCCAAGGGCAGCCACCAAGGGCCGCATGCCTTGCCCGCCGGCTGGTCCAGGCCACCGCCTGCACTGCAGACCCGCAGCTATACCCTGCGGCAATTGCGCGATGGCTGGCTCTACGTCTGGAACAGCGTCGACCAGACGTTCCATGAATATCAGATACACGGCGAACACTTCACGCGGCACCCGTGGACGGACGCCCAGCTGCATCAGGACGTGCGCCACAACCCGGGCGAAACCCATCCCTACCTGCTGTACCCGCGACGTAGCCAGTTGCGGCTCGCCTATTCGCCGGTGCAATGGACGTGGCGCCTGTGCGAGTTGATGCGCAACAGTGCGACTGCACACAGCCGATGGATGCGAAGCCTGGATCTGCCGGGTTTTTGCCGCACTGGCGAGGTCGCCCATGGCGGCCTGATCACCGAGCTGGGCAATAGCGTGGCCGATATCCTGGTCTACGGCGCAACGCCTCCCGGCTTTACCAGTACGCTATTGCCGACCACCGCGACGGAGCCCGGCGCGCCCTTCAAGGCCGCGTTCGAAGAGGCGCTGGTACGGGGCCGGGTGCCGGAACAGGACACCGCGCTGTTTATCGCCCTGGATGATCCGCTGGCCCTGATCGATGACCTGACCGTGAACCTGACCGGTCGCCTCCTGGAGCAAAGCCGGTTTGAAAGCCTGCATCAATACCCGGTGGAAAGCGCAATCGCCGTGCAGCGTTTGTGCGGGTTTGATACCGAGGCGTTTGTGCCCGACGCGCTGACCGACCCGGTGCAACGTCAAGCCTGCAACGATGACCTGTATGCGCTCCTGAAAGCCCAGGATGAAGTCGAGTGCGGCAAGGACCTGGCGTCCGCCGACCAGGTGGGATTGGTGACGCTGGGCGCCACCTCAACCGTGGAAGCCGGCATGGCCTCGTTCAAGGCCAGATGGGGCCAGTTGCCCGATCATCGCCAATGGCAGCAGGCCCTGGAAGAGTGGAACGCCAAGCGCTTGTGGCGCGAAGATGTGCGCTTTGACGACGTACAGCAGTACCTGCGTCAGACCACCGCCGAGGCGCGGCGGCTGCGCGAGCATGGCCAGCGCAGCGAGCGCGACCTGCTGACCTGGCTGGATCAGCTGGGTCCGGGCGCGGAGGAGGTCTACCACGATACCTGCGATGAAGGGCACGCCAGTCAGTTACTGGAAACCGCCCACGCCCTTTACACCGTCCTGGGCAACGGCGAAAACGGCCAACTGTGGTTGTGCGCGCAGGCCCGCCAACCGAGCACCCTGTTCGGCATGGCGCTGTTCAATTTCAATGCCGAAGTCGCCACCTTGATCAGGACCGTGTCGCACAACTTCAGCACCACCGGCAAACTGGACTATCAGGGCCGTGAAGGGAACGGCAGCTCGCCGGTCCTGACGCCTGCCTCGGCGGCGGGCGCGACAAACCTCGCCACTCGCTTCAGCGAAATCAAGGCGGTACTGGACCTGGAGACGCTGCGCAACAGCAAGCTCTACCAGGCCATGAGCAGCACGGCCAGGCAGGCCATGACAACCTTGATCAAGGTCGCCAACCACCAGGCGAAGGAGGCCTGGCACGGGCTCAGTGGCATGTTGCTGCCGGCCATGAAGCAGCAGGCAGGGCTTATCCTCGCCGTGCCCCAGGTGCTGATCTCCAGCGAAATCTCCAGCGCCACGCAACTGCTCTTCAACCCAAACTACCCGCGTGATTATCAAGCCTGGCTGCTGGAGGTCGAGGCCGTCAAGAACAGGATCAACGTCGCCCAAAGGGTGCTGCTGCGCCCCGGCGCGGCGTACGATCAACGCGCCGCGCGCATTGCCCAGCAGGCCCATGAAGCCTCACTGAAAAACCTGTTCCTGAGCCGCCCCAACCAGATCCTCGCCCACGCCTCGGGCCACACGCGGCTTGCGGCGGGGCTGGTGCAAATCAACCACTGGCTCGCCGACCTGGGGCAAAGCGAAGTGCTGGCCCAACTCAAGCTGACAGGCACCTATGAGCACATAACCCGCACGAAAGCCTGGATGAACCAGAACCTGGGCCACGCCCTGCCGGCCCTGTTGGTCGGCCTGAACGCCTGGAACCTGCATCACAGCGCTCGGCAGGCGCAGAACGACGGGCGGTTTTCCGCGCAGGAGTGGCGGGTTGTCGGGGCCAATGCGGCGTATGCGGGCAATGCCGTTGCGGCGTTGTGGGTGGGGCCGGCGTGGAGTCGGGCGGGGGGGATGGTTGGTGAGCTGGGTGCGGAAACGCTCAAGGTGGCTCAGGTAGCTTATAAACGTTGGCTGTCTGCCGCTGAACAAGGGCTGGCCAAAGGAGAGGCTGCCAAGGCTGCGGTAGCCAACGAGTTTGCAACGTTTTCGAAAGGGCTGATTTGGCGCACGGTGACGTGGGCGGCCTTGGGGGCTGTTGCGGCCGGGCTTGAGGCTTGGCAGATTTCCCATGATGTCGATAGTGCCACCAGTAAGCAGGAGGAAGCGCTGCTTTGGACAAAATTTGGTGTGGTATTCGGGATGACGCTAGTGTCCGCGAGCCAACTGGCTGGCGCAGGTCTCGGTTACTGGTTTGGTTTTGCCTGGGTCATGTCCACCCCGGTAACAGTCATATTGGCCGGCCTTGGCATCGCTTATCTGATGATCACCATGGCCGCCAACCGTTACAAACGTGAAGGGCTGCGTCTGTGGCTGCACCGTTGCAGTTGGGGGCGCGGGGCTATACCCGAGTGGCAGGGCGATGAAGGCCATGCCCAACAAATGTTCGCCCTGCTGGAAACCCTGCAACGACCCACCGTGATGGGCAGAGCCTTGCATTACGACGGCGACCGGATGCCGAGCAGGGGGCTGGGCTTCTGGGTACAGATCCAGGTGCCCGTCGCAGTGGCGGGCAAAGCGCTGACCTTGCAACCGTGGCTGGTGGAAAAGAGCCATTTTTCCGAAGGTGATCTGCGCACCTTGAACACCGCCGCCGTCCACGACCAGTTTCTTAACGGCAACTGGGTCGACCCCCAGCAGCTCGGCGAACTGCCCAGCGTGCCCGCCCGCACCGTCAGGCCGGCGGACTTCAGTTATGCCGATACAGACCAGCACCGGCTGTGGCAGGTGTGGGTCGAAACCACGACCCGACGGCCGATCCTGGAACTGGAGATTACCTATCCGCCCGGCGTGCGTCAGCGCTCGGACTTTCGAGGATACATGTTTCGACTGGCGTTGGAATGGACCACGAATGAAGCAGACCGACTCAACAATGTCTTTACCAGCGAACTGACGCAAGAGAGTGGTGTGCTGCTGGCCAATAAACACATTCAGCCCTTGCAGTTGATTGTTCCCTTGTCAATGAGCGATGAGCGTGACGATGTTTAACTTTAACAAAGCCCTTGATTTGCCGCCGCAACTGCAATGGAAATACGCCAATGAGCCCGAATTATTGGGCTGGACGATACGGGCGCGTAATTACAATACGTTTGTGGCTAACTGCATGTTCGTATTTATGTCCGTTGTAATAGTTGGGGCTGGATTCATCATGTACTCCGTCTATAGCGGGATGAGTCAGCCTTGGCGTACATTGTCTTGTGTGTTTTTTTGTACGGCCATGTTTTTGGTGATCGTCGGTATGACCCATCAGCGCATGAATTTCGCTTATCGCTTCACGGAATCTGGCGTGGAGTATTGCAAATGGAAAGACTTTCCAAAATGGGTGTTGCCGTTTGTAAAGTGGTTTGCGGGCATAACGGCAGTGATGTTTATTTTTCTTGCAACACTTGATCCTGCGTTCTTGATCGGTGCGCTCATAGGTCCGGGGGGGATGGGGTTGATGTACCTGTCAATGGCGAGCTCAAAGAGCTATCGAGAGCTACATACTCAATATCACAATCATTTTTTTCATTGGAATGAACTGACAAAACTAACGATCGCGACAAATAGAGATATGGTGGAGGTTGACTATAGCGTGCCGAAGGAAGGTTCTATTTACATGACCGAAGGGAGTCTGTATGTGTTTTTTAAACGCGATAGAAAAAATGAGGTAGTAACCTTGATCAAAACACATTTACCGCCTGCCGTTCCTTGTATTGTCGGAAAAGTGGATGTTCTGAACTAATCACGATGCCATGGGTGTTTAACCGCAAGCGGCGCGAAACGGCTGATATAGATGTCCGTTCCACAACAGCTCGGCGAACTGCCCTGCGTGCCCGCCCGCACAGTCAGGCCGGCGGACTTCAGTTATGCCGCTACATACCAGCACCGGCTGTGGCAGGTGTGGGTCGAAACCACGACCCGACGGCCGATCCTGGAACTGGAGATTACCTATCCGCCCGGCGTACGTCAGCGCTCGGACTTCCGGGGATACATGTTTCGACTGGCGTTGGAATGGCCCACGAATGAAGCAGACCGGCTCAACAATGTCTTTACCAGCGAACTGACGCAAGAGAGCGGTGTGCTGCCGGCCAATAAACACATTCAGCCCTTGCAGTTGATTGTTCCCCTGTCAATGAGCGATGAGCGTGACGATGTTTAACTTTAACAAAGCCCTTGATTTGCCGCCGCAACTGCAGTGGAAATACGCCAATGAGCCCGAATTATTGGGCTGGACGATACGGGCGCGTAATTACAATACGTTTGTGGCTAATTGTATGTTTGCGTTTATGTCTCTGGTGATTATGGGGTGGTCTTATTTTTTGTATGCGACGGCTGATGCAAATGAAAGTGTCGCCTCCAAATTTGTATTTTGCCTGTGTTTCTATATGTTTTTTTCATTTGTGATTTCTTGGATGACCCATCAGCGCATGAATTTCGCCTATCGCTTCACGGAATCTGGTGTGGAGTATTGCAAATGGAAAGACTTTCCCAAATGGGTATTGCCGTTTGTAAAGTGGTTTGCGGGCATAACGGCAGTGATGTTTATCTTTCTTGCAACACTTGATCCTGCGTTCTTGATCGGTGCGCTCATAGGTCCGGGGGGGATGGGGTTGATGTACCTGTCAATGGCGAACTCAAAGAGCTACCGAGAGCTACATACTCAATATCACAATCATTTTTTTCATTGGAATGAACTGACAAAACTAACGATCGCGACAAATAGAGATATGGTGGAGGTTGGCTATAGCGTGCCGAAGGAAGGTTCTATTTACATGACCGAAGGGAGTCTGTATGTGTTTTTTAAACGCGATAGAAAAAATGAGGTAGTAACCTTGGTCAAAACACATTTACCGCCTGCCGTTCCTTGTATTGTCGGAAAAGTGGATGTTCTGAACTAATTACGATGCCATGGGTGTTTAACCGCAAGCGGCGCGAAACGGCTGATATAGATGTCCGTTCCACAACAGCTCGGCGAACTGCCCAGCGTGCCCGCCCGCCCGCACAGTCAGGCCGGCGGACTTCCGTTATGCCGCTACAGACCAGCACCGGCAGTGGCAGGTGTGGGTCGAAACCACGACCCGACGGCCGATCCTGGAACTGGAGATTACCTATCCGCCCGACGTACGTCAGCGCTCGGACTTCCGGGGATACATGTTTCGACTGGCGTTGGAATGAACCACGAATGAAGCAGACCGGCTCAACAATGTCTTTACCAGCGAACTGACGCAAGAGAGTGGTGTGCTGCCGGCCAATAAACACATTCAGCCCTTGCAGTTGATTGTTCCCCTGTCAATGAGCGATGAGCTTGACGATGTTTAACTTTAACAAAGCCCTTGAGTTGCCGCCGCAGTTGCACTGGAAATACGCCAATGAGCCCGAATTATTGGGCTGGACGATACGGGCGCGTAATTACAATACGTTTGTGGCTAACTGCATGTTCGTATTTATGTCCGTTGTAATAGTTGGGGCTGGATTCATCATGTACTCCGTCTATAGCGGGATGAGTCAGCCTTCTTTCTTGCAACCCTTGATCCTGCGTTCTTGATCGGTGCGCTCATAGGTCCGGGGGGGGGATGGGTTTGATGTACTTGTCGATGGCCAATTCGAAGGATTATCAAGCCATGCACACCCAATATCATCACCATGCTTTCAAGTGGGAGGAGCTTACACAGTTGGCCATTGCGACTAATAGAGAGGTGGTGGATTTAAAATATAGCGTCATTTTGGCGGGGAATGACTATAAGACGAACTGGAGTCTAAATGTTTTTTGCAAACGCAAGCATAAGGAAAGTGTGGCTGATTTCATCAGGCCTTATTTATCTCCCGGCGTGCCCTTCATCAAAGCCAAGGTGAATGTGCCAATGAGCACTGACTGACGGTTGCAGGTGGTAAAAGATCTATTTTGGATGCCAGTTGCTGGTCTTTATCAACAGCACCAGCATTTTTACGTGCAGCCGATAATGGCCATCCTCAGCCAATGATTGCCCTGCTGGAAACCCTGTAACGACACATCATCATGGGCACAGCTTTACGGTTGTCAGCTCGAGAGGTAGCGCAACACCCCGGATCAAATTTCAGGGCATTTCCTTCGTTGCTTGCAGATAACTCCTACATCAATGCGTGGCGCAAAACTCAATACTTCCAGTCGCTTTTAGGGGAATCGGTTCAGGGTCAGTCTGGGATCGATTACGCCAAACCGTAGCGTCGTGAATGGAATTAGTATGCAGCGAGTTCACCTCTGATGAGGTCAGTCCGCAAAGCCCTGATTAGCGGGGCGGATCATTTCTGCGCTACCCGGGATACGGTTTTGCCGCGAGCGCGCTGGAGCCTGGGTCCGGGTGGGTCGCAGCTTGATGAGGTGCTTTGCGGCTACCTCCTCGGACCGGTGCTGATCGCTAGCTTTGGCTGCTTGCGGCAGCGCGATCTGTATGGCAATCAGCGGCAAGTAGTGATGGCCGGCAGTTGTCTGGAAAACTTTCAGTCTGTCGCCAGCACTGGTTTTGCGCGTGAACTCACGCTACAGGACGAGCCGTAAATGTCCTATTCAAGCAAGCTATCGGCTCACTATCTTGAACTCGCGAAGTCAGCTATTGGTGAGCAGTCCTTTGCAGGTGAAGACGTTCGTTTTTCGAGCGAGTTCGAGACGTTGGAAAGCGAGTTGGCCAAAGCCCGATCGATGCATGAAAGCGGGCAGGTTGACTGGCTGAAAGTGCAGGAAGTCGGTGAGGCGTTGCTACGTACTCAGTCCAAGGACTTGCGGGTTGCGAGCTGGGTAACGTGGGCGCTGTACCAGCGTGAGTCCTTTTCCGGCCTGGTGGCCGGCTGTGGGCTCATGCATCACTTGTGTAAGCACTCGTGGTCGCAGATCCACCCGGTCAAGTGGCGAACCCGCGCTGCGGCTGTCGGCTGGCTGGTGCCGCGGCTTGAGCAGGTACTCACTGACAGTGTCGCAATCAAAGAGCAGTTGCCGGTGTTCCGCCAACTGGTTGAACACCTTGAAGGTCTCGATGCCGCCTGCGCAGAGCATCTGGGTGGCGATGCGCCGCTGCTGTTGCCGATCACTCGCCGCTTGAGAAGCAGGGTTCTGCGTGCTGCAAACAACCAGCCAGAGCCTGGTGTGGTGGGCGCAACAGTGGCTCAGGTCAAGCAAGCAGCTACACAGTTGTTTACCCCTGGCGCTACGATCGACAACGAAAAAGACGCCCATAAGGCCCTGCGCGATCAGCAGGAGGCGGCACGGCCTTTATGCGCGTGGTGGCTCAAGCAGAAAGCCACCGACCTGCGGGCCTATCGCCTCAATCGAACGCTTCTGTGGTTACCCATTGACGTCGTCCCTGAACGTAATTCCGAGCAAATCACTGCATTGCGCGGTTTGCCGACGGACAGGCTGAAGGCCTATCAGGCCCAATATGACCAGTCCAAGTACGCCGACCTGCTGGTGGAGCTGGAGGCGAGTGTCGCAAAGGCCCCGTTTTGGTTTGATGGCCAACGGATGGTTTGGGAATGCCTTCAGGGCTTGAGCGCGGAAATGGCGATGCGAGAAGTGGAAATCCATTTCGCGCTGTTGATTCAGCGCCTGCCAGGCATTGTCGAATTGCGTTTTCATGATGGCTCCCCGTTTGCCGATCCAGCCACTCAGGCATGGATCGCCGCCAACGTCATGCCACACCTGCAATCCGCCAGTACGCCGCGCAAGGTCGAAGCCATCGACGCGCAGTCCGCCTGGGAGCTGGCCCTGGAAGAAGCCCTGCCGATTCTGCGCACGGAAGGCCTCAAGGCGGCCGTGCAGTCCCTCAAGCCGGGCTTGCAAGGCGCCCAGGGCGGGCGCGTTAGATTCTTCTGGCAGTTCGCTCTGGCGCGGCTGTGCTTCATGGCAAAAAAGTACGAATTGGCCAAGACCCAGCTCGAAACACTGGACCAGACACTACAGGGCTCGGGCCTTAACGCCTGGGAGCCCGACCTTGTACTGGACGTGCTGCATTTGCTGCATAGCTGCTGCGAGTTGTTGCCACAGAACCATGCCGTACGTGAATGCAAGGAAGAGATTTATCGCAGGCTGTGTCACCTCGATCTCGAAGTGGTACTGCAATAGGCCTCAGGGCCACAACCGCAAGGAGAAAAGCCATGGCCAAAGAAGGCTCGGTAGCCCCCAAGGAACGCATCAACGTCACTTTCAAACCTGCCACCGGTGCTGCCAGGGAGGAGATCGAACTGCCGTTGAAACTGCTGGCAATCGGTGACTACACCCACCGCAAGGATGAGCGCAAGGTCGAAGATCGCAAGCCGATCAGCATCGACAAGATGACGTTCGACGACGTGCTGGCCAAACAAGAGTTGAACCTGACACTTAGCGTACCGAACCGACTGCAGGAAGACAGCGACACGCAAGAGCTGGCGGTGAAGCTGCATGTGAACTCAATGAGGGACTTCAATCCGGCCAGCCTGGTCGAGCAAGTGCCTGAGCTCAAAAAACTGATGGAACTGCGCGATGCGCTGGTAGCCCTCAAGGGGCCGCTGGGTAACGCACCGGCATTTCGCAAAGCCATCGAAGGCGTACTCGCCGACGACGAATCCCGCGCTCGCGTTCTGGGTGAGCTGGGCTTGAGCACCGCCGCTCAGGATGCCTGAGTCCCCATCAGCCAAGGAAGCCAAGACAATGAGCACTAGCGCAGCACAGCAGAACAACAACGAGCAGGGCGAATTCAGCATTCTCGACAGCATCATTGCCGAAACCCGCCTGACGCCGGGCGACGAAGCCTACGACATCGCCAAGCGCGGCGTGTCAGCGTTCATCGAGGAGCTGCTCAAACCGCAGAACGATGGTGAACCGGTCAAGAAAGCCATGGTTGACCGCATGATCGCCGAGATTGATGCCAAACTCAGCCGTCAAATGGACGAAATCCTCCACCACTCGGACTTCCAGTCTCTGGAATCCTCGTGGCGTGGCCTGCAATTGCTGGTCGAGCGCACCAACTTCCGCGAAAACATCAAGATCGAGATTCTCAACGTTTCCAAAGAAGACCTGCTGGACGATTTCGAAGATTCACCGGAAGTGATGCAGGCTGGCCTGTACAAGCACATTTATACCGCTGAATACGGTCAGTTTGGTGGTCAGCCGGTGGGCGCGATCATTGCGGACTACTTCATGACTCCAAGCTCGCCGGACGTAAAGCTGATGCAGTACGTGTCCAGTGTGGCCTGCATGTCCCACGCGCCGTTCATCGCCGCAGCCGGCCCGCAGTTTTTCGGCCTGGAAAACTTCACTGGTTTGCCGGCCCTGAAGGATCTCAAAGATCATTTCGACGGCCCGCAATTCGCCAAATGGCAGAGTTTCCGCGAATCGCAAGACGCCCGATACGTAGGTCTTACCGTCCCGCGTTTTCTGCTGCGCAACCCCTACGACCCGGAAGAAAACCCGGTGAAGTCGTTCGTGTACAAGGAAACCGTAGCCAATAGCCACGAACACTACCTGTGGGGTAACACCGCCTACGCGTTCGGCACCAAATTGACCGATAGCTTCGCCAAATTCCGCTGGTGCCCGAACATCATTGGCCCGCAAAGCGGTGGCGCGGTGGAAGACCTGCCGTTGCACCATTTCGAAAGCATGGGCGAAATCGAAACCAAGATTCCTACCGAAGTGTTGGTTTCCGATCGTCGTGAATATGAGATGGCGGAAGAGGGCTTTATTTCTCTGACCATGCGCAAAGGCTCCGACAACGCGGCGTTCTTCTCCGCAAGCTCGGTGCAAAAGCCAAAGTTCTTCGGCAACAGTGCAGAGGGCAAGACGGCCGAACTGAACTACAAGCTCGGCACCCAACTGCCGTACATGATGATCGTCAACCGCCTGGCTCACTACTTGAAAGTACTGCAGCGCGAGCAGATCGGGTCGTGGAAAGAACGTACTGATCTTGAGCAGGAGCTGAACAAATGGATCCGTCAGTACGTGGCCGACCAGGAAAACCCCAGCGCCGAAGTCCGTGGCCGCCGTCCACTGCGTGCTGCCCAGATCATCGTCAGTGATGTCGAAGGCGAGCCAGGCTGGTACCGCGTGAGCCTGAACGTGCGGCCCCACTTCAAATACATGGGCGCAGACTTCACCTTGTCACTGGTCGGCAAGCTGGATAAAGAGTAAGCGGAGCCTGACTCATGACTGGATACGGCAGCCTTTTCGAACGCCTGGGTGGCGATGCTGGAAAACGCATCGATTGCAGCCTCGAGTTTTGCGCCATGGCGTCGGTGGCTGCCCATCTGGCCAAGATGTTGAGTACACGTGCGGGCAGTGTGCAAACGCTGTCCGATTACGGGCTTCCCGATCTCAATGACATGCGTCTGAGCCTGCACGACGCCTTGAGTCAGGCCCGTTTGGCTATCGAGAAATTCATAGAAGCCTACGAGCCACGCCTGAGCAACGTGCATGTCATCTCCCTACCGCCTGACCACGAACAGCTCCGCTTGTCCTTCAGCATCAACGCGCTTATGGAAGTTGAGGGTTTCAAGCGACGGGTCAGCTTTGCCGCGCGCCTGGATGGCAACGGCCAAGTCAAAGTCAGCACATGACGGAGATCGAAACAATTTTATTGATTGATCGGCATCGACGTTCGGGACGTTTCTTTAACGCCACTGACCTCACACCTTTCGCGAACAAGAAAAGCGGGTAGCCGACTGTGTCCTTTAACCATTACTACCAAAGCGAACTCACGGCACTTCGCCAGTTAGGCCGCCGATTTGCCGAGCGCAACCCTGCGTTGGCGCCTTTCCTCGGGCAGGCCGGACGTGATCCGGATGTTGAGCGGTTGCTGGAAGGCTTTGCGTTTCTGACCGGTCGTCTACGGCAGAAGCTCGACGATGAATTGCCTGAGGTCAGCCACTCGCTGATGCAATTGCTGTGGCCGAACTACATGCGGCCGCTGCCTGCGTTCAGCATTTTGCAGTTCGACCCGCTGAAGCGCTCCGGACCTGCATTGATGGTTGGGCGCGATACGCCGGTCCAGAGTCAGCAGATCGACGAGGTACATTGTGGTTTCCGCACCTGTTACCCGACCGAAGTTCAGGCACTGGATCTGACCGGACTGACGTATTCGGTGAAGGGCAGTGGTTCGTTGCTGAACCTGCGCCTGGAGATGAGCGCCGACGGCCACCTTGGCGAGCTGGAATTGAACCGCTTGCGTCTGCACTTGGCTGGCGAGCGTTACATCAGTCAAATGCTGTACCTGAGTTTGTTGCGTAATCTGGAAGGTATTGAACTGATTCCGCTCGATAGCGCCGGCATGGCAATCAAAGGTGTCGACGGCAAGCCAATGGCGTTCAAGATGCCATGCAACCGCGTACAACCGGTGGGGTTTGCCGAAGACGAGGCGTTGATCCCTTATCCGCTGAACACCTTCCGCGGTTACCGCTATCTGCAGGAATACTTCGCCTTCCAGGACAAGTTCATGTTCGTCGATGTCCTCGGTCTGGATCTGCTCAAGGCGCTGCCGCAAGACACGCTGAAACAGATGCGGGGACTGGAGTTGCGTTTCGACATTCGCAAGAGCGGCAACCTGCGCATGCCTCCGACCCTGGACAACGTGAAGCTGCATTGCACCCCCATCGTTAATTTGTTCAAGCACGATGCGTTACCGATTCGTCTCGATGGAAAGCAGGACGAATACCTGCTACTGCCCACAGAACATAACCTGGAAAGCTGCGGTGTGTTTTCCGTGGAAACGGTGACCGGCTGGAAGCCCGGCGGCACCGGTTATCAGGAATACGTGCCGTTCGAATCCTTCGAACACGATCCGAGTTTCGACGTGCCCAACAGCCGTCCGCATTACAGCGTCCACCAGCGTTCGTCATTGCTCCACGACGGCCTCGATACCTATCTGAGCTTTGGCATCCGCCACACCGAAGCTCACGAAACCTTGTCAATCGAGCTGATGTGCACCAACCAGAATCTGCCGCGCAGACTCAAGCTCGGTGATATCAACATGGCCTGCGAAGGCACGCCGGAGTTCCTCGGTTTCCGCAACATCACCCCGGTCACCGCAAGTTTCGCGCCGCCGCTGAACGGTGACTTCCTGTGGAAACTGATCAGCAATATGTCGCTTAACTATCTGTCCCTGGCCGACGTCAACGCGCTGAAGGTCATTCTCGAAACCTACGATCTGCCGCGTTACTACGATCAGCAGGCAGAGAAGGTCAGCAAGCGTCTGCTCGACGGGCTCAAGTCGATTGAGCATCAGCATGTCGACCGATTGCATCGCGGTTTGCCGGTGCGAGGACTGCGCACCGAGCTGACCATCGACCCGCAAGGCTATATCGGCGAAGGGGACCTGTTCGTGTTCGCTTCGGTTCTCAACGAGTTTTTCGCGCTTTACGCCAGTCTCAATTCGTTCCACGAGCTACGGGTAAAAAGCACACAGGGAGAGGTGTACCAATGGGCGCCACGTATGGGCTTGCAGCCCCTGCTTTAAGCGGGTTGACCCGGGTAATACGCGAGTATTCGCTGTTTCAGGCCGTACTGCTGGTACTCGACCGGCTGCGTGTGGCTCACCCGTACATGAGCGAAGAGGAGCTGTACGACCAGCTGGAGTTCCAGGCCAACCCGAGTCTGGGTTTCCCTGGCAGCGACGTCGATCGCGTGGAGTTTTTCGAAGAACACGGGCAGATGCGCGCGCGACTGCGATTCAACCTGATCGGCCTGGTGGGGTCCGGTTCGCCGCTACCGGCGTTCTATGGCGAACAGGCTCTGGGCGACAGCGAAGAAGGCAATTCGACGCGCAACTTCCTCGATCTGTTTCACCATCGCCTGCACCGGCTGATGTTGCCGATCTGGCGCAAGTATCGCTACCGCGCGCGATTCCTGAGCGGCGCGCTCGACCCGTTTTCCTCACAGCTGTTTGCCTTGATCGGTCTAGGCGGCGAAGAGATCCGCAAGGCCGGGGAACTGAACTGGAAGCGCCTGCTGCCGTACCTCGGGTTGCTCAGCTTGCGGGCGCACTCTGCGGCGCTGATTGAGGCGGTACTGCGTTACTACTTCAAGCACGAAAACCTGTTTATCGAGCAGTGCATCGAGCGTCGCGTGGAAATGCTCGACGAACAGCGCAATCGTCTGGGTCGTGCCAACAGTCTGCTGGGCGAAGACCTGGTACTGGGCGAACACGTACGCGACCGCAGCGGCAAATTCCGCATCCACATCACCCAACTCGATTGGCAACGCTTTCACGAATTTCTGCCGATCGGTTTCGGTTACCAGCCGTTGCGCGCGCTGGTTCGGTTCACTCTGCGTGACCCGCTCGATTACGACATTCGCCTGGTACTGCGACAGGACGAAATTCCCGAGCAGCGCATCGGCGAGCAGAACGCCTGTCGTCTGGGATGGACCAGTTGGCTGGGCCGCGAAAGAGCGGACGGCGTGGTGACGCTGGGCAGCAAAATTCATTAAGGACAGATGATCCATGATCAACGTAGACCTGCAACAACTTATCCACGCCCTGGATGCCGAAACCCGTCGCGATCTGGAGCGTTCGGCTGAGCGTTGCGTCGCCCGCGGCGGCAGCAAAATCCTGATCGAAGACTTGCTGCTGGGTTTGCTGGAGCGCCCGCAAGGCTTGCTCGTCCGTGCATTGCAAGATGCCGGGATGGACGCCGGTGTATTGAGCGCTGCATTGCACTCCCGGATGGAACACAGCGGCTCGCGCAATCCGGTGTTCGCCCCGGAACTGCTGCAATGGCTGCAAGATGCGTTGCTGGTGGCCAACCTCGAACTGGGGCAGAGCCAGGTTGAACAGGCTGCGCTGATCCTCGCGCTGCTGCGCAACCCGATGCGTTATGCCGGCAGTCGCTACCAGCCGTTGCTGGCGAGGCTGAACATCGAGCGTCTCAAAGAGTTCGCCTTGTCACAGAAAGAACCAGCGGCCACTGGCAAACCCACCGCACCGGGTGAATCGCTGTTGGAGCGTTTTACCCACAACATGACTCAACAGGCTCGCGACGGCAAACTCGACCCGGTGCTGTGCCGTGATGGCGCGCTCCGGCAGATGATCGATATCCTCGCTCGTCGGCGCAAGAGCAACCCTATTGTTGTCGGCGAAGCCGGTGTCGGTAAAACCGCGGTCGTCGAAGGCTTGGCCTTGCGCATCGCCGCCGGTGAAGTGCCCCCTGTGCTCAAAGGCGTCGAGTTGCTCTCGCTGGACGTTGGCCTGTTGCAAGCGGGCGCCAGCGTCAAAGGCGAGTTCGAACGCCGCCTCAAGGGCGTCATCGACGAAGTCAAAGCCTCGCCGCATCCGATCATCCTGTTCATTGACGAAGCTCACACGCTGATCGGCGCGGGTGGCAATGCCGGTGGCTCCGACGCGGCCAACTTGCTGAAACCGGCCCTGGCCCGTGGCGAGTTGCGCACCATCGCCGCCACCACGTGGGCGGAGTACAAGAAGTACTTCGAAAAGGATCCCGCACTGGCTCGTCGTTTCCAACCGGTGCAATTGCACGAGCCGACGGTCAGTGAAGCCGTCACTATTCTGCGTGGCTTGGCTCAGGTTTACGAAAAGAGCCACGGCATCTACCTGCGCGATGACGCAGTGGTTGCTGCCGCTGAACTGTCCGCCCGTTACCTGACGGGTCGCCAGCTGCCGGACAAGGCGGTCGACGTGCTCGACACAGCCTGCGCCCGTGTGCGCATCAGCCTCGCGGCTGCCCCGGAAAGCCTTGAGCGCCTGCGTAGTGAACTGGCTGAAAGTGGCCGTCAGCGCCAGGCTCTGTGCCGTGATGGAGACGCCGGTTTGCTGATCGATTACCCAGCGCTGAAGGCGTTGGAGCATCGCCTCGACGAAGCCGAAAGCGAAATGATCGCGCTGGAATCGCTGTGGACTGAACAGAAAGCACTGGCCGAGCAGCTGCTGGATCTGCGTCAGCGACTGGCCATGGCCCGTGAAGCCAGCGCCGTCGAGCCGACGATTGAGCAAGGCGCGGTGATCGAATCCCTTCATGCCGATGAATTACAAAGCGTTGAGTCTCTGGAAGCATCGCTGAACGCCGCCCACCGCGCCTTGACCGAGGCTCAAGTAAAAGAGCGTCTGGTGAGTTTCGAAGTCTGCCCGCGCCTGGTGGCCGAAGTCATCAGTGCCTGGACCGGCGTGCCATTGGCGCAACTGGCCCGCGAACACAACACCAAGGTCGCCACTTTCGCCACCGAACTGCGCATGCGCATTCGTGGTCAGGAGCAAGCCGTTCGCGCCCTGGATCGCACTATGCGTGCCACTGCGGCAGGTCTGAACAATCCGCAAGCCCCCGTTGGCGTATTCCTGTTGGTCGGCCCGAGCGGTGTCGGCAAGACCGAAACCGCACTGGCTCTGGCTGACTTGCTGTATGGCGGCGATCGTTTTATTACGACCATCAACATGTCCGAGTTTCAGGAGAAACACACTGTGTCGCGCCTGATCGGTGCGCCACCGGGCTATGTCGGTTACGGCGAGGGAGGCATGCTCACTGAAGCGGTGCGCCAGAAACCGTATTCCGTCGTCTTGCTTGACGAAGTCGAGAAAGCCGACCCGGACGTGCTGAACCTGTTTTACCAGATCTTCGACAAAGGCGTGGCCAACGACGGTGAAGGACGCGAAATCGATTTTCGCAATACGTTGATCCTGATGACCTCGAACCTGGGCAGCGACCGCATCATCGACCTCTGCGATAACGGCGCGCGGCCCGCCGCCGAAGTGCTGGAAGAAACCATTCGCCCGATACTCAGCAAACACTTCAAGCCGGCGCTGCTGGCGCGCATGCGAGTGGTGCCTTACTACCCGGTGGGAGGTCCGGTGCTGCGTGAACTGATTGAAATCAAACTCGGCCGGCTGGGCGAGCGTCTGAACCGTCTTCAGCTGGCTTTCACCTATTGCCAAAGCCTCGTCGATCATTTGGCCGAACGCTGCACGCAGAGTGACAGCGGCGCACGCCTGATCGACCACTTGCTCGATCTGCATGTGTTACCGCTGGTGGCCGACCGCTTGCTCGATGCGATGGCCTGCGGTGAAAGCCTCAAGCGTGTGCATGCCACGCTCGACGGTGGCGCCAGCGTGATTTGCGAGTTCGCCTGAGGTGGGTGTGATGTTCACTCAGGTATCGCAACCACTGGCCTATGCCGAAGCTTTGCTGGGGCAGTTTACCAAGTTGTCACGTGCGGCGAACGATGCTGCGCTGCTGGGTGAATTGGTGCAAGGGGTGGCCGAGCTAAGCGGTTGCGAACTGACGCAACTCTACTTGCTGGATGCGACTCACACATGCCTTGGGATGAACGCCGAGTGCCTCAACGGCATACTGCAATCACGCGAAGTGGCGAGCCTGCCAGCGGATTACAGCGGTGGGCAATTGCTGCAATTTTCTCTGTGCCAGAACCGCGTGGTAAGTCTCGAGGGGTTGAGCAGCAGCCTCCACGAAACCAGTTTCATGCCGCCACAGGCATCACCTTGGCAATCTCTGTTGTGTGTGCCGCTGGTCAATCAACTCAAAGCGGTCAAAGGCTTGTTGCTCTGTGCGAGTCACCGGCACATTGATTTGCAAGTCTTTGCAGACTCGCTCGGGCAGTTAGGCTCGTTCGTGCTGGGCCAACTGAATCTGCTGCAACGCTCGCGTCAGCCCGCCGTGGATTTGTCGCCAGTGCCTGTCAGCCTGCCCTGTGCCAGCGGTTACGGATTGATCGGTGAGAGTCTGGCCATGCGCCAGACCCGTGCGTTGATCAGCAAAGTCCTGCACAGCCCGTACACAGTGCTGCTGCGCGGTGAAACCGGCACTGGCAAGGAAGTGGTCGCGCGGGCGATTCACGATTGCGGCCCACGACGCTCGCAGACATTCATCGTGCAGAACTGCGCGGCGTTCCCCGAAAATCTTCTGGAAAGCGAGCTGTTCGGCTATCGCAAAGGTGCGTTCACCGGTGCCGACCGTGACCGCGCCGGACTGTTCGACGCGGCCAATGGCGGCACTTTGTTGCTCGATGAGATTGGTGACATGCCATTGTCGCTGCAAGCCAAGTTGTTGCGCGTGTTGCAGGAAGGCGAGATTCGCCCGCTGGGCTCCAGCGACACTCATAAAATCGACGTGCGCATTATCGCCGCGACTCACCGTGACTTGTCGGTACTGGTGAGTGAAGGCAAGTTCCGTGAGGACCTGTATTACCGTCTCGCGCAGTTTCCGATTGAGTTGCCGGCCCTGCGTCAGCGCGAAGCCGACATTTTCGACCTGTCCCGACACTTTGCCGATAAAGCCTGTTCGTTTTTGCAGCGCGATGCGCTGCGTTGGTCCGAAGAAGCGCTGGATCATCTGTCCGGTTATGCCTTCCCAGGCAACGTGCGCGAACTCAAAGCGATGGTCGAACGCGCGGTTTTGCTATGCGAAGACGGCGAGTTGCTGGCCGAGCATTTCTCCCTGCGCACGCAAACCTTACCGCCAGACAGCCGCTGGAGCCTGCGTGAACGCCTGGAGCAGGTCGAGCGCAGGCTGCTGCTCGATAGCCTGCGTAAAAACGACGGTAACCAGACTCTCGCCGCCCGTGAACTCGGCCTGCCACGCCACACGCTGCTCTACCGACTCGGGCGCCTCAACATCAGTTTGGGAGATTTCGATGGGTAGGCAAAGGACCTCACTGGCTTTTAACAATGCCACCCAAATGGGTTGGCGCTTTGTCCATTCTGGAGAACCTCAGATGCCTGTTCGTTGCTGGCAAGCCTTCCTGCTGACCCTCGTCGTTCTATTTGGCCTTGGCGGGTGTAGTGGCAATTACAAACATGACGACAACACCTATCGCCCATTGGGTGATCCGCAAGCGGTCAATCGCGGCAAGTGACCGTAAGGAGTATCACCATGGAACTGGTTCTCGAAATACTGAGCACCCAGCAATTCGCGTCCACGGACTTGTGCCGCAAGACCTTCAAACAGACCGGGGGCGTCGTCGGCCGGGGCGAGGATTGCGACTGGATCATCCCTGATCCAAAGCGTCACGTGTCCAATCACCACATGATCATCAGCTACCGCGAAGACATGTTTTTCCTGACCGATACCAGCAGTAATGGAATCCAGGACGGGGAGAGCGGTGCGCGCCTGCGCAGAGGCGAAGCGGTGCGCATTGAGCACGGCAGCACCTATGTACTGGGTGACTTCAAGATTCTCGCGCGACTGGTGCGTGATCCGACGACCTTTGGCGAAGTCGGCCGTCCACGCGCTGCGGGCAGTATCATTCCGGATGAAGCCTTCCTCGACCTTGATCCGCTGAAGATCCTCGAGCAGCAAGAACGCGTGTATTCGCAAATCGAAGAGCTGATCTCCCCGAACACCACCATCGAGGACGCCCGCCAGCGCGCCGATTGCGCGCGTATTGACATCGAAAACCTGCTGGTTCCGGAACTGGTCAAGGCCACAGTAGGACCCGCGCCGGCGGCGAAAGTGGTCGAACGTCAGAGTGAAGGGTTCTGGGAACGTTTCGGGACGACGCTGGGCGTGGATGTGAACGGCCTCGACCATGACGCCCGCGAAGCATTGGCGCTGAGCGCGGCACACTTGCTCAAGCAAAGTGTCGGCGGTTTGCAGCAGAGCCTGCACACCCGCAATGAGCTCAAGAACGAATTGCGCCTGGCCCGGACCACCTTGCAAGGCGGCAACAAAAACCCGCTTAAAACGACCGGCGATGCGGTTGAAGCGTTGGGCATTTTGTTGCAGCCAGACAAGCCTGGTCAATTATCGGCCGAGCAGGCGATCTCTCGCGCATTCCGCGATTTGCAGGCCCATCAAGTGGCCTTGCTCACTGCCAGCCGCGCCGCCGTACGCGCAACGCTGGAGCATTTCTCGCCGCAGCAGCTGACCCTGCGTTTCGAGCGAGATAACAAGCCGTTATTCGCCACCTCCGGCAATCGCTGGAGAGCCTACGGTCGTTATCACCAGGGCCTGCGTGAGGACGATGACTGGAGCGAGCGGCTGCTGGCCCGTGACTTTGCTCAGGCTTACGAAGAACAGATTCGCCTGATTTCCACCCTATACACCGACCACCAAGGATGATGCGCATGTCCCGCTGTTCGACCACTTTTTTCAAGACGGTGCTAACGGTCATGACCTTGGTGCTGCTGGCCGGGTGCACGTCGTTGTCGCCCTATTCGAAAATGACCAAGCTCAACCTGAAGCTGACTGCCAGCGATCAGTTGAACCCGGACCTGAACGGGCGTCCGTCGCCAATCGTTGTTCGTCTATTCGAGCTAAAGCACCCGGTGACCTTCGAAAACGCCGACTTCTTCAGTCTGTATGAACGTGCCAGGAAGTCTCTGGCTCCAGACCTGGTGACTAGCGAAGAACTTGAACTGCGCCCCGGCGAGACCGTCGAGCTGAAACTCAGCGTGGGGGAGGGCAGCCGTTATGTTGGTGTACTCGCCGCCTATCGCGACCTGCCGGAAACCAAATGGCGCTATACCGTGCAGATCTCTGCGCTGGCGGTCACGAATGCTGATCTGACGCTCGATTCTGCCGGTATCCGCAACAACCATGATGTGCTTTCCAGGGTAGATGACTGACCATGAACATCCATAAAGTCATTTGGCAGGAAGGTATGCTGCTGCGTCCACAGCACTTCCAGCACAATGATCGCTACTACGACCACCAGATGAAGAGCCGCACTCAATTGCTGGGTGGTTACACCTGGGGGTTTCTCAATCTGGATATCGACTTGCAGTTCCTCAATATGGGTAAGCTGGTAATCAGCCAGGCCTCGGGGATACTCCCGGACGGCAGTCTATTTGAGCTCGGCGGAAGCACCGAGCCACTGGCGCTGGACGTGCCACCAAACACCTGCAACACACCCATCTATCTGGCGCTGCCGCTGGTCACCGGAAATCACATAGAGTCGCGCCGCCCAGAACAATCTGATGTGTTGGCGCGTTACACCACCTATGAAACAGAAATCGCCGACTCCAATGCCGGTGATGCTTGCGTCAGCCAGATTTATTGCGCACGCCCGGACTTCAAACTGTTGCTTGGTTTGCAGGAGAGCGACCAGACCTATGTAAAACTTAAAATCTGCGATGTACTCGAAGCGACGCCCGACGGCGTGATCAGCCTCGATCCGGATTTTTTGCCGACCTATATTCAGGCGCATTCCTCCAGCTACCTGCTGTCGTGTCTCAAGGAAGTGATCAGTATGCTCGCCCATCGCGGCGACACTATCGCTGACCGGATTCGCTCCAGCGGCAAGGTCGGTGGCGCCGAAGTCGGCGACTTCATGATGCTGCAACTGATCAACCGTACTGAACTGCTGATGCGTCACTATCTGGAACTCGAGCAGGTACATCCGGAGGAGTTATACCGCACGCTGTTGACCATGCTCGGCGATCTGGCGACCTTTTCCAGCGAAAGCAAACGCCCGCGCCTGCACAGCCGTTACCAGCACAGCGATCAGGGTGCCAGTTTTCGCGAGCTGATGGAGGCGATTCGTCAGGTGCTATCGATGGTGCTGGAGCAGCACGCCATTGAACTGGACCTGCAGGAGCGTCAGTACGGGATCATCGTTTCGCCGCTGCACGATCATAAACTGCTGGGCTCGGCTACTTTCGTGCTGGCGGCCAGTGCCAATTGCGATTGTGAAGAACTGCGCCACCGCCTGCCGGCACACCTCAAGGTCGGCCCGGTTGAGCGCATCCGCCAACTGGTCAACCTGCACCTGCCAGGCATCAAGGTCAAACCGTTACCGGTGGCTCCGCGACAGATCCCGTTTCACTCCAACAAAACTTATTTCATCCTCGAACTCAGTTCCGAAGACGTTGCACAACTGGAGCGCTCTGGCGGTTTCGCCTTCCATGTGGCCGGCGAATTCTCCGGGCTTGAGTTGAAATTCTGGGCCATCAGGAACTGACAGACATGACCAGGGACACGGAACACCATCAGGACGATAAAACCGTCCTGCTCGACCGCCAGGGCCACAGTCCGGCACAAAGTCCGATGACCGACTTCACCGCGCCACCGCGCTTCGAGCAACTGGAAGAGCGCATGATCTACGCCGCGCGCCTGCGCCCGGCCGAGGCGTTCAACATCAGCCTCAACTCGCTGGTGGCCGCCGCGTCCGGGCTGTTTTCTGACGTGGTGCGGCTCAAGCATAGCGACATCCGCGAAGACCTGACTGCGCTCAACGAGCGACTGACCGCCGGGATCAATCTATTTGAGGTGCAGGCACTGCATAACGGTGTCGAAAGCAGTCAGGTAATGACCGCGCGTTACGTGTTGTGCACCGTTATCGACGAAGCTGTCGTGACCACGCCGTGGGGCAACGAAAGCGAGTGGTCGCAAAAGAGCCTGCTCAGCAGCTTCCACAACGAAACCTTTGGCGGAGAGAAGGTCTTTCAGCTGCTGGAACAGCTGTCGAAAAGCCCGATCAAACACCTGCCGTTACTGGAGTTGATGTACCTGTGCCTGTCCCTCGGTTTCGAGGGCAAGTACCGCGTGCAAGCGCGTGGCCTGCTTGAGCTCGAAGGCCTGCGCGACGCCTTGTATCGGCAGATTCGCCAATTGCGCGGCGACGTGCCACGCGAACTGTCGCCGCACTGGGAAGGATTGAACGATCAGCGCCGCAGGCTGGTGCGCATTGTGCCAGCGTGGATGGTGGTGCTGTTCACCTCCGTCTGCCTGGTGGTGATGTATTCAGGTTTCGCCTGGGTTCTGGGCGAGCGGCGCGACACTGTTCTGCAAACCTTTCAGCCGCTTGATCCGGTCGTAGTCCAGCCGCAGTCGCAGCCGTAAACAGGAGCGCGTGATGAAAAAGTATTTCAAGAAAGTCGGCGCATTCTTGCGCAAAACCTGGGTCTGGACCTTGCTGGTGGTGCTGTTCGTCGCGCAACTGGTGTGGTTCGTCGGGCCGCTGTTGGCAGTGAATGACTACAAGTTCTGGGAAGGTTCGAGCTCTCGCTTGCTGACCATCAGCGTGCTGTTCCTGACCTGGGGCCTGACCATGGTCTTCGTCAGCTGGCGCGCCGGTGTGCGTAGAAAAGCCGTCGAAGAAAGCGAAACCGGCCAGGAGCGTATCCGCCGTGAAGAGCAGATCGACCAAGAGCAGACTGAGTTGAGGACACGCTACAAGGATGCCCTGAAAACCTTGAAGACTTCGAGCTTGTATCGCGGTCGCAGCGAGGACTGGCGCAATGACTTGCCGTGGTACCTGGTGATTGGCCCTCAGGGAAGTGGCAAGACAAGCCTGCTGGATTTCTCGGGTCTGGACTTTCCGATCAACAAGATCGACCGCAAGCTGACCCGCGACACCGCCGGCACTGGTCATTGTGACTGGTACTTTGCCGACCATGCTGTCTTGATCGACACCGCCGGGCGTTATCTGACACAGACGGATGTCGACGTCGACGGCAGTGCCTGGAGCACCTTGCTCGACCTGCTGAGCAAACGTCGCCGCAACCGTCCATTGAACGGTGTGCTGGTGACCATTGAAGTGGAAACCCTGCTTTGCCCCGATGAGAAAAGCCTCGATCCCCTGGCCCGCCAGGTTCGTTCGCGTTTGCAGGAGGTGCATCAAAAACTCCACGTCGACGTGCCGGTTTATCTGGTACTGAGCAAGGCTGACAAGCTGCTCGGTTTCAATGAGTTCTTCGATCAACTGACCCGTGAAGAAAGCGATCAGGTGTTCGGCGCCAGCTTCCGCAAAGAAAAGAGTGGCACCGATACTGTCGTGCTACGCGCCGAGTTCGAAGAGCTGCTGCGTCGCTTGAACAGCCAGGTGGTCATGCGCATGCACCAGGAACGCGACACCCGGCGCCGTGGCCGCATCCTCGACTTCCCTCATCAACTGGAGCGGGTCGGTGAGCGGCTGTGCGTGTTCGTCGACATGGCGCTCACCGGTAATCGCTACCAGCGTGCCAGCCAGTTGCGCGGTTTCTATTTCACCAGCGCACCGTATCTGACCCAGGAAATGGACACGACCGCCGCTGCTATGGGCGCCAAAGCAGGCGTGAAAACCAGCATGCTCCCAACCCTTCGCAGCGGGCGCTCGCGGTTCATTCACCACGTGCTCAGCCGGGTGATCTTCCCTGAGGCCGATCTGGTTGGCCTGGACAAACGCGAACGCCGTCGCATCCATTGGGGCCAGCGTGTGTTGTACGTAGGTGCGCTGGGGACGTTGACACTGTTTGGCATGCTGTGGGCAGGTGGTTTCTCGGCCAACTATGAGCGCTTGGAAAACCTGCGCAATCTCGCACAGATCTGGACGCAAAAGCGCTTGGCATTGACTGCGCAAGATGACTCCCTGGTCGTGCTCAAGACCCTCGACGCCAGCTATGCGGCGACTCAGGTCTTCCCGAAGATAGATGACGTGTCGTACCACGAACGAAGTGGCCTGTACCAAGGCGAAGACGTCAATCCAGTGGTCAATACCGCTTACGAACGTGAGCTCGAAACACAACTGCTGCCCAAGGTCGCGACGCTGCTCGAACGGCAGATTCAGGCCAACATGCAAGACCGCGAACGCCTGCTCAACAGTCTGCGCGCGTACCTGATGCTGAACATGAAAGATCGCCTTGATGCGAAGTGGCTCAAGGATTGGGTCGCCACGGATTGGTCCCAACGTTACGCCGGCAACACCGCGGTGCAGAATGGTTTGAACACTCACTTGGAGCGATTGTTGCTGCAGCCGTTTTCCTATCCGCTGAATGAGAAACTGGTGGATCAGGCGCGTCAGGTATTGCGCAGCGAATCGCTGGTCAACGTCGTTTACCGAATGCTGCGCGAGCAGGCTCGCAGCCTCCCCGAGTACCGCCTCAGCCAACACCTCGGCCCACAGGGCTCGCTGTTTGTCGGTACCGCTTACGGGATTCCGGGCTTTTACACCCAGCAGGGTTATCGGCAGTACTTCTCGGTGCAGGGTTCTGCGCTGGTCACCCATATCCTGCGAGACAACTGGGTGCTGGGCGATGGTTCTGGCATCAGCGGCATGGACTTGCGTCGCCTGATGGTTGAGCTGGAGCAGCTTTATTTCCGCGACTATGCCACTTTCTGGAGCGAGGCGGTCGGCCAGGTTGCGCTGCCACCGATCAACGACGCAGGCGAGGGTGCCGAGCAACTGGCGGGCCTGACCTCGGCCAATTCGCCGGTGCTGCAACTGCTGGTGGAAGTGCGAGAAAATACCCGGTTTTCGGTGGTTGCCGACAGCGTTGATGTGGCTGCTGCGACCGGGGCGCTCACCGAGAAAGGCAGCAAGCTCGGCAAGCTGGCCTCGGCGGCAGCGGACAAAGCGGTGGACATGGCGAATAACCTGCCGGACACCGCGAAGAAGTCCCTGCAACGTCGCTTCGAACCGCTGCACCGTCTGCTGGATGACAACAATGGCCCGGCCGCTGATTTGATTCCGGTCCTGACAGCACTCAACGACCTGCAGCTGCAGCTGGCAAGCCTGGCCCGCGCCAGCGTGCCGGAGCTTGCGGCGTTCGAAATGGCCAAGACCCGCATGGGCAATCAACGCGACGCACTGAGCGCCATGCGCAATGCCTCCAGTCGTTTGCCGCGTCCGGTCAGCGTGTGGTTCAACGTGCTGGCCGAAGACACCTGGCGGCTGGTGCTCAGCGATTCCTATCGGTACTTGAACCAGCGCTATCAGAGCGAGCTGTACAATTTCTATGGCAAGGCGATCAACCAGCGTTATCCATTCAACGCCCACAGCGCCAGTGACGTGGCGCTTGGCGACTTCCGCGAATTCTTCAAGACCCAGGGCATCAATGACCGTTTCTTCGACACCTATATGCGTCCTTTCGTGAGCGGTGATCCGGGCAACTTCCGTCTGCGCGTCATTGATGGTCAAAGCCTGCCGATGTCCAGGGGTTACCTCGACCAGATGGCGGCAGCACAAGTGATTCGCCAGAGCTTCTTCTCGATCAACCCAGCCGAGCCGCAAGTTCAGTTCAAATTGGAGCCCTACACCCTTGATCCGGTAGTCAGCCGTTCCGAGTTCAGGTTTGGCGACAAGACCATCGAATACCGCCATGGTCCGATTGTGTCGGTATCGTTCCTATGGCCAACCGACGCTGAAGACGGTCGTACCAGTCTGGTGCTGCACAAGATCGCGGGCCGCCCGGTCGGCATAGAGAAAAACACCGGCCCATGGTCGTTGTTTCGCCTGTTTGACCTGATGCAGACCGAGTACTTGACCGGTCGCGACGTATTGATATTGAAATCCGACGTGGGCGGCCTGCGCGCTAACTACTTGCTCAGCAGCCAGCGCGCGCCGAACCCGTTCGATATGGGCGTGCTGCGTACTTTCCGTATGCCGGCACAGCTCTGATGGCTGACGGCCGCTGGCGAAGCGCTGCGCGAACCGACGCCGGCAAGGTTCGCACGCATAACGAAGATGCTTTTCTGGACTGTCCAAATCTGGGGCTGTGGGTGGTCGCTGACGGCATGGGCGGTTATCAGGGGGGCGATATCGCCAGCCAGTTGATCGTCGAAAGCCTGTCGGAGCTACCGTTACAGGATGACTTTGACGAACGCCTCAAAGGCATTCGCCAGTGCCTGCACTGGCTCAATCGCCGTTTGGGCCAGGAATTGACCGTCACCGCCGGGCACCACGACAGCATCATGGGCAGCACCGTCGTGGCGCTGCTGGTGGAGGGCAATCGCGCTGCCTGCATCTGGGCTGGCGACAGCCGTTGTTACCTGTGGCGCAACCAGCGTCTGTATCAGCTATCCAGGGACCATTCGCTACAACAGCAACTTATCGACCAGCAAAACATGAGTGTCGAGGATGCCAAGGCTCACCCTGATGCCCACGCCCTGACCCGTGCGGTCGGGGCGACGGATCGGTTGACGCTCGATGTTATCGAGCTTGAGGTTTACCCCAGCGATGCTTTTTTGTTGTGCAGCGATGGTTTGTACAACTGTCTGAACAGCGACGCCTTGGGTAACGCCTTGAGCCTGGCCGCGCCACAGGTTGCACTGGAGCGTCTGTTTGACGGCGCTCTGCGTGGCTTGGCGCGGGACAACCTGACTGCCGTAGTGATCCGCCAATGACCCCACTCATGCCGCCACTCGACGACATTCTGATGAAGCAAGCACATGCCAGTAACCTGACTTACTTTGCGTTTGACGCTGCGCAAAATGGAAAACCGCGAAACGCCAAATCGGCTAAGGCACCCACAAAGGCCAGCATCGGCACACTGCCGGACGTTTTGGGGGGACGTTATAGAATAGAGCGCCTGCTCGGTGCTGGCGGCATGGGTGCGGTTTACCGCGCAAAGGACCTGCTGAGCGAACAGTTTGGTGATCCCGATCCCTACATCGCGCTGAAAATTCTCAGTGAGGAGTTTGCCGAGTCACCGGACGCCAGCGTCTTGCTCTACAGCGAGTTCGCCCTGACCCGACTTCTGCGCCACAACAATGTGCTGCGCTTGCACACCTTCGAAGTGGACGCGCACTGCCAGCGCCCCTTCATTACCATGGAACTCATGCGCGGCTTTACTTTGGACAAATTGCTCTGCGAACGCCCCCTGGGTCTGCCGTGGAAAGAACTGCGCGACATCGCGTTGCCGCTACTCGATGGGCTTGCCTACGCCCACGCTCGCGGTGTGGTGCACGGCGACATGAAACCGAGCAACGTGATGCTCAGTGATGACGGAGTGCGTTTGTTCGACTTCGGTCTGGGGCAGGCGCAGGAAGGGGTCCTGCCCGGTCTGCCGCGACTGAACCGCAAGTGCTTCAACGCCTGGACTCCCGGTTACGCTGCTCCCGAACTTCTTCAAGGTGAACCGCTAACGGCTGCTGCCGACGTGTACGGCGTAGCCTGTCTGTTGTACGAATTGGCGGGTGGTAAACACCCGTTCCGGCGCTTGCCGTCGAC
Source organism: Pseudomonas sp. P8_241 (assembly GCF_034008315.1). Lineage (NCBI taxonomy): Bacteria > Pseudomonadati > Pseudomonadota > Gammaproteobacteria > Pseudomonadales > Pseudomonadaceae > Pseudomonas > Pseudomonas sp. P8_241. The sequence goes on along the minus strand of NZ_CP125377.1, from coordinate 4,354,543 downwards.
CGAAGCCCGCGACGCTAACCTGGAGCGCGAGTTGCGTGCACCGCCGAATCTGCCGAAACACTGCTGGCCAGAATTGCGAGAGGCGTTGAGCTTTGATCCGGTTGCCCGGGTCACCACGGTTTCCCGTCTTCGGCGTGCCTTGGGAGAACCGGCCTCGTGGTGTGAAAAGTGGTCGTATCGGATGCACCTGACAAAGAGCTGAGCGACAAATGCCCGTAGGCGCGAGCTTGCCCGCGTTCAATCAGTAAGCACGCGTTATCGTTAACAGCTTCGCGAGCCAGCTCGCTCCTATGGTTCCCCGAAGATTTCGATCAATTCGTTGAGAAAAGCACTCACCAGATCCCGCTGACGCGCCGAGTGTCGCACCGCCGCATGAAACCCCACCTCATAACGCAGCAGTTGCGGATTCAACGGATGCAACTGCCCCAACTGTTCATGCCGGGCCGCATAGTGCTGAGGCAGAAACCCCAGGTGCTGGCCCGAAAGGATGAGCAGCGCAGCGCCGTCCATGCTGTCGGTGAGCACGGTCAGGCGTTCGATTGAGGTGGGGGCGGGCATTTCCGGCAGGGGATGGCTCGGCCAGACCCAGTCAAACGCACTGACATCGGCGCGGGTCAAGGCGCCTGCCTGTTCCGATAGCGGATGCGACGGCGCGCAGTAGGCGATCTGGGTTTCCTCGAACAACGGAACGTAATCGATGTTGGGCAAGCGGTGCCAGAAGTAACCGATGGCCAGGTCGATGTGGCCGTTAATGATTTTTTCTTCCAGCAGCGAGGAGGACAGTTCGGTGAAATGAAAGTACAGGCCTTCGTGCCGGGCCCTCAAGCGTGCAATGGCCAGGCCGATTTTCTTGTTCGCCACCGGGTCGATCTGCCCGAGCAGACCGATGTTGATGTTGCCCGAGACTTTACGGTTGATGTGCTGGACTTCGACCCGAAATCCTTCGGCGGCCGCCAGCAGACGGCGAGCCGCCTCGATGAATTGCTCGCCCTTGGGCGTCACTGAAAACCCGCCGCGGCCGCGCTCGCACAAGCGAAAACCGACCCGCGCCTCCAGCGTGGCCAATTGCGCGCTGATGGTCGGTTGCGTGGTATTGAGAGCGGTTTGCGCCGCCGAGATCCCGCCCGCTTCAACGACGGTCAGAAATACCCGGATCAAACGCAGATCCAGCTCCGTAACAGTTCCCAGCATGGGGTCTCCAGATAATCACTTACATAGGTTTGGATCTATGTGAACAGTGTGCCTGCGATATTTTATCGCCCAGTTCGACGGCCTACATTGCCGTGAAACCAGCGTCATCGTCAGATTTTTCTGGATTTTCACCTGAACCGGACCTCGAAACGAGCGCTGCACCCACAAAAACAATAAACAACTGCATAGGAACAATCGTATGTCAGGTTCCCCAGTGTCTGCGCACGCCACCGAGGCGAGCGGCGGGTTGGCCATCGAAGGCCACTCCATCGATTACATTCCGCAAAGCGAGCGTCACGCCAAACTCAGCAGCCAGGGGCCGTTCTGGTTTCTCGGCAATTTTCACTTCTTCACCATTTCCATCGGATTTGTCGGCCCGAGCCTTGGCTTGTCGGCGATGTGGACCCTGCTGGCTGGTGCGCTGGGCATCATGTTCGGCACTATCTTCATGGCCTTTCACGGTTCCCAGGGGCCGGAAATGGGCTTGCCGCAGATGATCCAGTCCCGCGCCCAGTTCGGATACCGCGGGGTGATCCTGGCCTTGATGGCGACGATGTTTGTATTCGTCGGCTTCAACGTGGTGAACATCTCGCTGATCATGAACGGCCTGGAGCATGTGTTCGGCATCGACCCCACCATCGTCGCCGTGGTCGTAGTGCTGATTGGCGCATTGTTATCGATCTACGGCCACGACCTGATGCATAAGGCCTTCAAGTGGGCGTTGCTCGCGACCTTGCCGCTCTATGCGCTGGTGACCATTGCCCTGATGTTCGGCGCCGGTTCCGAAGGCGTTACGCCGGCGTCCGACCTGGGCTTCAACTGGGTCGCGTTCGCCACACTGTTTGCCATCGGCGCCAGCTACAACATCTCCTATGCGCCGTATGTATCCGACTATTCCCGCTACCTGCCAAAGAACACCAGCCGCAAAAAGCTCATCGCCGCAGTGTTCATCGGCGCCTCGTTGTCGGGCAGCTGGATGATCGGTCTCGGTGCCTGGTTGGCCCAGGAGTTGAAAGCGGCGGATGCGTTGGTGGCGTTGAATCAGGTCGGCTCGTCGATGCTGCCTGGGCTGGGCAATCTGCTGGTGATTGTCTCGGTACTGGGCTTTCTGCCGATCATTGCGCTCAACACCTACAGCGCCATGTTGACGCTGCTGACCGGTGTCGACTCGATCCGGAGAATCACCCCGACACCCCGCGCCCGAGTCCTGTCGATCAGTGTGATCAGCCTCATTTTGCTGACCTGTGTGTTGTCGATCAAAGGCGACGGCATTGCCCTGTTGAACACCTTCCTTGTGCTGCTGTTGTACTTCCTCGTGCCGTGGACAGCGGTGAATCTGGTGGACTATTTCTTCGTGCGCAAAGGTCGCTACGCGATCCCGCATTTCTTCACGCCGAAGGGCATCTACGGCGCCTGGCAGTTTCGCGGGATCGTCTCGTACCTGATCGGCTTCGCCGCCATGGTGCCGTTCTTCTACATCTTCGATGCCGCCGCCGGCAAAGAGGTGTTCGTCGGCCCTGTGGCACGAGTGCTGGCAGGCGTGGACATCGCCTGGCTGGTGGGTCTGTTGGTCTCGGGCCTGACGTATTACCTGCTCAGCCGCTCGCTTGATCTGGTGGCCGAACGTCGAGTGATCGACGCGCTGACCGAGCATGACATTGTCGCCATGACCCATTCATCTGCGGAGGCAGGGCGTTGAACAACGCAAGAAATACCGTGGTCGCCTGCTGCCAACTGGCGCCGAAAATAGGCGATCTGGCCTACAACCGAACACTCACCGAGCGTGCAATTCGTCAGGCAGCCCATCAGGGCGCCCAAGTCGTGGTGCTGCCCGAGCTTGTGCAGAGCGGCTACCTGTTTGCCGATCGAGAGGAAGCGCTGTCTTTGGCGGAAACGGTCGATGGGCCAATGTTGCAGTTGTGGCAAGCGCTGGCCCGCGAGTTGAACCTGGTGATCGTCGGCGGGTTCTGCGAGCGCCTGGAAGGTGACGAACTGGCCAACAGTGCGGTGATGATCGACGCCAACGGGCTGCGTGCGGTGTACCGCAAGGCGCATTTGTGGGATGCGGAGAAAGACCTCTTCACCCCCGGCGATGCCGCGCCGCCCGTGGTCGAGACCGTCCATGGACGTCTCGGCATGCTGATTTGCTACGACCTGGAGTTCCCCGAGTGGGTGCGCCTGCCCGCATTGGCTGGCGCTGACTTGCTGTGCGCGCCGGTCAACTGGCCCGACGGCCCGCGACCGCAGACCGAGCGTCCAGCCGAGGTCCTGCGGGTGCAGGCCAATGCCTCGGTCAATCGGATGTTCATCGCCGCGTGCGACCGTTACGGCCACGAACGCGGGGTCGGCTGGGTGCAGGGCTCGGTCATCGTCGACGCCGACGGTTATCCGTTGGCCGGACCGGCAGAGCAGGGCGGCGAACAAATCCTGCTCGCGACGCTGAATCTCGCCGAGGCGCGCAACAAACGCATCAGTGCGCGTAATGACCTGCATCAGGACCGTCGACCCCCGTTGTACGGGCTGGACAGCGGTTTGTAACCGTTGATGTCAAAGTGAGCTGGACCCGTTCCCGGCCCTATGGCATCGTCAAGCCACCAGACCATGCAGTGAACGGGATCGCAATGATGGAGGAGGGGATCAAGGCCGGTGACAACACGTCCATGGCCACGCTGAAGGCGTTCAATCGCTGCGTGTTGCACGTTGGACGGCTGGCGCGGGATAGCGGTGCGTCGCGCTTCATCGCCGATGGCTTGCAGGCCTTCGGTGAGCTGGTGCCGTTCGCGTCGGCCTGGTGGGGCGAGATGTCCACTGCGGGTCCCAATGTTGCACCGCAGAGCTGGATGCACGGCAGCATCAATCTTCCTGAGTCGTTTGCCGCCGAATGGCACCCGGTGGCGGCCAACGATCAGTTCTCCCATGCCACTTTGAGCCAGCCCGGCGAGGTGGTGCGTGATACGGGGTTCAACGACCCGTGCGAGGCGGTCAACGATTTCGCCCGGCGCTACGATCTCTACCACTTGATGAGCATCACCTTTGAGTTGCCCGAAAGTGGCTTGATGTTCTTTGTCTGTCTCTACCGTGGCCTGCATGAGCAGTCGTTCGATGAACACGAGGCCCAGTTGTTTTCGGCGTTCTGCGATCACCTGTTCCAGCTGTGGCGGTTTCAGGTGCAGGACATGATTCGCTTCGATACCGACGATGGCGCGAGCGACTTCGGTGTTGCGCGCCTGGACGGCAGCTTGCTGTATGTCGGTGCGCGGTTATGCGCGGCGATTCAACGTGAAATGCCCGGCTGGAATGGCTCGATACTGCCGGTCGAGGTGGTCTCACAGCTGCAAAAAGCACCTTGCGTGGTGCGTCTGGGTCGTTGCGCGTTGACCCTGAGCCCCAACGCCGAGCATGTGATCCTGTCTCTGGAAGCGCCGTCGCGGGCCGAAGGCCTGGCCCCTCGGGAGCGCACGGCGGCGATGTTGTTCGCCGCGGGTCACTCCTACAAGGAAATCGCCAAACTCCTGTCCCTGAGCCCGGCCACCGTGCGCACTTACCTGCGCAACTGCTATTTGCAGCTCGGCGTCAAAAGCAAGGTGGAGCTCGGTTCGGTGCTGCGCTATGCGGGTCCGCCGACGGAGTCTGCACGCCGCGATTAATCGCGTCTTTTCAACTATTTGCCTCACCCCTCCTCATTTGCAGAGGTCCATTCGAACGCTGCGCCCTATAGGGTAGGCCCTGTCTATCAGGGGCTGGCGCAGTCGCTTCGGGCCGCTTCAAAACAATAAGAACAGGGGTGTGGCATTTGAGACTTTCCAGGCTTTTTGTCGCCATTGCGGCGACGACGGCGATTTCCGGCATGGCGTTGGCGGCGACACCCGCCGACATGGTCATGCGCAATGGCTACGTCTACACCGTCGATGGCCAGAACTCCGTGCAGCAAGCGATAGCCGTTTCGGCTGGCAAGATTGTCTATGTCGGCAGCGACGCCGGCATCGACGACTACATCGGCAAGCAGACGCGATTGATCGACCTGGGCGGGCGCATGTTGATGCCGGGCTTCGTCGATGCGCACATGCATCCGGGCGACGGCGGTCGCGCCATGACCTTGTGTGACCTGAAGTACCAAACCCTGACCCGCGCACAGTTTCAGGCCAGCATTCAGGCCTGCCTTGATGCTGACAAGGACAAGGGCCCGGACGTGTGGCTTGAAGTCGGCAGTTGGGACCGCATGGGCATGACCGGACTCGACGGCGACGCCGATAAAGCGACCCTAGACGCGCTCAAGACACAGCGTCCGATCCAGGTGCGCTCCACCGATTTCCACACCATCCTGACCAACTCCCGGGGTCTGGAACTGGCCGGGATCAGCAAGAGCACCGCTGATCCCGAAGACGGCAAGTACCGTCGTGACAGCGCCGGCAACCCGAACGGCATTTGCGAAGATGGCGCCGCCGAGTCGATGGCCGCCGTAGTGCCGCCTGCGACCGACGCAGAAAAACTCAACCAGCTCCGTGCCGCCCTCGACGCCATGCGCCAGCAGGGCATCACCAGTTTCTTCGATGCGCTGTCAGGGCCGGAAAACGGCAAAGCCTTCACTGGCCTGCAAAACTCCGGCGAGCTGACCGCCCGGGCCTTACTGGCCATCAAACTTGACCCGGCTGCCGCCATTGCCGATCCAGCGAAGACCATCGCCGAGGCCAAGGCACTGGCCAGCACGTACGATCAGGGCGAGGTGAAGGTCGCGCCGGGCGTGAACATGCGGCACGTCAAACTGTTCATGGACGGCATCATCAACGCCCCGGCAGATACCGGCGCCATGTTGAGTCCCTACCTGAGCAACACTGGCTCCGAGGCCGCACCGAAATGGACGCCTGGGCACAACGTCGGCGAGCTGTATTTCCCGCCGCAAGTGCTCAAGCCGTTGCTGTTGCAAGCGGTGCAGGCTGGTTTCGACCCGCACCTGCATGCGACCGGCGACCGGGCGGTCCGCGACTCGCTCGATGGTATCGAGTACGTGCGTCAGCAACTTCCCGGCAACGGTTTTCGCCCCACGATCACCCATGCCGAATCGGTCGACCCCGCGGACTACCCACGCTTCAAGGCACTCGACGTCACCGCCAACATGTCTTTCCAGTGGGCCCAGCAGGCACCGTCCACGGTCGACGGCACCAGCGAACACCTGGGCACCGCCCGTTTTGCGCGCATGGAACCCTCGGGCAGCATCGCCCGGGCCGGTGGCCGAGTGGCGTATGGCAGTGACTGGCCGGTCGATCCTCTCGATGAATTCCTGGCGCTGAAAGTCGGTGTCACCCGCTCCGGCGATCCGACCAATCCGCACAGCTATGGCACCAAATACGCAGGACGGTTGAACGCCGACCCGGCGCTGTCGCGCAGTGACGTGTTGCGCAGCATCACCCTCAATTCCGCCGAACAGTTGAAGCTGGACGCGGTGCTCGGCTCGGTCGAAGTCGGCAAATTCGCCGACCTGATCGTGCTGGACAAGAACTTCATGCAGGTGCCCGAAGACGAACTCGGCCGTAACCAGGTGCTGTTGACGGTGGTCGGCGGCAAGGTCGTCTGGGCCAAGGCACCGTTCCTGGGGACTGCGCCGCAAGTCGCTTCCCAGTCTGTCATTTCCCGATCCGCCCAATAAAAAAACCAGAGAGCGTTCTGATGCGATTGATTCCAAACCTGTTGGCCGCTGCGTTGGCCATCTCCTCGGTGCCGGCGATGGCCGCCGCTGACTTGGTGTTGTTCAACGGCAAGGTCTTCACCGCCGAGCCTGGACAAGGCCTGGTGCAAGCCGTGGCAGTCCAGGACGGCAAGATTCTTAAAGCCGGCAGCGATGCCGAAATCAATGCCCTGGCCGATGCCAAGACCCAGCGCATCGACCTGGCGGGCAAAGTATTGATGCCTGGCATGATCGACACCCACAGCCACCCGGTCTCGGGCGCTTTCGACAGCATGAAAGCCAACCTGTTGGATGAGGTCAAACCCATGCCGGAACTGGAGCAATGGTTGATCGAAGAGGACAAGGCCGGGCGTGCCCGGTCCGGTGACGTGATCAGTGTGGCCGGGGTCAGTTCGGCCTATTGGGAGAAAGCCCGTGAACTGGGCAAGGTGTTCAACCAGGGGCGCTGGGCCGATCAGCCGATTGTGTTCAGCGGCATCGACGGCCACACCGGTTGGGCCAACAACGCGATGCTCAAGCGCTTGAACATCGACGCGGCGCTGGTGAAAAGCCTGCCGGAGAAAGAGCGCGGTTACATCGGCCATGAAGCGGACTTCACCCCTAACGGCTACTTTGCCGAATCCCGCTGGGACGTAGTGCGCAACGGTGTTCCGGCACCTACCCCGGAAGCGATGCTCAAAGCCGCTCGCGAGGCGGTGAAAATCAACAATCAATACGGCGTCACGGCCTGGATGGACGCAGCGGCGAACGGCGGCAGTGAGGATTCGCTGTTCGATTTCCATGCCACCGCGGAAAGTGTCGGCGTACTGCCGCTGTACAAAGAGCTGTCGCAGAACGGCGAGCTCAGCGCCCACGTAGCGGCGTTGATGGTCACCAACCCGAAGAGCAAGCCCGCTGATCTGGAAGTGATCTCCACGGTCATGAAGCAATTCGAAGGTGTGCCTAACCTCACGTTCCCTGGCATCAAGATTTTTGTCGACGGCATTCTCGAGTTCCCGGGACAAACGGCGGCGGTCGTCGTGCCGTACAAGAACAGCCACAAGGACGGCCAACTGCTGACCGACCCGGCGCACTTTGGCGAACTGGTAGTGGCGGCGGAAAAACGCGGCTGGATCGTGCACATGCACGCTGTCGGCGACCGCGCAGTGCGTGAGGCGCTCAATGGCGTGGCGTATGCGCGCAAGCTCAGCCCGACGCCGGTGCCGCACAGCATCGCGCACTTGCAACTGGTCAATCCGAAAGAGTTTCCGCGCTTCAAGCAACTGGGCGTGATCGCCTCGATGCAACTGCTGTGGGCCACCGGCGAGTCTTACACCGTCGAACTGGTCAAGCCTTACATCAGCGCGTTTGCCTACGGTTATCAGTACCCCGCGCGGTCCCTGCATAACGCCGGCGCGATGATTGCCGGTGGCAGCGACTGGCCGGTGTCGAGCAACAACCCGTTCAACGCCATCGCCCAGGCCAGCACCCGCAAAGGGCCGTTGGGTGTGCTCAATGCCAAGGAAAGCATCGACCGCCAGACCATGTTCTACGCCTACACCATCAACGCCGCCAAAACCTTGCGCCTGGATGAGCAGATCGGTTCCCTGGCACCGGGCAAGCAGGCTGACCTGATCATCCTCGACCGCGATGTGTTCAAGGTCAGCGATGACGAACTGTTCGAAACCAAAGTCCTGAAGACCTTCTTCGCCGGCAAGCAGGTCTACGCCCCCGCGTCCTGACCTGCGTACACCCGACACCTGTAGAAAACGGCCAGCCCCTCGTAGCGCGAGGGGCCTGGCTTCGCCATGCCTGAAATTTCCCGTACGTCATAACAACAAGAGAACTGTATGAACGCATTTTCAGCATTGACCCTCGCGACACTGGCACTGATCCCCCTGACCAGCCAGGCCCTGACCCTCAACGATGATTTCAGCCTGGAGATGACCCTCGGCGTCGTCAGCGATTACCGCACCCGGGGCATCTCACAAACCCTGGGCGATCCAGCGGTGCAGGGCGGGGCTACGCTGTTGCACAGCAGCGGCCTGTACATCGGCGCCTGGACCTCCAACGTCGATTTCGGTGGCGGTTTCGACACCCGTCAGGAACTTGAGTACTACGCCGGTTACTACTGGCAGGCAACGGACGCAATCAGCCTGGACCTGGGCTACATCAAGTACGACTACCCGAAAAATTCCGAATTCAACCTCAGCGAGGTGTACGCGGTTCTCGACCTGTACGGCGTGAAGCTCGGTGCCTATTACTCGGACGATACGCCGAACGTTTTTGGCGAGGACCAGGACACCCTTTACACCTACCTCAGCTACAAAATCGACTTGCCAGCCGAAGTCGCCCTGGACCTGCGTTTCGGGCGCAACGACGTGAAAGACCCGGCGTTCTGGACCGCCGACGGTGACAACCGCGAGTCCTACTACGAGTGGGAAGCCAAGCTGACCCGCGACTTCGTCGGCGTGACCTGGGGCCTGAGTTACGTCGACACCGACCTGTCGAAAAGCGAGTGCTCCGGCTGGTACGGCTATGACGACCTGTGCTCGGCCACGGTGGTCGCCAGTGCAACCAAGACGTTCTGAGTTTTTCCCTGACAACAAAAACAGTTCCTCAAAGGAAACACTGTCATGAGTGCGCAACGAAGTCCGCTGATCGAGTCCCGCTCGATCGATTTCATTCCCGAGGCCGAACGTCACGGCAGCCTCTACAGCCAGTTCACTTTGTGGCTGGGTGCCAACCTGCAAATCACCGCCATCGTCACCGGCGCGCTGGCTGTGGTGTTGGGCGGCGATGTGTTCTGGTCGCTGATCGGCTTGCTGATCGGGCAGGTGCTGGGCGGGGCTGTAGTGGCACTGCACGCGGCGCAAGGGCCCAAACTCGGGTTGCCGCAAATGATCTCCAGCCGTGTGCAGTTCGGGGTGTACGGGGCGGCCATTCCGATTGTGCTGGTGTGTCTGATGTACCTCGGGTTCAGCGCCACGGGTGCGGTATTGTCGGGGCAGGCGATTGCGCAGTTGATCAGTGTCAGCGACAGCGCCGGCATCCTGATTTTTGCGGCGTGCATCGCCTTTCTGACGATCTTCGGCTATCGGGTGATTCACCTGGTCGGTCGGGTGGCCAGCGTGTTGGGCATCATTGCCTTCGTCTACCTGTTCACCCGTTTGTTGACCCTCAACGACATCGGCCTACTGCTGGAAAACCGTCATTTTGCCTGGAGCACCTTTTTGCTGGCGGTGTCGCTCTCGGCGTCCTGGCAGATCGCGTTCGGGCCGTATGTGGCGGACTACTCGCGCTACCTGCCGAGCAAGACGTCGTCATGGAAAACCTTCGCCGCCGTCGGCCTGGGCACGGTGATCGGGGCGCAGGCTTCAATGGTGCTTGGGGTGTTCGCCGCAGCGCTGGCGGGGGCGAATTTCCGCGGGCACGAAGTGGCGACCATCGTCGGTCTGGGCAGTACCGGCGTGATCGCGTCGTTGCTGTACCTGAGCATCGTGTTCGGCAAGGTCACGGTGTCGACCCTCAATGCCTACGGCAGCTTCATGTGCGTGGCGACCATCATCAGTGGTTTTCGTCGCCGCCTGGAAATCACCGCCGGCCAGCGCATGCTGTTCGTGCTGCTGATTGTCGCGGCGTCCACCACTGTGGCATTGCTGGGGCAGTACTCGTTCCTCAACTCGTTCAAGTATTTCATCCTGTTTTTGCTGACGTTCTTCACCCCGTGGAGCGCGATCAACCTGGTGGATTACTACTTCATCAACAAGGAGCGTTATGACATTGCGGCACTGTCCGACCCGAACGGGCGTTATGGTCGCTGGAACGTGCCGGGGATCAGCGTCTATGTGATCGGCGTGCTGATCCAGCTGCCTTTTGTCGACACCCATTTCTACTCCGGGCCGATGGTTGCGCAACTAGGTGGCGTGGATATTTCCTGGATTGTCGGGCTGGTGGTGCCGGGGCTGATGTATTACGCGTTGGCCAAACCGTCGATGAGTGCGGTGGTGGAGCGGGGTTCGAAGGCCTGAATCAACGCTCGGGAAGTGTCCAGCGCTGGCGCAACTGCTCGTACTGCGCTTGCGGCAGTTGCACCAGCACCGGGGATTTGCTCGGGTCGAGCCAGTCGAACAGCTGCACGATGTTCGCCGGGTCCATGGCCGTACAGCCACGGGTCGGCGCGCTGGGACCGCGCCAGAGGTGGAAGAAAATGCACGAGCCGGCAGCGGGCGTGGCCGGGGTGTTGTGCTGGATGAAAATGCCCTGGCGATACAGCTCATCCGAACGGCGCATCCGTTCGGAACTGCTCCAGTCTTTGTCGACGACCGCGCCGTCGACCAGTTCGTTGTAACGCCTGGATTGGCTGTCATCCACGCATTCGATGGTCGGTGTCAGCGACAGATAGGGCAGGCGGGTCTCGGCCGAAGGCGCGTAGCCGAACGCCGATCCCAGCTTGAATATCCCGGCCGGTGCCTTGCCATCGCCTTCCTGCTTGACCGGCCCTTCGCGTTGTTCGATGTCGAGTAAACCTCTGCCCCAACCCATACCGTTCTTGCCAAGGACAATCGCGAATGGCGCGTCGAATTTTTCAAAGGTCTGCCCGTGTCGTTCATAGCGCTGGGCCACGCCCTGAGTGTCATTCCAGTTTTTACTGGTGACCACGATCAGTTGATCGCTGCCGTCGAGTCCCTGGGCCATCGCGGCCAATGGAAACAACAGCGTCAGCAGGGTGTTGATCAGCGTGTTCATGGCTGCAACGGCGTAATGGGGAAATCCATCACGTCCGGCTTGGGTGGATTCCCGCTGAAGGTAAAGTGCCACCACTCGGTGGAATAACCGTTGAATCCTGCTTTTGCCATCGCGCTGTTGAGTCGCTGTCGATTGGCTTTGGCGGTTGCGCTGATTTGCGCCGAATCCGTATGCGCACGTTCATCGAAGCAATCAAACCCGGTGCCCATGTCCTGCGCACCATCTTTCCAGCGCTGGCCGTAAGGCGCGGTGCAATCGACCGGTGTGGCGGAAGGTGTCCAGGTGTCGGCGGGCGGGGCGCCGGGGCCGGTCAGCGTCAGGTCGACGGTGTTGCCCCGGGAGTGATTGGACACGCGAGCCACATAACCCAGGCGCCAGAAATCCTGCTTGTCGACGCGGGGGTAAAACTCGGCCTTGAGTGGGTCTCCCGGCTCGTTGGCGAAGCGGCCCATGTCCGCCACCGCACGAGTCGGTCGATAGCAGTCGAACACCTTCAAGCCATAACCCTCGGCTTTCAGCGCGGCTTGCACCCGGGCGAGGGCCCTGGCGGCGTCCACCGTCAACAGGCATTCGGGCGCCTGATAACCCTCGAGCGCATGCCCGGTGAAGTTGTGGGCGCTGGCGTAGCGGATGTCCTGCTCGATGCCTGGATCAATGGCGCGCAAGTACACCATGTGCTCGGGCTTTGGCGCGTCGGCCATGCACGGTGCGGCGAGGCTCAGGCACAGCATCAACAGACAGGGTGAACGCGACATCGGGAACGGCTCCATGCATGACCAGTCTGCTCATGATGGCTTGAAACCGTCGGCACCTCCATGAAGTTGTTGATCGGCATGGTACGACGAGCGCACCAGCGGGCCAGACGCTACGTTCCTGAACCCCATCCGTGTGCCTTCCTCGGCGAACCAGGCGAACGTGTCCGGATGCACGAAACGCTGCACTGGCAAGTGGCTGCGCGACGGTTGCAGGTATTGGCCGAGGGTCAGCATGTCGATGTCGTGCTCGCGCATGCGCTGCATGACTTCGATGACTTCGTCGTCGGTTTCGCCAAGGCCGAGCATCAGGCCGGATTTGGTCGGCACGTGCGGCACCGATTGCTTGAATTTCTGCAGCAGGTCCAGCGACCACTCGAAGTCCGAACCCGGCCGCGCTGCCTTGTACAGACGCGGCACGGTTTCCAGGTTGTGGTTGAACACATCCGGTGGCTCAGCGGCGGTGATCGCCAGCGCGACGTCCATGCGCCCGCGATAATCGGGCACCAGGGTTTCCAGTTGAATGCCGGGCGAGAGCTTGCGGATCTCACGCAGGCAGTCGACGAAGTGTTGGGCACCACCGTCGCGCAGGTCGTCGCGGTCCACCGAGGTGATCACCACGTACTTCAAGCGCAGCTCGGCGATGGCCACGGCCAGGTTCATCGGCTCGTTGGCATCCAGCGGCTTGGGCCGGCCATGACCGACATCGCAGAACGGGCAGCGGCGGGTGCAGATGTCGCCCATGATCATGAACGTCGCCGTGCCCCCGGAAAAACACTCACCGAGGTTGGGGCATGAGGCTTCTTCGCAGACGCTGTGCAGCTTGTGTTTGCGCAGCAGTTGCTTGATCCGGTCGACCTCGGGAGAGATCGGCATACGTACGCGAATCCAGTCGGGTTTGCGCGGCAATTCTTCCGTGGGAATGATCTTCACAGGAATCCGCGCAACCTTTTCCGCGCCGCGCAGTTTGGTGCCGATTTCTACTTTGGCTGGACTATTGCCGGTCGATTCGACAATGGCATTCATGATGCTTTCCTTTTACGCGAACGGGAGGGTGATTTGCCCTGATGCTTCCTGTAGGAGCCCGGCTTGCCGGCGATGACATCCTTCAGGGCACCATCGCCAGCAAGCCGGCTCCTACAAGAGCGGATCACCGCGTGGTCAGTCGCGGTAGACGGGGAAGTCGGCGCACAACGCGGCGGCCTGCCGGGCAACATTGGCTTCGATATCGGCATCGCCCAAGTGATCGAGGATGTCGCAGATCCAGCCCGCCAACGCAATGCTCTGCGCTTCCTTAAAGCCACGGCTGGTGATCGCCGGCGTACCGATGCGCAGGCCCGAGGTCACGAATGGCGACTGCGGATCGTTGGGCACGGCGTTCTTGTTCACGGTGATACCGGCACGTCCGAGAGCGGCGTCGGCGTCTTTGCCGGTAAGGCCCTGGCGGATCAGGCTGACCAGGAACAAGTGGTTATCCGTGCCGCCGGACACCACGTCGTATCCACGCTCGATAAAAACTGCGGCCATGGCTTGGGCGTTACGGATCACTTGCGCCTGATAGGTCTTGAAGCCTGGCTCCAGCGCTTCCTTGAAGCACACAGCCTTGGCCGCGATCACGTGCATCAGCGGGCCGCCCTGACCACCGGGGAACACGGCCGCGTTGAACTTTTTCTCAAGTTCAGGATTGGCCTTCGCCAGAATCAGACCACCACGCGGGCCGCGCAGGGTCTTGTGGGTGGTGGTGGTAACCACGTCGGCGTAGGGCAGGGGATTGGGGTACAGACCGGTCGCCACCAACCCGGCAACGTGGGCCATGTCGACGAAAAAGTACGCGCCGACCTTGTCCGCAATCTGACGGAAGCGCGGGAAGTCCAGGGTCTTCGAATAGGCCGAGAACCCGGCGATGATCATTTTCGGTTTGTGCTCAACGGCCAGGCGCTCGACTTCGTCGTAATCGATCAGACCGGTCTTGGTGTCGATACCGTACTGCACCGCGTTGTAGAGCTTGCCGGAAAAACTCACCTTGGCGCCGTGGGTCAGGTGACCGCCATGGGCCAGGCTCATGCCTAGCACGGTGTCGCCGGCTTGCAGCAGGGCCAGATAAACCGCGGCATTGGCCTGGCTGCCAGAGTGCGGCTGGACGTTGGCGTAGTCGGCGCCGAACAATTGTTTGGCGCGGTCGATGGCCAGTTGCTCGACCACATCGACGTGCTCGCAGCCGCCGTAGTAACGCTTGCCCGGATACCCTTCGGCGTACTTGTTGGTCAGGCCGCTGCCTTGCGCTTCCATCACCCGTTGGCTGGTGTAGTTCTCCGAGGCAATCAGTTCGATGTGGTGTTCCTGCCGCGCATCCTCGGCGTTCATCGCCGCCAGCAGTTCGTCGTCGTAGCCTTTGATCTGGTCGTGCTTGCTGAACATGGTGTGGTCCTTATTCGGAATTCAGGGAGGGGGCTTCAGGCGTCGGCGTGTTCTGCGGTCAATTGCTCGTAGGCGTCCTGATCCAGCAGTTCGCTCAAAGCTTCAGGGTCTGCGGGTTTGAAGCGAAAGAACCAGCCTTCGCCCAAGGGGTCTTCGTTAACCCGTTCCGGGGTGCTTTCCAGCGTCGTGTTGATCTCGACCACTTCACCGTCCAGCGGCATGCCGATGCTGCTGGCGGCTTTCACCGATTCGAGCACCGACACTTCAGCGCCTGCATCGAAGGCGCCCAGTTCAGGCACCTGAACGAACACCACATCCCCCAGCGCCTGCTGGGCAAATGCGGTGATGCCGACGGTGACCAGGCCATCGGCGTCAAGCCGCAGCCATTCGTGATCGACTGTAAAACGCAATTGGCTCATCTCAGTTCCTTATTATTTTTGGACGCATTCAGGGCTCGTGGCAGGGCAACGAGCGGAGCTGAGGTTGAGTTAGCAAGGGCGGTGCCAAGGTTGATTAGTTGTTTTAAATCAATGGCTTGATGTTATCTCGTTAAGTGCGCACCATTTCATTTGTATTGAAATCAATACAGCCAAGCAGGGATGTGAGCGCAGACACCGTAAAGGCGGCTGGGAAGGAGATTGTCTTGATTTCGCTACGCTGTATCGATTTTCATACGAGAAGTGCAGAAGCAACACAGTCTCCTGTAGGAGCGAGCCTGCTCGCGATGAGGGCGTGTCAGTTGAAATGTAGGTTGACTGTCAGGCCGCTATCGCGAGCAGGCTCGCTCCTACAGGGGAATGTGATCCGGCAGATCACTCAGGGCTTGGCTGGAATGCCGTACTTGCGCAAGCGAATCGCAATTGCGCTATGGGATGTCTGCAACCGTGCAGCCAATAACCGGCTCGACGGATAGCTGCGATAAAGCTGCTCCAGCAGGTTCTTCTCAAAGTCGCCAACCGCTTCTTCCAGGCTGCCGACTTCGCCGTCGTTCTGCCGCTCCACCGCTGTGCGGGCGATGTCCAGGTCGTCGATGTCCACCAGCGGGTTTTCGCAAATCGCCGCCGCGCGGAAAATCACGTTTTGCAGTTGTCGCACATTGCCCGGCCAGCGGTTGCCGAGCAGGGCGCTGAAGGTGCTCGGCGCCAGGCGACACACCGGTCGCTGGATCTGCGCGCACGCCTGTTGCATGAAGTGATTGGCCATCAGCAGGATGTCGTGACCGCGCTCGCGCAGTGGCGGCACTTGCAGGTTGAGCACATTGAGGCGGTAGAACAGGTCTTCGCGAAACCGCCCTTCGGCGACCATTTTTTCCAGGTCGCGGTGGGTCGCGCTGAGCACCCGCACATTGACCCGGACCTCCTTGTCGCCACCGACCCGCCTGAAGCAGCCATCGCTCAGGAAGCGCAGCAATTTGGCTTGCAGGTAGGGCGACATTTCCCCCACTTCATCAAGGAACACCGTGCCCTGATCGGCCAGTTCCAGCAGACCGAGTTTGCCGCCCCGTTGCGCGCCGGTGAAGGCGCCAGGGGCGTAGCCGAACAGCTCGCTTTCGGCCAGGCTTTCAGGCAATGCCGCGCAGTTCAGCGCCAGGAACGGAGAGTCGTGGCGGGCACTGATCGCATGGCAGGCGCGGGCCACCAGTTCCTTGCCGGTGCCGGTTTCGCCTTGAATCAGCAGCGGCGCATCCAGGGCCGCCACCCGTTGCGCACGGGCCTTGAGCGCACGGATTGGCGGCGATTCGCCGAGCAACGCATCGAAACCTTCGGCATGGTCGTGGTGCAACGCCGACAGTCGCTCACCGATGCGATTGGGTTGATACAGGGTGAGCAGGGCGCCGGCATCAGTGATCGGCATCGCGTCGAGCAGCAAAGTCTGGCCACCGAGACTGACCTCGTGCATCGGCAGGCGGAAATGGTGAGCGATCAAAGTGCGTTGCAAATCGGCATCGTCAAACAGGGCGGTCAACGACTCACCGGCCGGTTCACGCCCGCAGAGGGCAATCAGTGCCGGGTTCGCCAGCAGCACATGGCCGCGGTCATCCACCGCCAGCACCGGGTCGGAACTGGCGGCCAGCAACGCGTCCAGTTGCAGGCGGCGCCGTTGCCCCGGAAGGATGTCGACCATGGTCACCGCTTGCACGCCATGCACACCAAACAGTGCTTCGCGCAACTCCTCCAGCACCTCGGCGCCAAGGGTTGGCGCATCGATGTAGACGTTCGGCGGCACCATTTCCACGGCGTCCAGGTTGAAGCTGCGCCCGCCGAGCAGGGCCAGCACTTCCTGGGTGATGCCGACGCGGTCGATGAAGGTGACGTGGATGCGCATGGGGGGCCTGCAAGGTTGGCGAACTAAAATCAGTATGCCCGGCAAAATTTGAATTTGGCGAGTGTCACATCACGGCTGGCCGGTTTTACGGGCGCTGGTGGCCAGATCCTCAAGGAACGCTTGCAGGATCGGCGGCGGTGCCGTGCCGCGCCGGGTGATCACATCGAACGGCGATTTCAGGAGCAGGCTCGTCGGGGCCAACTGGTGCATCTCGCCGTTCTTGACCCACTGGGCGGCGAAGTGCTCGGGCAGAAAACCCAGGTAGGCGCCGGAAATGATCAGGATCGCGGTGGCCTCGATGTTGTCCACGGTGGCGGCCGCCTTGCTCACGCCCAGGTGTTCGAGGTCGTGTTGCTGCATGTAGCCGCGCACGACAATCCGCCCCGCAGCGACTTCTTCGAGCAACTCCTCACCTTCAGCCTGACTGCCATACAACGGGTGGCGCCGTCCGCAATACAAGCCCAAAGCTTCCTGGTACAGCGGTGATTGCAACAACCCCGGCACATGGATCGGGAAGTGCCCGATGGCCAGGTGCAAGCGGCCGTCGAGTACCCGTTCTTCCAGTTCCGCCGGGGTGCCGACGTACACGTTCAGGTGCACGTCATGGCCCCGTGAAACGAAGCGCTGGGTGGTGCGCGGGATCGGCGAGTCGGGGTCGGTGATCGTGGTGTCGATGATTCCCAGGTTGAGCTTGCCGCTGATGTGCTGCTTGAGCACGTCGGCGTCCATGCAGAAATTTTCCACCGCCGACAGCAGGCGCTGGGTGGCTTCATGGATCGCCACCCCTTGTTCGGTCAGGCGAAAGCCGCTGCGCCCGCGCTGGCAGAGCTTGACCCCAAGGCGGGTTTCCAGATGGGTCATCTGTTCGCTGATGGTGGACTGCCCGGCGTTCAACGCGGCTTGTGCGGCGGAAAACCCGCCGCAACGGACAATCGTGGCAAACACCCTGAGCAACTTCAGATCGACATCGTGCAGTTGAATCACCTGGAACCTCCCGCCTGTGGATGCATCGGTAATGCCGATATGAGTATCTGATGTTTAGCATTTTTTCCACGAAAACCTGCGCCCATAGTCTTTCCAACGGCGGTCGCCTTGCAGTTCCGCCAAGCCGATAACAAGAAGTGGAGAGGCTAGAAATGTCGAACAACGGTTATGAATCCGGTCGTCTGAACCTGCCATTCGTGGGTCATTGCACCTTTGGCAAATCCCCGGTGTGCACCGATTGGGATGCACTGGATGCCGACGTCGCGGTGCTTGGCGTACCCAATGACATGGGTACCCAGTGGCGCTCCGGTGCACGCTTCGGACCACGCGGGATTCGTGAAGCATCGACGCTGTTTTCCTTCGGCCACGCTGGCGCCTACGATCACGAAGATGACGTGATGTACCTCACCGCATCGGACGTGCGCATGGTCGACGTCGGTGATGCCGACATCGTCCACACCGACATGGTCACCAGCAACAAGAACACCGAATACGCCGTGCGCAAGATCCTCGATGCCGGCGTGATGCCGGTGGTACTCGGCGGCGACCACTCGGTGCACGCGCCAGTGATCAAGGCCTTCGAAGGCCGCGGTCCGATCCACATCATTCACTTCGATGCGCACCTGGATTTCGTCGACGAACGCCACGGTGTTCGCTACGGCCACGGCAACCCGCTGCGCCGCGCTTCGGAAATGAATCACATCGTCGGCATGACCCAGATGGGCATCCGCAACGTCTCGTCGTCCAACCGCGACGACTACGAAGCGGCTCATGAAGCAGGTTCGAAAATCCTCTCGGTACGCGACGTTCGCCGTCTCGGGGTCGAAGGTGTGCTGGCGCTGATCCCGCAGAACATCAACTACTACATCACCATCGACATCGACGGTTTCGACCCGTCCATCGCCCCCGGCACCGGCACCCCGAGCCACGGCGGTTTCCTCTACTACGAAGTGCTGGAAATCATCCAGGCCCTGGCCAAGCGCAGCAAAGGCAACATCGTCGGCATGGACCTGGTGGAAGTGGCACCGGTCTACGACCCGACCGGCATGACCTCGATCCTCGCCGCGCAACTGCTGCTCAACAGCATCGGTTTCATCTTCCACGAGCGGGGCAAGGTGCGGGCCGCCGCCGAGAGCGAATCGACTCCAGCCTGAACATCGAAACCAGAGACCCGGCAGGCTCTGACTGCCGGGCAGAGAGAATAAAAATGGATACGATCGTCAAGAGTTACCTGCAAAAATTCGGCGTCAGCGAAGCCACCCAGACCTTCCTCAGCAAGGTCCAGAAAATGTTCATCGGCGGTGCCTGGGTCGAAGCCAGCGACGGCCAGACGTCCGATGTGATCGAACCTTCGACCGAAGGCCTGATCACCCGCATTCCCATGGGCACCACCGACGACCTGGACCGCGCTGTGCAGGCTGCCCGTGCGCAGTTCGACGGTGGCGCCTGGCGTCAGGCCAAACCGGCCGAACGCGAGCGCATGATGCAGCGCCTGGCTGACCTGATCGAACAGAACGCTGCCGAGCTGGCGGAAATCGAATCCATCGACATGGGGAAATCGGTTGCCTTCGCCAAGGACGTGGACATCCAGGGCACCGTCGATACCTTGCGTTACTTCGCCGGCTGGGCCACCAAGCTTCACGGGCGCACCGTCGAGCCGTCGCTGCCGGGCAATTACCTGGCCTATACCCGCAAGGAAGCGGTCGGTGTGGTCGGCGCCATCGTGCCGTGGAACTTCCCGCTGCAAACCATGGCCTGGAAGCTCGGCGCGGCGCTGGCGACCGGTTGCACCGTAGTGGTCAAGCCTGCTGAACTGACCTCGTTGTCGGCCCTGCGTTTTGCTGAACTGGTGCAGGAAGCGGGCATCCCCGACGGCGTGATCAACATCGTCACCGGGCGCGGCAGCGTGGTCGGTGCCGCCATGGCTACTCACCCGGGCATCGACAAACTGACCTTCACCGGCTCGACTCCGGTCGGCCAGACGGTTGGTCGCGCAGCGCTGGATGACATGAAGCGCCTGACCCTCGAACTCGGCGGTAAATCACCGGTCATCGTCTGCGCCGACGCCGACATCCCGGCCGCTGCCCAGGCAGTCGCCAACGGCGTGTTTTTCAACTCTGGGCAGGTATGCGACGCCGGTACACGGGCCTATATTCATAGCAGTGTCTACGACGAATTCCTGCGCGAACTGATCGCCTACACGCGCACCCTGAAAATGGCTCCGGGCCTGGATCCTGATTGCTTCATCGGCCCGCTGGTCTCGGCCCTGCAAAAGCAGCGTGTGACCGAGTACATCGAAACCGGCAAGGCCGAAGGCGCCGAACTGGTCTACGGCGGTCAACCGGTCGATGGCCCTGGCTTCTTCGTCGAGCCGACCATTTTTGCCAACTGCCGCAATGACATGCGCATCGTCCAGGAAGAGATTTTCGGGCCGGTGCTGGTCACCGCACCGTTCGACGACGAGGAAGACGCGCTGGACCTGGCCAACGACTCCCCCTACGGCCTGGCGGCGGCACTGTACTCCAACGACCTGGGCAAAGTGCACAGCCTGATTCCACGCTTGAAGGCAGGCTCGGTCTACGTCAACGCCCACGGCACCCTTGATCCATCGATGCCGTTCGGTGGCTACAAGCAGTCCGGGTTTGGCAAAGACCTGGGCGCCGAGCAGCTCGACTACCTGCTCGAAACCAAGGCGGTGTGGATCACGCTGCCAAGCTGACACCAGCCCCTTGTAGGAGCGAGCCTGCTCGCGATGAACCCCAGTACACCACGGGGTGTCAGGTTGCCAGCATTATCGTTGGCGACCATCGCGAGCAGGCTCGCTCCTACAGGTTTTACACCATTGAACATCAGGAACGGCATGGAGGCCCAACGGGCGTCGTTCACCCGAAACAACGCGGTTATCTCGTCATGATCTTCCAACAATAAGAGTCCATCATGAACACTAACGCCAAGTCCGCCACGAGCGTGCCTGCCCTCGACGAAAAGTCTGTCGTCGAGGGGCATTCGATTGACTTTATCCCCGAAAACGAGCGCACCGACAAACTGGCCAGCCAAGGCCCGTTCTGGTTCCTCGGCAACTTCACCTTCTTCACCATGACCATCGGCTTCGTCGGCCCAAGCGTCGGCTTGACCGCGCTGTGGACCACGCTCGCCGGTACGCTGGGCATCATGTTCGGCACGCTGTTCATGGCGTTTCACGGTTCGCAAGGCCCGCACCTTGGCTTGCCGCAGATGATCCAGTCACGGGCGCAGTTCGGTTATCGCGGGGTGATCCTGGTGCTGCTGGCGACGCTGTTCGTGTTCGCCGGCTTCAACATTGTCAACCTGGTGCTGATGATGCAGGGGCTGCACACGCTGTTCGGGTTCAACCCGGCGGTGATCGCGGTGGCGGTGACCATTCCGGCGGCGGTGCTGGCGATTCTCGGCCATGACTGGATGCACCGCAGCTTCAAATGGGCGCTGTTTCTGTCATTGCCGCTGTATGGCCTGGTGACCGTGGCGGTGGTGATGGGCTGGGTGCCGGATGCGGTGCTGCCGGCACTCGCAGAAGGCGAAGTGGCCCGTGAGCCGCTGGGTTTCAACTGGACCGGTTTCATTGCGCAGTTTGCGGCGGCCGCCAGCTACAACATCGCCTATGCGCCTTATGTGTCGGACTACTCGCGCTACCTGCCGAAGAACACCTCCAGCGGCAAGCTGATCGCCGTGGTGTTCCTCGGGGCATCGCTGTCCGGTGCGTGGATGATTTCCGTGGGTGGCTGGCTGGCCGATCACCTGCACTCCACTGACGTGCTGGTAGCCCTCGGGCAAGTCGGCAACACCGTGTCGCCGCTGGTGGGTACGGCGGTGGTGGTGGTCACCATCCTGGCGTTCCTGCCGGTGATCGCGATGAACATCTACAGCGCCAAGCTGACCACGCTGACCTGCGTCGACTCTATCAAACACATCGAACCCACCCGCAAGGCCCGCATCCTGGCCATCGGCTTCGTGATCCTGCTGCAACTGGGCGTGGCCCTGAGCATCCAGAGCACGGGCAAAGGCCTGTCGGTTCTCGGCATCTACCTGGTGGTGATGCTGTACTTCCTGGTGCCCTGGACCTCGGTCAACCTTACCGACTACTTCTTCGTGCGCAAGGGCCGCTACGCCATCCCGCACTTCTTCATGCCCCACGGCAACATCTACGGCAGCTGGGGCCTGCGCGGAATCGCCGCCTATGCCATCGGTTTTATCTCGATGATCCCGTTCTTCTACATCTTCGACGGCGTTGAACAACGCGAGGTGTATGTCGGCCCTCTCGCCAAAGCGCTGGGCAGCATCGACATCGCCTGGCTGGTCGGGTTGATCGTCTCGGGCGTGGCGTATTACTGGCTGAGCCGCTCGATCGATCTCAAACACGAAGAAGTGGTGATCCAGCAGATCGAGAAAACCTCTCCTCAATACACCACTGGCGACACGCTGACCCACAAACAGCAGCCACTGCCGGTATTCACTGAATCGACGGTCGGGAGATAACTATGACCACGCAAAGAATGACCACGCAAAAAATGGCTACGCAAAAATACGACTACATCATCATTGGCGCAGGCTCGGCAGGTTGTGTGTTGGCCAACCGCCTGAGCGAAGACCCGGCGACCTCGGTGCTGGTCCTGGAGTTCGGCGGCAGTGACAAGAGCGTAGTGATCCAGATGCCGAGCGCATTCTCGATCCCGATGAACACCAAGAAGTACAACTGGCGCTACGAAACCGAGCCGGAAACGCACCTCAACGGCCGACGCATTCACTGCCCCCGGGGCAAGGTGCTGGGCGGTTCGTCGTCGATCAACGGGCTGGTGTACATCCGTGGGCACGCACTGGATTTTGACGAGTGGGAATCCCTGGGTGCCGAAGGCTGGGGCTATCGCAACTGCCTGCCGTACTTCAAGCGCGCAGAAAGTTATGAATCGGGTGGCGACAGCTATCGCGGGCAGACCGGGCCGCTGCACACCACCAACGGCAATCACATGAAAAACCCGCTGTACGGGGCCTGGGTGGAAGCTGGGGCGGAGGCGGGCTACATCAAGACCGAAGACTGCAACGGCTACATGCAGGAAGGGTTTGGCGCGATGCACATGACCGTGAAAAACGGTGTGCGCTGCTCCACCGCCAACGCCTATCTGCGCCCGGCCATGGGCCGTCCGAATCTGACGGTGGTCACCCATGCGATGACCCGTCAGGTCATCCTCGAAGGCAAGCGTGCGGTAGGGGTCATGTATGACCACGGGGGGCAGACCCACCAGGTGTACTGCAACCGCGAAGTGCTGATCTCGTCCGGGCCGATCGGCTCGCCGCACCTGCTGCAACGCTCGGGCATCGGCCCGGCGGCCGTCCTGCGCAAGGCCGGGATCGGCGTGCGGCATGACCTGCCGGGCGTAGGGGAGAACCTGCAGGACCATGCCGAGGTGTACATCCAGTTCGGCTGCAAGGAACCGGTGACCCTCAACAACAAGATGGACCCGCTGAGCAAGCTGATGATCGGCCTGCGCTGGTTGCTGTTCAAGGACGGCCTGGGCGCCACCAACCACTTCGAGGCCGGTGGTTTCATCCGCTCCGAGAAAGGCCTGCGCTGGCCGGACATCCAGTTTCACTTTCTGCCGGCAGCGATGCGCTACGACGGCAACAAGCCGATCAAGGGCCATGGCTTCATGGTGCTCACAGGTCCCAACAAGCCGAAAAGTCGCGGCTATGTGCGCGTACGCTCGGCCGATCCGTACGAGCATCCGGAAATCCGTTTCAACTACCTGGAGCGGGAAGAGGACCGTGAAGGCTTCCGTCGTTGCATTCGCCTGACCCGCGAGATCATCGGCCAGAAAGCCATGGACCGCTTCCGTGATGGTGAGATCGCCCCGGGCGCCCAGGTGACCAGTGATGAAGACCTGGACGCCTTCGTGCGCGACAACCTGGAAAGCACCTACCATCCGTGCGGTTCGTGCCGCATGGGCGAGGACGATATGGCGGTGGTCGATTCCGAGTTGCGCGTGCGCGGCATCGCCGGGCTACGGGTGATCGATTCGTCAGTGTTCCCGACCGAGCCGAACGGCAACCTCAATGCGCCGACCATCATGCTTGCCGAGCGTGCCTCCGATCTGGTGCGTGGTGCACAGATGTTGCCGTCTGCGGATGTGCCGGTGGGTCTGGTCGAAGGCTGGGAAAGCAGTCAGCGCACTTCGTTGCCGGGGCGTAACGTGCGCGTGTAACCCTTGTAGGAGCTGGCTTGCCGGCGATGGCGGCCGGCCTGACACACCGAGTCGCCTGGTTCGCCAGCAAGCCGGCTCCTACGGGTGATCTTCGTCGGAAAATATTACGTCGTTGTTCCGTTGCCATTGCTAGTCTGTAATTCCTTGAGACCGCAATGGAGCAACCTCATGGCTATTCAGGCCCTGCGCGCCGACGCATCGCACATCGATCAAATCGCCCCTTTGTTTGACGCTTACCGGATGTTCTACGAGCAGCCGTCGAACCTTGCGCAATCCCGCGCCTTCATCGCCGAGCGTATCGCCCGGGATGAATCGGTGATTTTTCTTGCCCAGGACGCTGACGGTGAAAACCTCGGCTTCGTCCAGTTGTTCCCGACCTTTTCCTCCATCGACGCCCATCGCACCTGGCTGCTCGGTGATCTGTTCACCACACCTGCCGCCCGGGGCAAAGGCGTCGGCACGCTGCTGATGAACACCGCTCGCGACTTTGTGAAGCTGGCCGGTGGCAAAGGCATGACTCTGGAAACCGCCACCGACAACTTCACCGCCCAGCGACTGTATGAATCACTGGGCTGGGTGCGCGATCCCGGTTACTACACCTATGGGCTGGATTTGAGGAAAGCCTGAATCAGCGTGCCTGATCGCCGAACACCGGCCGCATGAATGAACGCTCGTAGCTGAGGATGAACTTCCTGTCCTCGGCGTACTTGAAGGCGGCGATGCAGTCTGGATCGTCCATCGACTGCTGGCGGTAATGTTCATACGTCGCCAGGCTCGGGAAGGTGAACAGCGCCAGGGCGATGTTGTTGGCGCCCTCCGACGGCAGAAAATAGCCGTGGTGCTGGCCGCCGAATTTTTCCACCAGGGGAATCCACAACTTGCCGTAATGCTCGAACGCTTCGAGCTGGTAAGGGTCAAGCACGTACTTCAGGTAGCAGGTCACCATTGCTTCGTTCCTTGTCACGTTGTGTGGGCAGTCGCCACTGTAATCAACGCAGCGCGCAATCGACAAATGTTAGTGAATACCCGGCGATCCCTTGTAGGAGCGAGCTTGCTCGCGATGGTCGCCAACGATTACGCGTGCTATCTGGCTAGCCGTGGCGCATCTGAGTCCATCGCGAGCAGGCTCGCTCCTACAGGGGGGCGATTTGAAGAAATTGCGGGCAAAAAAAAGCTGCCTTAAGTGGCAGCGGAAGATAAAGCACGCATTTGATAGGCCGAGTATGGCGCCCGGTACATGACAATTCGATGACGGATGAACAATTGAGCGGATGGCCGGTGCTGTCATCTGGATGTCATCGAAGAGGGTGCAAGATCCTCGCAAACCGTCCTGAGTGCCCGGCGACCAGAAATCGGCCGGCAGACGAACTTGCAAGGAACCCTTATGAAAGACGTCCCCCTGTTTGCCGCCATCGACCTGGGCTCCAATGCGTTTCGCATGATGATTGGCCAGTCGGTACGGCGCAACCAGCAGATGGTTATCCTGGAAGTCAGAACCCTGCGTGAACCGGTGCGGTTGGCGGAGGGTTTCCAGGGTGGGGCGCTGGATGAACTGGCGCTGGATCGCGGTTGGCAGGCGCTGGCGCGATTCGGCAAGAAACTGCGCGGTTTCGAGGCGGTTCGCGTGCGGGCCGTGGCGACCAGCGCAGTGCGCGAGGCGGACAATGCACCGCTGTTCCTGGCCACCGCCGAGCGTCACCTGGGGTTTCGCATTGACGTTATTTCCGGGCATGAAGAAGCACAACTGGTTTACGCCGGTGTGGCCCACACGCTGCCGGATGCGCAAAGCACGCGGCTGGTGGTGGACATCGGCGGCGGTTCGACGGAAATGATCATCGGCCGTGGCGACCGGGTGCTCAGCACCGAGAGTATCGCCATCGGCAGCGGGACTTTTGGCGCCCGTTACTTTTACGGCGGGCGGATCATGGCTCAAGCGCTGCAGGAGGCCGAGCGCGTGGCCACGTTGCAGTTCGAGCAAGTCGCCCGCCGTTACCGCGTCATGGGCTGGCAGCAAGCGATTGGTTCGTCAGGCACCGCGCGGATGCTGGCCAAGGTGCTCAAGGCCAACGGCTTGAATGACGAGGGACAAAGCGGCATCACTTACGGCGGACTGTTGCGCCTGTCCCTGCGCCTGCTGGAAGTCAAACACGTCAAGCACCTCAAGTTGGCAGGCCTGCCCACCCATCGCATGAGCATGTTGCCCGGTGGTCTGGTGGTGATGCTGGCGGCGTTCAAAGTGTTGGGGATCACGCATATGACGGCGTCTGAGCCGGGTCTGCGGTTCGGCGTGCTGCATGGGTTGATGAGCAAACCTCGGGGCTGATCGACGAGCGCATCAAGGAACTGGGAGGCTGACGCGGGGAAACCCAGGCCCGTGTCCGCACCATTGATTCAGGAAGCGATCGAACTCATTGCCTCCCGAACCAAAAGGTAACCCCTGTAGGAGCGAGCTTGCTCGCGATAGCAGTGGGTCAATGAATAATCCGTTGTCTGATACGCCCTCATCGCGAGCAAGCTTGCTCCTACAGGTTTGGCGTTCACCTGACCGTTTTGGATATCCGTAGCCGTCATGTTCCAATAGCCAGCAATCGCAGTCCGGAACCGGAACATGAAGAACATCGCCGCATTGATCCTCTACTCAGCGCTCGTGCTCAGCACTCCCGCCCTTGCTGCCGGCGATGTACAGGCCGGGGAGAAAGTCTACAAGCGCCTCTGCAGCGGCTGCCACCAGATCGGCGAATCGGCTCGCGCCTTCTTCGGCCCGCAGCTCAATGGCGTGATCGGTCGCCAATCCGCCGTCACCACGGACTACGTGTATTCCGATGCGATGAAGTCCGCCAACCTGGTCTGGGACCGCGAAACCCTGATCGCCTACCTCGAGGCGCCGAAGAAAGTCGTGCCCGGCACCCGCATGATTTTCTGGGGCCTCAGCGATCCGGAAAAAATCGAAGACCTGCTGGCCTACCTGCAAACCTTCCCGGCCCAAGGCCTACGATCTACTGTCCGAGCTCTACCCGGACCGTGAAGTGGTGCAGCTCAATATTCGGCGGGCGGGGGCGGCATCCACTGTGTGACCAGTCATCAGCCGCTGGCCTGATCGGTTGCCCTCAATTTCCGGCACCACACAAAACCGTAGGAGCAAGCTTGCTCGCGATAGCGGTGGATCAGTCCATAAAGATGCAAACTGACCCCCCGTCATCGCGAGCAAGCTTGCTCCTACAGGGGGCTTTGGTGGGTCAGGCTTTACTGGCTTTCAGATAAGCCCCCAACCGTTGCCCCATCTGCTCACCCAGTGCCTGCAAGCCACTCAACGGCCGCACCATCACCTCAAACTCGACAATCTTGCCCTGGTCATTGAAGCGAATCATGTCGATGCCCTTCAGCTCCTTTTCACCTACCCTGGCGCTGAATTCGAGAATCACGTTCAAGCCATCCCCGGTTGCCAGCTCGCGGTGATAGGCAAAGTCTTCGAACACGTTCATCACCGTATTGAGAATCATCGATACCACGGGCGCACCCGGATACGGCGTGTGCGCCATCGGCGAGCGGAACACCGCTTGCGGGTCGAGCAGCTCGGGCAGGGCGCTCAGGTCCTTGCGGCTGATCATTTCGTGCCACTGCTCGAGCGTGACGGCAACGTTGGCGTTCAAGTTCAGTTCGGCCATGTTCAACTCCTGTTTTTTATTGTTGTTTGCTTCGAAAACGCTGGTGGATGACCTGGGCTGCGTCGTCCGCCCATTGACTGTAAATCATTGGTCCCGGATGAAAACCATCGCTGGCCATCAACCCCGCCTCGGGTGCGAGCGGGGTGCTGAGCATCGTACATTGATCCACGTTGGCTGCCAGTTGCGCCAGATGCGCGTTGAAACGACGGGCTCGAAAACCCAGGTACCAGCGCAGCGGCTGTGGCAATGCGGGAAACAGGTGCATCGGTGGAAGCGGGGAGACGACAATCTGCTGCACAGCGAATTTTTCGCACAACAGCGCCATCAGTTGTCGCTGCCGGATCAACCACTGATCCAGTGAGAGCGCGCTGGTGACATCGTTGACACCAATCGACAGCAGCACCACATCGAACGGCTCTGGCGCGTGCTGTTGAAGCAAGTCGAGTAATGCTTGTGAATCCAGACCCGACTGCGCCCAGAGTTTCCACGACACACGAAAGTCAGCCGCCAAACGCCCGACCAACCGGCCGCTGAGGGCGTCACACTGAGTCAAAGCACCAACGCCCGCCGCCGCACTGTCGCCGACGATCAACAGGCGCAGGGCATCGCCGATGCCCGCCACACCCTGACGCTCGCCCGCAGCCTCCGGCAACCTGGGCGTCACCCGGCGGGTATACAGCCCTTGGGCCAACAGCAGCGGGCCGAGGATAATTTTGGCCAGGGTTTCAACGTGGCTCATGAGGGGATTATCCGGAGAACTCATCGTCGAAAATGCTTTCGATCGGCAACGCAAAGACCCGGGCGATCTGGAAAGCCAGCGGCAGGCTGGGATCGTAACGACCGTTTTCGATGGCATTGATCGTCTGCCGCGAAACCTTCAGCAGCGCCGCCAGATCAACCTGCGACCACTTGCGTTCGGCGCGCAGTTCCTTGAGGCAGTTGTTCATTGATAACGTCGCTTGGCCAGCCTGAGCCCGACCATCCACATCAAGCCCATCACCGGCCATACACAGACCCATGACACGTGGGGAAAGCCGACGTTTTCCAGAAAACCGTAGGTGAACGTCAGCAGCGCCGACGCGGCAAAGGCGAAACCCAGGGCTTCGTACTGGATGCGCAGGTGCATTTCGTCCAGCGTGCGCATGTTGCGCACCACCGCCCAGCACATCAGCCCCGCGGGGATCATCGGTAGCAGGGTGATGATGATCTTCAGCGCAATCGCCATGTCCTGCTGGTCTTTGAGCAAGATCAGCGAAGTGATCAAAAGTATCGTGTACAGCGCCATCGCCGCGCCCATTTCCATATAAAAGCGTTTCATTGCATCCTCCTGATGTAAAAGACCCTTTACATGTTCGCCGGAGTTTTTCCGGATGTAAAGGGTGTTTTACATACGACAGCTGTAGGAGCGAGCACGCTCGCGATGGACTTGAGAGCGCCGCGTGTAAGCGGTCACACGCGTTATCGTTAGCCTCCTTCGTCGGAACGCCGCCCGGAGCATGCTCACCCCTACACTGGTTCGGAACTAGATCCGCTGAGAATTCAATGCTTGTCCACCACACACAACTCACCCGTCGCCCGAATCATCGCCTGTCCGTGCAGGTAATCCTTGATCAACGCAGAACGCCCTTTGGCCAGCCACTGCGGGCAATTCGGGTCGTTGCGGTAGGGCAGGAACGCGGCGTATTGCTTGAGCAAAGTGATTTGCAGTTTGTCGAGCTTTGGTCGGATCTCGGTCTCGAGGTTTGGCCGGGGCGTATCCGGCGCCTTGTGCGCAGCTTGCCACTGGGCGATGCGACCGTACTGCACCAGTTTGCTGGCTTCGATCTGCGCGGCGATCAGGTCGGCGACATCGTCCGGGTCGAGTTTGCGCTGGGCGGCCTGCTTGCGGGCGTTGGCAATCACTTGCGCTTCCCGGGCGCTGTCCTGAATCGGCTTGCCGCTGTCCCATTTGGTCAGCGCCACTTGCTCACTGATCTGCAAGCGCTCGTTCATCGTCGCCAACAGCGGTTGCAAGGCATCGGGCGCGGGAGGCGGTGCACTCGCCTGGGCGCCATGGGCGAGGCAGACAAGAAAGGCACTCGTCAGCAGGTGCGGCAGGCATGGGGAGCGGGGCATGGACAGAACCTCCTTGGACGCTGAATTCACTTGCGCCTGTGTAACACAAGGCAACCGACGAACGATAGGCTGCGAAGCATTCAGCCCAGCAACCGCTCGATCTGCGCCAATTCCCAGGTACTGAGCAGACTCACCGGATCGGTGCCGAAGCGTTGCCCATTGTCGAACGCATACTCGCGGCCATCCGGGCTTCGCCCCTGTAAACAGTGGCGCAGGTGTTTGCCGTCGACCTCGAGTATCAGGCGCCAGCCATCGATGTCGACCTGTACATGAGTCGATTCCGGCGATTGATCGACACGCTCGAAAGCGCGAATGCCTTGGGCGGCATCACGCAGTTGCTGATAAACCTCGCGGGCGGTGAGGGGGGGCACGGGTGTCTCCGGCTTGAATTCGGGGAGGCACAGGATAGACCAGTCGCCCAAGAAAAAGCCCGGCTGATAAGGCCGGGCTTTTTCGTTGAGTCCTGCGTTAGAGCACAGCATTCAGGCGGTGCGGTTTTCGATCAGGCGATCCGAACCACCTTCGGCGACGCGGTTTTGCATGAGTTTGTCGGAGCCGTCAGCGGCGACGCGGTTTTCGATCAGCTTGTCGGAGCCGTCAGCAGCGACGCGGTTTTCGATCAGTTTGTCGGAGCCATCAGCCGCCACACGATGCTCGATCAAGCGATCCGAACCACCCTCAGCCACACGGCTTTCAATCAGACGATCCGAGCCGCCTTCAGCGACAACCGGGTGAGCAGAGTTAGCGGCGAAAGCGTTGACTGCAAAAACCGAGAATGCGATACCGAGAAGGGTTTGGCGTTTCATGAGGGTGTGCTCCGGGGTGCTTATGGGTGGGTATGGAGCCGATGTTACGCCGCGGATTTTTTATGAGAACTTCATTGAGATGATGGTGACTATCGATGCCAGCGATGGATCGAAATCTCTGGGCGTAAGCACCCCTCGCCACAGCACTTTCGCAAGAGTTCAAGCCTCGCTGATCTGACTGACACTGGTGATCTGCCCGTTCCACACCATTTCGTAATGCGCGGTTTGCACAATCGATGTCACCGGTCGCGGCGTCATCAGCGCCCAGCAATCACTGCCCGGCAAACGCACCGAGCGATAGCGCAAACCGGGGCAAGCGGCCTTCCTGACCTCCCGGCCGAGGCGCCGGGAAACGCTGTAATCATCCGGCGCATACACCGGGTCCGTCATCGGCAGTGCCGTAGCGTCATTCATCCCGGCATCGACAAAGGCACAAGACAATCCCCGGAACACAAAGCGCTCGTAGTTCAGGCTCGGCACCTTCGACCAGTACAGGCTCTGGTGATGCCGCACCTCGGCCAGCGCCGCTTCCATCGAGTCCGCCAGGTACAACACCCCGAAACTGCCATCACTGAACCGCGAGCCCGCCGGGTTCACGTGGGTAAACGGCGCCGTCGCATAGGAGCAACCCGTGATCCCGAACGGAATCTCGCGCCGTGGAATCAACTCCAGTTGACCCACTTCATTCTTCAAGCGCGGATTGGTCAGCGCCTGAATCTCGAACAACATCTCGAATTCATCCGCATCCGCCACGTCATCGAACAGGGCAATGGGGGGAAACTTCGAATTGACCAGCCGATAAGCCTGCAACGCCTGCCCGGCAAACGTCGGCAACTTACCCACGGTCACCATTGCGCGCCCCGCAGCATGTCGATGCGGCGGAAGGTTTCATACAACGAAACCATGTCGCCCTGCGCCATGATCTCCAGCGGACTGCGGCCATTGAAAAAATCATTGTCATTGGCCATCGACGCAAAGCCGTAGACGTTGTCCGGGTTATCGAACACCAGGCGCAACGTCCCGTGAATGTTCAGCACAAAACTGATGCGCTGCATCTGATCCGCATCCAGCGCCACCGCCCACTCGGGATCATGCTGTCGTGCGCGGGTGTAAGTGCTGCGCGAGATGCGCAGGATGCGGCAGGCTTGATCGCCGCTGGCTTTCCACTTTTCCAGAATGCCGACGGCAGCGCGCAGGCCGGTGACGCATTGGTTTTTGGTGAAGGATTGGAGTTGCAGAGGAACGGCCATAATCAATATCTACTTTGATTCCGTAGATTCAAAGATAGTTAATCTGAATCTGTAGATCAAGTTGGTTCGACCGACGGAAAATTCCCATCGAGAATCACCAGTGAGACGTTCGCCGTTTTTCTTTACCCCGCAGCCTGCGCCCGCAACCGCCGACCAATCACATCCATCAAATCACAGCCATCGCGCAACGCAATCACCAGAAGCCTGGAAAAGTCCTCCAGCACCACCGTGTCGCATCCGAGTTCGGATCGATAGGCGATGTTTTCCAGCACCTGCGTGACTGTACGAATGCGGTAATCCGCCATGGCTTGCAGGACGTCGAGGGGGGCTTGGGTGTCGATGAGCAGGGAGGCCGGAACCAGGTCGATTCCGGTGAGGGGCATGTATCGATTCATTTTGAAGATCTCTGTTTGATTGGCTCAAGGCCGTCACGCAGTCGTCGCCAAACGATTGGGTGGCAGCTGTGCGCAGGTTGGCGAACCGGCAACAGAGAAAACCGGCAGACCCGAAAGTCTCCCGCGCACAGCCGCCATAACAGCGGCTTTGCGGGTGCGATGATACCTGCAATAAAGCGGATAGCCTTCGCATTCTCTGAAGTCAGGTCGCCAAACCCGAATCGCCATTTGGGCGACGGCGCCGACTATAAGCCGCACGGGATCAGCGCGGGAAGGTGAGGGATTCTGAGCTTCGTGTAGGACTTGCACTGATAAAACTTCAGACCTTTCACATATCGTCACTGGAAATATAACCACAGACCTGAGATGGTCTTCGCCCCTTGGATTCAGCCACCCACGCTATCCTTAATCATCGCTCCCGCCGTCAAGATGGATCTTTCCCCCCATGCAAAACCCGAACCCCCAACGCCCCCTCTGGAAAACCTACCTGTTTTTCCTCGCCCCGATGGTGTTGTCGAACTTCCTGCAATCGATGTCCGGCACGGTCAACAGCATCTACATCGGCCAGATGCTCGGCACGCAAGCGTTGGCGGCGGTGTCCGGCATGTTCCCCATCGTGTTTTTCTTCATCGCCCTGGTGATCGGCCTCGGCGCGGGTGCGGGGGTGTTGATCGGGCAAGCGTGGGGGGCGCGGGAGACGCATCTGGTGAAGGCGATTGCCGGGGCGACATTGTTGCTGGGGGTGCTGATCGGGTTGGTGGCGGCGGTGGTCGGGAGTGTGTTTGCGCGCTCGGCTTTAGTGGGGTTGGGTACGCCGGCGGACGTGCTGGACGATGCGGTGGCGTACGCCCATGTGATGTTGTGGATCATGCCGTCGCTGTTGGTGTTTGTACTGTTCACGCAGTTGCTGCGCGGGGTCAGCGATACGTTGTCGCCGCTGTTGGCGCTGGTGGTGTCGACCATTGTCGGGCTGGCGCTGACACCGGCGCTGATCCGTGGCTGGTTGGGTTTTCCTCCGATGGGGATTCAGAGCGCAGCGTTTGCCGGGCTGGCGGGGAATCTGGTGGCGATGGCGTTGTTGGCGTGGCGCTTGCTCCGCAAAGGGCATCCGCTGGCACCGGACCGTGAGTTCTTTGCCGCAATGCGCCTGGACATGACGATCCTCGGCAAGGTGCTGCGCATCGGCTTGCCCACAGGGTTGCAGATGGTGGTGTTGTCGTTGTCGGAACTGGTGATTCTGGCGCTGGTGAACCAGCATGGGTCCCAGGCGACAGCGGCGTATGGCGCGGTGACGCAGATCGTCAATTACGTGCAATTCCCGGCGCTGTCGATTGCGATCACCGCGTCGATCCTCGGGGCGCAGGCGATTGGGGCCGGGCGCATCGAGCGCATTGGGCCGATCCTGAAGACCGGGCTGATGATCAATGTGTGTTTGACCGGTGGTCTGGTGGTGTTGGGTTACTTGTTGTCGAGCTGGTTGCTGGCGTCATTCCTCACTGAGGAGGCGACGCTCAACATGGCTGAGCATCTGCTGCACATCATGCTCTGGAGCCTGTTGGTGTTTGGCTTCCAGGCGATCATCGGCGGCATCATGCGCGCCAGCGGCACGGTGATGGTGCCGGTGGCGATTTCCATTGTCTGCGTGGTCGGTGTGCAGTTGCCGGCGGCTTATTTGCTGGATGCGAAGTTCGGGCTGCAAGGGGTGTGGATGGCATTTCCGGTGGCGTATCTGGGGATGCTGGCGTTGCAGACGCTGTACTACAAACTGGTGTGGCAGCATCAGAAGATTGAGCGTTTGGTGTAGGCAGGGTGGCTCCCTCAGGTGGCTTTGATGTTCGCGGGGCTTGATGGCAACCATTGTCGAACCGACAATCCATTGGTGGGGGAGTCACCGACAGGCGTGATCGCCTGGGGAGGTTTTCCATGAGCCCCTTGTCCCATTCCATCCTGCAAGACCGGCCAGCGGCCGGGCGGCGTTTGATTGAGCCGCTGCAGCCTTACGCGCATCGCTCTGACGTCATCGTTCTGGCCTTGCCCCGTGGCGGTGTGCCGGTGGCCTATGAAGTGTCCACGGCGCTGGGCCTGCGCCTTGACCTGATGCTGGTGCGCAAGCTCGGCGTGCCGTCGCGTCCGGAGTACGCCATGGGCGCGATTGCCAGTGGCGGCATTCAGATCCGCAACGAAGAAGCATTGCGCAGTTACCCGATGGCCCCGGCCGCGTTCGAGGCCGTGGTCGAAAGGGAAACCCGCGAGTTGCTGCGCCGGGAACAGGTTTA
Organism: Pseudomonas sp. P8_241; assembly: GCF_034008315.1. Lineage (NCBI taxonomy): Bacteria > Pseudomonadati > Pseudomonadota > Gammaproteobacteria > Pseudomonadales > Pseudomonadaceae > Pseudomonas > Pseudomonas sp. P8_241. The sequence goes on along the minus strand of NZ_CP125377.1, from coordinate 4,319,722 downwards.
TCGGGGAAACCGGGCACCGGTGCAGCTCAAGGACCAGGTGGTGATCCTGATCGACGACGGTCTGGCGACCGGCGCGTCGATGAAGGCAGCGATCCATGCGCTGCGCTCGCAGGCACCCTCGCGCATCGTGGTGGCCGTGCCCGTGGCGCCGATCGAGACGGCAGAGGCGCTGCGCCGTGAGGTGGATGAGCTGATCTGCCCGTTGATGCCCGAATGGTTTACCTCGATTGGCCATTGGTACATGGACTTTACCCAGACCAGCGATGCCGAGGTGATCGCGTTGTTGCAGCGGGCGTGGCAACGGGAGGCAGACAGGACAGATTGAGGTGGATTGAAGGGTGGTCGTCAATCGGCGCTCGAAGTGGAATAAACGTCGATTGTTTGCTTAAGTCCTTTTGATGCCGATCGGTGTACAGCGCTGCAACTCATGACGGGAGCCCGCCCGGAGAGTCCGATGAACCCTCGAATACTGCGTTTCGTCGCGTTGGCCGGCGTTGCCACGCTTGGCGTTGTGCCGCGTGCCGACGCCGTCGAATACACCGCCGTGAACAACACGGCCAGCACCATCAGTTTCACCTATCAGCAGATGGGTTCGAAGGTTTATGGCACCTTCGGCAAGTTCGAAGGGCAAATCGAATTTGATACGCAAAACCCCGCCGTCGCCCATGCCGCGCTGACGATTGACCTGGCGAGCATTGATATCGACAGCAGCGACGCCAAGACCGAACTGCAAAAACCGGCGTGGTTCGACACACAAAACTTTCCCAAGGCCGTTTTCGAGTCGACGGCCATTCAGGACCTCGGGAACGACCGCTACACCTTCACTGGCAACCTCACCCTCAGAGGTCAGACGCGGCAGGTGATTGTGCCGGTGGTGCTCAAATCAGAGAACGCCATTGGCATTTTCGATGGCGAACTGATCCTCAAGCGCGACGATTTCAAGATGGGCGAGGGGGAGTGGGCGGACAGCATGGTGTCCAACGACATCAACATTCGTTTTCGCATGGTGGCGCCGCAGCGGTGAAGCGATCCCCCCGTCATTTGCGCGCCGCTGCTTTTTTTGGTTTGGCCGCCGGTGCCTTCGCCCCGACCGGCGTCTGTCCCGCCGAACCATTGATGTTCGCCAGGCTTTTGTGCACTTGTTCAACAATGCGCCGTTGCGTCGGTCGGTCGTTGTCGAACCCGCCGTGGCTTGCGTTGATTGACGCATTCGACGGTGTGGTGATGTAGGTGAAGTTGGGCAGGTTGAACACCGGCGAAGCGTGGATGTATTTGTCCATGCCCAGAATCGGCGTGCGCACGCCGGCCTCGAACGACTCGGACACCAGGTACAGCAACGACCGCAGGTAAGGGCGGCAGGTCGGGTCCTGGTTTTCCGCCATGTCGGTCAGGGAAAATTGCAGGCAGTTGTCCACGGTTTTGCTGATCAGGTGCGGCATAACCAAACGCTCGAAGGTGTCGACGCGCACGGCGGGTGCCATCAGGTTCAGGGAGGCAAATCGCAGCCCGGCGCTCGCCAGGCGATCAATGATGAAACTGTGGACGATGGAACCTGCCGAGTGGCCGATCAGGTGCAGGCGAAACTTGCCGATCTTGCCGGAGGTAAGGAACGCCTTTTGCAAAATTTGCAAACCGCTGCGCGGGTTGCCGCTCAAGGCATCGGCGTTTTGCTTCATCTCGCCCCATAACAGTGTGCCGGGCGTGGCGAGGGCACGTTCCAGGCGTTTGTCATAAAACTGTTTGACCGCATCGCCCAGTTCCGAAAAGACCCCGCCGGTACTGCGCGGTACTTGCCGGTAGGCATCGACGATCAGGTTGAGAATGGTCTGCATGGCGCCGGTTTCCCACATCAGGAAGATCGGGAAAATTTTCGCTTCGTAGAGCAGCGGCACCCATTGTTTGGCGGCGGCGGCCGCGGTTTTTTCGTCATTGAGCCCACCATGGGCATAGAGCGCGATGTCGATCGCCTGGTTGGCCGCCAGCCCCCAGCGTTTGCGGGCTTCGCCGAGGTGAAAGTCGACCAGGTCCTCGACGTCTTCGGGGCGCGTGCGAAAATCACCGGTCTGGCTCAGTTCGCCGTTGTTGCCCAGGTCGATGATGAACGGGTTGATTTCACGGTTGGCCAGCACATCCGAGGTGGCGACCACCACGTTGCCCGCCGGGGTTTCGCGTAGCGTCGAGGCTTGGGAAATCGCCATGTGTTCGGCGGTGACCACGCCCAGTTGTGGCACCCAGCAGTCCATGGCGTTGAGCTGCCAGTCGGAGTACGTGAGGATCGCGTAGCCGGCGCTGCCCCAACCGCTGCCCCACGAGTTATGAATCAGAAAGCCGTCCTGGTTGTAGCCGACGATCACGAAGGCATGTCCGCCGTCGTCGAGTTCGGCTTTCTGGCAGGGGATGCGCCAATAGTCGTCCCACGTGGCAGGCGGTGCGGCGAGTTGCGCAGCCTCGCTGGCGGCGATGGTCCAGCCTGAGTGGCAAGCGGCGCTGGCGTACAACACGCCGAGGTCATTGAGGGCGACGTGCATGTCGCTGATCGACAACGGGTCGACCCGATAATACGCACCGAGCGGGCGTTGCACCGAGTCGATCCACCAATCGGTGTCGGGTCGGTTGGTGGCGGCGGGCATGTCAAGGTTCGGCCACAGATAGGAGGCGCAGGCACCTTGCTTGTACCAGCCTTTAAGTGCGCCGCGCAGGGTCGAGCCGCTGTCGGACAGCTTGGGGTCGGGGTTCGGTGCTTCGGGAATTTCGTCGTAGCGCCGCGCCATGCTGTAGAGCATGAACGGCGAAATGCCCGGCTTGTCTTCGCGCTGGCCTTTGCTCAGCAGAAATTCGATGACCGTCGACAAGGCGAAACCGGTGCAGGCATTGGTCTGCATTTGGTTCTTGATACTCATCCAGTGCGCCGGCAACAGCGACTTGGCCGGTTGCAGGCCGACAGGTGGCTGGTAGAGGCGGTCACGCAGATCCAGTTGATCGGGGCAGACCGGGCGACGCCGGGCAAGGTGTTCGGCGCTGGCTTTTGCGCGGCTGGTGCGCTGTTTGGATTTGGGTTGGGGTTTTGGGGTGCTGGCGCGGGCGGGTGCAGCCTTGCGAGGTGAGGTGGCCATCGTGGCTCCTTGGAAACTCGGCAGTCGCGGGTTCAGTGATGGCCATTGCTGGCGCGCAGGCACCTGCAATGGCGCGTCACAAAACGGTAGATGATGTGCACGAGGTTTCAAGGCTTGCCGACAGACACCCGGTCCACATTGCATGGACCGGGTGTTCATCAAGGCCGTTTTAGTGCGCCGCTATCGGTGCCGTGACGGTCTTGCCGAGCGACGAGGTGACGGTCGCGGTCGGGTTCGGCGACGGGCCGGCGCCGGTGGTCGTGACCGACACCCGCCAGCGAGCGCCGGTGCCGATTGGCGTGAGGGTCGCCGTGCCAAGGTTGAGTAACCCGGCAGTGGTCGAGACTTTCACCGTGATGGTGTTGCCTGTGCCGCGCGAGGTGGTGCCCGTCAGATCCCAGGTGTAGCGACTGTTACTGCGGGAGGTGACCGCGGCGCTACTGATCACCAGGTCTTCGTTGACCGTCGGCGCAGCGGTGACCGACACCGAGACCGTCGCCGGATCCGAGAGCGCATCCTTGGTGTCGCTGGCCTGATAGGTGAAGGACGCGGTGAACGCTGCGGCGATCGTGGCCGGCGGTGTGTAGACCACTCGCACGCCATCGGTGCTGACCATGCCCTGGCCGGAGTCCGGTTGCGCCAGGCCCACGACTTTGAGCGGTACGTTGCCGTCCGGATCACTGTCGTTGGCCAGGACGTTGATGGTCACCGGTTGGCCGTTGCTGCTGGTGGCACTGTCGTTGAGGGCGATGGGTTTTTTGTTGGTCACGTCATCGTCGTCATTGCCAGGGCCTTCGCCACTGCGGAAGGTTGGCAGGGCAGCGGAGTTGACGTAGGTGACACCGTCCCAGCCAGGCAGGGGCGTTGGCATCAACTGGAACTGACCCGGGTTCTCGATATCCCAACGCAGTAGCATCGAGTTGTCTTCGTGCTGGGTATTGTGGCAGTGCTCCATGTAGGTCCCGGCGAATTCGCGGAAGTGAATCGCCATCTCCACATCCACCGAACTGTCGATGCCTTCGCCGATGCGATAGACGTCTTTGCGCGCGCCTTTTTCCCATTCCGGCGGCGCCTTGCCGTCGCGGCTGAGGATGATCCCTTCTTCAAAGTGCACATGCACCGGGTGGTTCCAGCCGTTGCCACCGTTCACGATTTTCCATACTTCCAGCGTGCCGTCGCCGCTGTAGCCGCCATCGGTCGGGCCGTTGGCCAGTTGCGGCGCCGCGTCGATCCGGCGAGGGTCCATGGAGTATCCGAAACCACCGTCCGTCTTGATGGTCCACGGAGCTTCGTCGGTCCCGTCGGAGCGGCCGAAGATGAACTCGCGATGGCGGGCCTGTTTCAGCTTGGCTTGCACCACCGGATCGTCACGATTGAGGGTCAGCGGGATCATGGTTTTGCCGGCCGCTTTACCCGGTTTGGCAGGTTCATAGTCGGCGGGGTTCATGCTGACATCCGTGCCGGAATAAGGCTGGACGATCATCTGCATGAATTTGCCCACCACAGGGTCGCCTTTGTCCCATTCAGGGCCTTTGCTGCCCTGTTTGATCACCGCTTTGTACTGTTCGGACAACACGTCGGCCAGGCTCAGTGGATCGTCCTCCGGACCCTTGCCGGTCTGGTGTTCCATCAAGTTGACGAAGTACAGCTTGTCGCCGACCTTGATCCCGTTTTTCGCGAAGTTGACGATGATATCGAACCGCTCGGCGATGCCCTGGGTAGGCAGGATCGCGTTGTGGTCCTGTTTATCGCCGTCGCCATCCAGGTCCATGCTGCCGTCGAAGGGCACGGCGTGTTCCATGAGGTTGCCGTCGTTGCCGACCATGTGGAAGGGCACGCGGGCATAGGACACGCCGGAACCTGCCGGCCCTGGGAACTCGCCACCGGTACCGGCAATTTCACGCACCAGCGCAATCCTGAAGTAGCGTGACACCGAGCCGTTGAGGATACGGAAACGATAGCTGCGCGCCCGCACTTTCAAGCGCGGCTGGTACTGCCAGTTGACCAGGATCTGATCGCCAAGAAAGCCGTCGGTGTTGAACGGGTTGAACCACAGTTGACCATTGGCGTCCCAGGCCTTGTCGGCCACCAGCAGGTTGACGTCGTAGTCGCGGTTACCCCAAGGCAACGCCGAACCGCTGGGCAGGCGCAGGTTGACGCCGTCTTCGATCGCTTCGTTACCGCGATCCAGGGCGCTGTAGTAGTTCATCATCACCGCGTTGCCCTTGTAGACGTTTTGTGCGGTGAAATCGAGCATGTGGTCGTGGAACCAGTGGGTGCTCATGGTTTCGCGCCAGTCGCCGCGGATCTTGATGGTGCCGTTGTCGCAGGTTTTCAGGCCCGGGCTGGCGTCATTGACGAACAGGGTTTCACCCGGGGCGCAGGGGAACGCCGCGCGCGGGTCATGGGCGTCGGTGTTGATGGTGTCATAGCCGGCCAGTTGCATCGGCCAGCGATAGTCGTAGTACTGCCCCGGAAAGAAATACGCGTTGGTGTAGCCGTCGCTTTCTGCCGGGTTGTGACCGTTGTGTTCGTGAGTACTGATGGTGTGCAGGCCGAACCCCATGTTGGCCGCAGGGTCGATCGGCAGGGCGTTGTAGTGACGCATCAATACAGGCTGACCGTATCGCACCATCAGCAGTTTTGCCGGAAAGGTGCCGTCAAAGGTCCAGAGTGCCTTGTGGTTCTGGATCGGCATGCTGGGGTGAAAGCGCGTGTCGATGCCTTTGGTCGTGCCTGTTGTGGTTGGAATGTCCGAGGTCTGGTAGTAGAGACCGCCAGGCCCGAACTCACCGACGGCGTAGTTGTGCAGCTGCCTGCGGTCGCGCATGCCGCCATTGAGTTTGGCGCCCGCTTGCACGGTTTTAAACGCGACCTGAGGGTAGAACTCGTTCCAGCGCTGGTGCGACCAACCCTTTCCTGGCGGACGACCTTCGGCGGGCGAGCCGACCGGGTGGCGGTTGAGGAAGGCTTCGATCTGCGCTTTCCACGGGTTGCGGTCCAGCACGTTGGAGTACTGCGACGGAAACGGGTACAGCCCCGGCTGGCGCATGAAGGCTTCCAGTGCCGAACTCGACGGGCCGCTGCGGGCGATGCTGTCCGGGTCTTGCACCGGCGCCGGGCCGGCGGTGGGCACAGGGAACGTCAGCGGTGGCGCGGGCAGGGTAGGGTCGAGTTTTTCCGTGCCGAATTCTTCGAACAACAGCAATTGCTGGGTGTACGGCTGGGCCCCGAACAAGGGGCTGGGCTTGCCGTTAGTGGGGATTTTGAATGAGGTCTGCAGGGCCGGCGGCAGTACGTTTTCGGCTGTTGGCGTGGTGCGGGTGCCATAGACGCCATTGGGCAGGGCAATTGCACCCTGGTTGGCTTCCGGCATGGTTTTCAGGGCTTCCAGCGCGGCGGCGGCGGCCGCGGGATCCGCGGGCGGATTTGAGTAATACGAGGGGTCTGTCGGGGGCGGTTGGCTGACATCGTCCAGTGGTACAGCATGGGCGCTGCCAAGGTTGATATTGAGCAGTAGCGCGGCGGTGATGCTCGGCCTCCGGAGAAAGCCGAACGATGGGTACTCGGGTATGTTTTTCATGATGGTTCTCTCGGGGCTCGCCGGTGCAGGGCTGGCGCTAGCAATTCGATATCAGCAAAACCCGAGCCAAAACAAAAAGCCCATTTGTATCAATTTGTTGAGACGTCTAACCCGTTGTCAGGTGGGGAATTTTCCGCAGATACGGGGAAAAGAACGGCAGGCTTATACCCATTTCCCCCCCGTTTTTCCCGGGCTTGCCAAAACCCCTCGGTCTCGACGAAAATGAGAGTCATTATCAAATAACGTTTTGTGTCGGGTCTTTCCATGTCCTCCGCTGATCTCTCCCTGCAACACGCCGTGCATACGCTTTACGAGGACCATCACAGTTGGCTCTGCGGCTGGCTGCGCAAACGTCTTGGCTGTGTCGAGCATGCGGCGGACCTGGCCCAGGACACCTTCATCCGCGTGCTGACCCAGCGTAAAACCCTCGAACTGCGCGAACCGCGGGCCTACCTGAGCACCATTGCCTGCAGCCTGATGATCGACATGTTTCGCCGCCGGGCGCTGGAGCAGGCGTGGCTGGAAACCCTGGCGGCCATTCCCGAACCGGTTGCGGTGTCGCCGGAAACCCGTGAGCTGGTGATCGAAACCCTGATGGAAATCGACCGTCTGCTCGATGGCCTCGGTGAGCGTACCCGGGAGATTTTCCTTTTGGCGCAGCTCGATGGGTTGAGCTACGTCGAGATCGGCCGGCGCATGAACGTCTCGGTCACCACCGTGAAGAAGCACGCGGTGCGCGCCCTGACGCACTGCCTGTTGTTGATCGAGGACTGAGCCGTGGCGAGTTCAAAGTCGCTGGATTACGCCACGCTGGAAGCGGCGGCGCGCTGGTATGTCGACCTGCGCGACGACGTGCCGGATGAGGAGGTTCGTGAGGCGCATCGTCGCTGGCTGGAGCGTGATCCGCGGCATATGCAGGCCTGGGAACGCCTCGGGCGCTTGCAGGACAAGCTCGGCCAGGTTTGCCCCGGTGTCGCACGGCCAACCCTCGCCAGCGCCCGGGCCAAGCGCCGGGATGTGCTCAAGGTGTTGTCGCTTTTGCTGGTGGCGAGCGGGGCGGGCACGCTGGCCTGGAACACGACTCCACTGCCAACGTTGATGGCGGACCAGCGCACCGGCACCGGGGAACGCCGCCGCGTACGTCTGGACGACGGCACGAACTTGCAACTCAACACCGCCACGGCAGTGGACGTGCGCTACAGCGCCAGCCTGCGCGAGGTGCGTTTACTGGCAGGGGAAATTCAGATAGAAACGGCCCGCGACACTCACGCCCGGCCATTCATTGTTCACACCGCCGAAGGCAGTATCCGTGCGTTGGGCACCCGGTTCATCGTGCGCAGTGAAGCGGGGCGTACGCAGGTCAGTGTTCAGGAGCATGCGGTGGAGGTGCGCAGCGCCGAACTGCCGAATTGCGCCGTGCGGGTCGATGCCGGGCAGCAAGTGAGTTTGCGTGAAGACCGCATCGACTCTTTACTGCCTGCAAATCCACAGGCCGATGCCTGGACCCGCGACATGCTGGTCGCCAACGATTGGCGTCTGGCGGATTTCATTACCGAGTTGCAGCGCTACCGTCCCGGACACTTGGGCTGTGATCCGGCTGTGGGTGCGCTGCGAATTTCCGGGGCGTTTCATCTCGGCGACACCGACACGGTGCTGGACAACCTGACGTCCACTCTGCCTGTGCGTATCCGTCGTTTCAGCCGTTACTGGACCACGGTGGAAGCGGTTTGAGGACGGTTGCAAAAAAATCGCAGCAGGGGTTATTGATTTTGATTCTCGTTCGACTTGGTAGATAGAGGCGCAACAGACGCCGCCATTTGACTGCCAACGGGCGAAAGGAAACTGCATGACCCCTCGCAATCCCCAACACCGCATTGCTTCTTCCCAGCCATCCATCAAACCCTTGAACCGTGCGGTGCACGCGGCACTGCTGGGTATGGCGCTGGCCGCTCCATTGGCGATGACGATGGTGGCACAGCCGGCCTGGGCGCAAACCAGGGACGAGGCGCAATTCAATATTCCGGCCGGCCCGTTGGGTTCGGCGCTGACTGAATTTGCATCCATCGCTGGCGTAACCGTTTCGTTCGATCCGGCCTATGCCAACGGTCAGAAAACCGCGGGTTTGCAGGGTCGCTATACGACAGACGCGGGTCTGCGACAATTGCTGGCGGGGAGCAAACTGGAAGCGGTGCGCCACGACAACGGTAGCTACTCGCTGCTGCCGATCCAGGTCAGTGGTGCCGCGCTGCAGCTAGGCGCCACGAGCATTTCGGGTGTCGTCACCGAATCGGCCTACGGCCCGGTAGAGGGTTACGTCGCGACCCGCAGCGCCACCGCCACCAAGACCGACACACCGATCCTGGAAATCCCGCAGACCATCAACGTGGTCACCGCCGCCCAGGTGGAAACCCAGGGCGCACGCAACCTGACCCAGGCCCTGCGCTACACGCCGGGGCTGAACACCGGGGGCTTCACCGACCGCAACTCGATTGCCGATGAGATCACCAGCCGTGGTTTCGCACCGACGCCGTTGTATCTGGACGGCGCCTACATCCCCTACGCCGGCAGCCTCGGCGGCGCCCCGCAAATCGATCCCTACACCCTGGAGCGCATCGAAGTGCTCAAAGGCCCGTCGTCGGTGCTGTACGGGCAGAACCAGCCGGGCGGCCTGATCAACATGGTGTCCAAGCGTCCGACCACCGAGCAGCGCAGCCAGGTCAAGCTCGGGGCGGGCAGCTACAACCGGGTGAACGGCGCGTTCGACACCAGCGGTCCGCTCGACGAGCAAAAGGAGTTCAGTTACCGCCTGATCGGTGTCGCTGACAAGGGCAACGAACAGGTCGACCACAACAACAGCCAGCGCATGCTGCTGGCGCCGAGCCTGACCTGGGCAATCAACGATGCGACGGCCCTGACGCTGTTGGCGCAGGCGCAGCGCGATGACGGCGTGCCTGACTATCAGTCGCTGCCAAGAATCGGTTCGCTCGACCGTGCCCCCAACGGCGAGAAGATCAACCGCCACTTTTTCTCTGGCGATACCAATTTCAACGACTACAAGCGTGACCAGTATGTTTTCGGCTATGACTTCACCCACGATTTCAGCGAAGACCTGAAGTACCGCTCCAGTGCCCGCTACACCGACGTGCGCGACCGCTACAAAGGTTTCTACCTGCGCAGCTTCGTCACCGATGCCGATGGCGTGACCGATTACACCCGGGCCAATCGTGCCAAGGTCGATTGGCATCAGCACAACATCGCCTACACCATCGATAACAACCTGGAATACACATTCAATACCGGTGCGCTGGAACACACCACGCTGGTGGGCGTGGACTACCGCCATTTCACGCGCAAATACGATGGCTACAATGCCAACAACGTGTTGCCGGTCGACCTCTACGGCAAGAACAACTACGACACCAGCAGCGTGACGCCGACGCTGACCACCCAGTGGGACAATACCCTGCGCCAGACCGGCGTGTACGTGCAGGACCAGATCAAACTGGACCAGTGGATCCTGACCATTGGTGGACGTCAGGATTGGGCTGAAATCGACAACAAGGACTTGCTTGCGTCTACCCACGAAGCCAAGCGCGACAACAAATTCACCGGCCGTGTGGGCCTGACCTACGTCACCGAATTCGGCCTGGCGCCGTATGTCAGCTATTCCGAATCCTTCCTGCCGACCCTGGGCACGGCGGCGCCTCAACGCGGAGGCAGCGCCTTCGAACCGACCGAGGGCGAGCAATACGAAGTGGGTGTGAAGTATCAGCCGTTCGAGAAGACGCTGATCACCGCGTCGGTCTATCAGATCAAGCAGAAGAACGTGCTGACCGGTGATGACGACTATCCGGAGTACATGTCCCAGAGCGGTGAAATGCGCTCCCGTGGTGTCGAACTGGAAGTCAAATCGAGCCTGGATAATATCGACGTAATGGCCGCCGCCAGCTACATGGACTCGTTCTACACCAAGGACACCTGGGGCAACGAGGACAACCGTAACGAAGCCCAGTCGCCGGTGTCCGCGTCGATGTGGGTGGACTACCACTTCACCCAGGCCAACCTCAACGGCCTGACCTTCGGTGCCGGTGCGCGCTACACCGGGCGCAAGCCGGGTGATGCCGCCAATTCGTTCGACGTGCCGTCGTGGGTTGTCTACGACACCACCGTCAGCTACGACATGGGCAAACTGGACCCGAGCCTGCGCGGCTTGCAGACCCGACTGAATGTGCAGAACATCTTCGATCGTGAATACGTGTCGGACTGCAACTATTCGTTTGGCTGTTATTACGGGCAGGAGCGGGTGGCATCGGTTGAGATGACGTACGACTGGTAAGTCTTGTGATTATGCGGTGCGATCACTGACGCCATCGCCGGCAAGCCAGCTCCTACAGGGGATTGGGTCGTCCGCAAATACCAGACTCACCCCAAAACCTGTAGGAGCTGGCTTGCCAGCGAAGGGGCCGGCACATCCGGCCTCGTTGTCGCCTGACACACCGCCATCGCCGGCAAGCCAGCTCCTACAACCCTCGATCGATCAAATCATCTGCGGCAATTGATCCAGCATCTTGTCCAGGGTAATCGGGTAGTCCCGCACACGAATCCCCGTCGCGTTGTAGATCGCATTTGCAATTGCCGCGCTGACGCCGCATATGCCCAGTTCCCCGACGCCCTTGGCTTTCATCGGTGATGAAATCGGGTCGGTTTCGTCGAGGAAGATCACTTCCTGATGGGGGATATCGGCATGCACCGGAACCTCGTAACCCGCCAGGTCATGGTTGACGAAAAAGCCCAGGCGCTTGTCCACGGCCAGTTCTTCCATCAACGCCGCGCCGACGCCCATGGTCATTGCTCCGATCACCTGGCTGCGTGCCGAGGTCGGGTTGAGGATGCGCCCCGCGGCGCACACGGCCAGCATTCGGCGCACGCGGGTTTCGCCGGTGGCGCTGTCCACGGCGACTTCGACGAAGTGCGCGCCGAAGGTCGATTGCTGGTATTTCTTGCTCAGCCCGGCAAACTCGATGGTGTCCTCGGCCACCAGCTCACCCGCTTGAGCGGCATCACGCAGCGGCACACGTTTTTCGCCGGAGCGCACTTGACCGTCGACGAAAGTTGCCTCGTCTATCGTCATGCCCAGTCGTTGAGCAACCGCCTCGCGAAGCTTGACGCACGCGGCATACACTCCGGCCGTCGAGCAGTTGCCGCCGAACTGGCCACCGGACCCCGCCGAGACCGGAAAGCTCGAATCACCCAGGTGCACCACCACCTCTTCGAGGGTAACGCCGAGCATCTCCGCGGCGGTCTGGGCGATGATCGTGTAGCTGCCGGTGCCGATATCGGTCATGTCGGTTTCCACGGTCACGATGCCTTGATCGTTCAGCCGCACCCGTGCGCCGGATTTCATCAGCAGGTTATTGCGAAACGCCACGCCCATGCCCATGCCGATCAACCAGCGGCCTTCGCGTTGCGTGCCTGGTTGTGCGGAACGTTTGTTCCAGCCAAAACGCTCGGCGCCGGTGCGCAGGCATTCCACCAGGCGGCGCTGGGAGAAGGGACGTTGCGGGTTCACCGGATCGACCTGGGTGTCGTTGAGAATGCGCAATTCGATCGGGTCGAGTTTGAGCTTGTCGGCCATTTCATCCATGGCAATTTCCAGCGCCATCATCCCCGGCGTTTCACCCGGCGCACGCATGGCGTTGCCTTCGGGCAGGTCGAGGGTCGACAGGCGCATGGTGACCCGACGGTTTTCTCCCGCGTATAGCAATTTGCTCGGTTGCGCGGCCAGTTCGACTTTGCCGCCGGGCAAGTCGCCGGACCATCCCTCATGGGCGATGGCCGTGATTTTGCCATCAGCCGTCGCGCCGATGCGGATGCGTTGAATGGTGGCCGGGCGGTGCGTGGTGTTGTTGAACATCAAAGGCCGGGCGAGCATGACTTTCACCGGCCGTTTCGCCATCCGCGCACCGAGTGCCGCCAACAGGGCATCCGAGCGGATAAACAGCTTGCCGCCGAAACCACCGCCGATGTAAGGCGAGATCAAGTGCACGTTTTTCTTCGGCACGCCAAGGGTGGTCGCCAGGTCGGTAACCGACCAGTCAATCATTTGATTGGAGGTCCACAGGGTCAGCTTGTCACCGTCCCACGCCGCCATCGAGGCCATCGGCTCCATCATGGCGTGGGCCTGATCGGGCGTGGTGTAGGTCGCGTCCAGTTGCACCGGCGCGGCGGCAAAGGCGCCCTCGAAATCGCCGTGCAGGGTGTCGGCCATTTGCTCCTTGGCTTCCACGCCGCAATCGCGAACGCTGGCGAGGTCGAACACACCTTCGGCGCGTTCGTAACGGATGCCCAGCAGTTGCGCGGCGGCTTGCGCCTGTTCAAAGGTCTCGGCAACGACCAGGGCGACGGCCTGGTGGTAGTGCTGAATGTCCGGTCCTGCGAGCAGTTTCGCCGTGTTGTACTTGCCTTTGCCGAGCTTGCCAGCGTTGGCCGCCGTGACGATGGCGATCACCCCGGGCGCGGCGCGGGCCGCCTCAAGGTCCATCGAAACGACGCGGCCTTTGGCGATGCCCGACCCCACGACCACACCATAAGCCTGATTTGGCACGGCGCTGTGATGTTCGTAGGCGTAGGTCGCTTGCCCGGTGGTTTTCAGCGGTCCTTCGATGCGCGTGGTGGCCTTGCCGACGACCTTCAACTGGTCGATGGGGTTGGTGGTGGCCGGGGTTTCGAATTTCATGCGTGCTCCCTCGCCTGAGCCATCACTGAAGCGAGCGTGCGCTCGACCAGGGTCAGTTTGAAGGCGTTTTCATGGGTGGGTGTCGCGCCGGTAAGCAACTGATCGGTGAACGTTTTTGCGCCGCTGGGCAGGGCGGTTTCTGCTGATTCGACGCGCCAGGGCTTGGGCGCGATCCCACCGAAAGCCACTCGACCGCTGCCGTCTTTCTGAAGTATCGCGGCGACGGAAACCAGCGCGAAGGCGTAAGAAGACCGATCCCGGACCTTTTGGTAAATGTGCGTACCGCCGATCGGCGCTGGCAACGTAACCGCCGTGATGAATTCGTTTTCCGTCAGCGAGTTTTCGATATTCGGCGTGGTGCCCGGCAATCGATGCAGGTCCGCGATGGGAATGACGCGTGTGGTGCCGTCGGGTTTGACCGTTTCGACTTGAGCGTCGAGGGCGCGCATCGCCACGGCCATATCGCTGGGGTGCGTGGCGATGCAGGCCGAGCTGACGCCGATGATGCCAAGTTGCCGGTTGACCCCGTCGATGGCCGCGCAGCCGCTGCCGGGTTGGCGTTTGTTGCAGGCTTGATGGGTATCGTAGAAGTATGGACAGCGGGTGCGTTGCAGCAGGTTGCCGGCGGTGGTGGCGGCATTGCGCAATTGCCCGGAAGCCCCGGCGAGCAGGGCACGCGCGAGCAAGCCGTAGTCCTTGCGGATGCGCGGGTGGGCGGCGAGGTCGGTGTTGCGCACCAGGGCGCCGATGCGCACGCCGCCGTCCTGCGACGCTTCGATCCGGTCCAGCCCCACATCGTTGACGTCGATCAGGTAGGTCGGCGTCTCGATCTCCAGTTTCATCAGGTCCAGCAGGTTGGTGCCGCCGGCGATGAATCGCGATCCCTTGGCCTGTGCCGCCAGGGTCGCAGCCTCGGCCGGGGACTGGGCGCGCAAGTAGGTGAAAGGTCTCATGCGTTGGCCTCCGCGACTTCGCTGATCGCCTCGATGATGTTGGAGTACGCCCCGCAGCGGCAGATGTTGCCGCTCATGCGTTCCTGGATTTCACCGGCGATCAGTTGCGGCGGTTCGGTCAGGCTGGGGCTGGCGTGGCTGGGAATGCCATCGCGGATTTCCTTCAGCATGGCGACGGCGGAGCAAATCTGACCCGGTGTGCAGTATCCGCATTGATAGCCGTCGTGCTTGATGAACGCTGCCTGCATGGGATGCAGTTTTTGAGGCGTGCCAAGGCCTTCGATAGTGGTGATTTTCGAGCCTTGGTGCATCACCGCCAGGGTCAGGCAGGAATTGATCCGCCGGCCATTGGCAATCACCGTGCAGGCCCCGCACTGGCCGTGATCGCAGCCTTTCTTGGTGCCGGTCAGTTGCAGGTGTTCACGCAGAGCATCGAGCAGGGTGGTGCGGGTATCCAGGTCCAGGTCATGCTGTTCGTCGTTTACCCAGATTGTCACTTTGGCCTTGATCGGGCGCGCCGCGGCATTGGCGGCGGATGCCTGCGCCGAGATGAACGGCGGCAATGCCACGGTCGCGGCGGTCACCGCGCCCACGATCAGGAAGTAGCGGCGGGAAATCGTCATCAGGTCACGGTTTTCCATCGATTCGATTCCTGTGGAGTGTTTACGATTGCAGCGTTCGGTCGACGCTTTTGCGGCCCTCATCCATTGAGTGACCCACGGCGGCGGCGGAAAGTTTTCTTGAATTTCGTGTATGGCGTTATGCGTGTGGCTCATGAATGAGGAAATGCTTGCGGCACACGTTATGATAGGCCGCTCGCAAAGAACGCTTCCTCCGGAGTCAGCCCCCGCAATGCCGCCGATCAGCCACTTCAAAACCCCGTGCCCCGAGCACATCAACAGCCAGATTTTGCAGATGGTGGTCGATAACCTGACCGAGATCAGTGCGGTTGCGATCCCCCCGAGCAACCTGCTGTACAACGTGTACCAGTATGCGATCGGCTACGAAGTGCATCTGTATCTGGAGGCGTTGAGCAGGGCGAAAGGAATCGACGTGGAGTTGATCGTCGCCACCGATCCGGACGACCCTGACACCGTCATCGGTTTTCTGCTGTACCTGCCAGTCAAGGGCGATCCGGATGCCTGCGGCGTGGCCTACATGGCGGTTCGCGCCGAGCATCGGGGCCTGGGAGTGGCGCGACGGATGGTGCGCGAAATGGTCGGTCGTTATCCCCATGCCGAACTGTCCTGCGCAGTGGCGAAGGTGCCGTACTTCGAGTCGATGGGTTTCCAGGTGGTGGGCGTGCGATCGACCCAGGTGCTGATGAACACCCGCGATCACGGCAGCGACGGGCTTATGCCGTTGCTGGATGTGGCGCCGATCTACAGTTCGCTGGAAGTGCGGCAGATTCATACCTACCTGCTGCAAAAGCACGGCAAGCGGTCCATGGTCGATGCGGAGAAACAGCGGGATCGGCATTTGGATCAGCTGACGCGCAAGGCCACTGAGTTTGTGCGTGAGCGATTGGGCGAAAACTTCTGATCGCACTCGACCAGACACTGCAGAACTCTGTGGGAGCGGGCAAGCCCGCTCCCACAGGGGTATGTGTTGGTTTTCAGAAGGTTAAAAAAGAGCCTCAGAGCTCTTTGATGGGGAGGAAGTAGAGCCGTTGAGGCTCAAGATGCGCACGAAGCAAGCGGTGAGCTTATAGGGGTTCAGTGCACCCACCGCTTACGCAACAGCTTGTTGAGCAAACAAGCGGCTGCGTAACTCCATCCTAGAAAGACCGAGTGTTTCACTCAAGTACCACTAGTCGTATCCCCCGGCCACCCGGCGCGGCGCAGCGCCGTGAGCAACGTTTCGGTATCCAGCCCTGGCACCGCGTGGCCGTTGCCTTCGGCGCCGTCGGCGGCCAACAAGGCGTTGATGATCGCTTCTTCCACCGCTTCGGTGGCGGCCAGAAACAACTCGCTGATGTGCTCTTCATTGCCGCCACCGGTGCGCGCCAGGCCGAGGCTGGCGCGTTGGGCCAGACGCGTGCACTGGTGCGACAGCAACGGCGCGTCGGTGGCCAGGCAAACCACAATCGAGCCCATGCCCGGATGCGGCAACGAAGCCTTGAGGAACGGCGAATCGACCGGGTCCATGAAACGCCCGACCGGGTAGCCATCGACGCGCAGTTCATGGCGGATGCCATGGTTGGCCTGAACGATGGCACCGACCGTCCATCCCCCTTGGGCTGCGTTCAAGCGTCGCGAAGCTGTACCGATGCCACCCTTGAACTCATGGCAGATCATGCCGCTTTCTGCCGGCGCGGGGTTCTATCACAGTGACGCCGGTGAGGATGTCGCGACCGTTGGCAGTGCGTCCTCGCACATTGCTGTGGCCAACGCGGACGCCGGGAACGTCGGTGATGGCGTTGAGTGGGCCGGGTTGCAGTTGGCCGAACTGGATATTCAGGTCGCGGGCACGTGGTTTCATGGGATATCTCATTTGAATGTTGGGCAGTAAAAGATCGCGGAGCCTGTGTAGGAGCCGCCGAAGGCTGCGATCTTTTGATTTTTTACCGTGGAAGAGCAGGATCAAAAGATCGCAGCCTTCGACCTTGTTCGACCGCTTCGACGCCCGACTCACGGTGCATGAAATCGAGACAGCACGGCTGATCCTTCAAGGCTTCTCCAGCAAAGCCATTGCCCGGCAGATGGGGATTTCACCGGAAACGGTGAAGGTGCATCGGCGCAATCTGTATCACAAGCTCAATGTAAACGGGCATGGGGAACTGTTTGCGTTGGTGTTGCAGCGGCGTTGAGAGTGGGGTCAAAAGATCGCAGCCTTCGCCAGCTCCGGGATTTTGCATTCACTCGTAGATTTCGTCTTGAACCTCCTGCGCAAGTCGGCTCTACGCGAAATCATGCGCCACGCAAATCCGTGCTCTTCGCAGGAGCTGGCTTGCCAGCGAAGAGGGCGTTGGGATTGGCGCAATGTTGGAGGCCGCCTTCGCCAGCAAGCCGGCTCCTACAGGGAATCATGCCGCTCGGGCTGTTCGCAGGAGCTGCCGAAGGCTGCGATCTTCTAGCTTTCCCCGAGTTTGAACACCAACGCCTTCAACCCACACTCGACATCCGCATCCGGAAACTCCGGTGGATTCTCCAGCCGCTGCTCAAACCGCAGGCTCGGGGCCTCGCGAGTCACGCCGTCAATCAGGAAGTCGGCACCGAAGGCCGGGTCGTTCATGCAGGCCAACACGGTGCCTTCAGGACTGAGCAACTCCGGCAAGCGGCGCAGGACGCGCTGGTAATCCTTGGTCAGCAAAAAACTGCCTTTCTGAAACGACGGTGGGTCGATGATCACCAGGTCGTACGGGCCCTTGCCGATGACCTTGCCCCAGGACTTGAACAGGTCGTGGCCCAGAAAGGTCACCTTGCCGAGGTCGTGGCCATTGAGCCGATGGTTGTCGCGGCCACGGCTCAGGGCCGGGCTGGACATGTCGAGGTTGACCACATGCGTGGCGCCACCTTCGATGGCCGCCACCGAGAAACCGCAGGTGTAGGCGAACAGGTTCAGCACCCGCTTGCCTTCGGCATTGGCCCGTACCCAGTCGCGACCGTAGCGCATGTCGAGGAACAGCCCGGTGTTTTGCTTGAGGCCCAGGTCGAGGCGGTACTTCAGGCCACCCTCAAGGATCGTCAGTTCCTCGATCTCTTCCCCAAGCAGCCATTCGGTGGTGCTTTGCAGCAGGTAGCGATGTTGCAGCAACAGCGTATGGGCACCGGATTGCGTCCACTGCGCTGACCGGGTGATCGCCATCAGCACCTGCTTCAAGTCTTCCAGTTGCGCCGCTTCAGGTTCCTTGAACAGCGCCACCAGCACCAAGCCCTGCAACCAGTCCACGGTTACCTGCTCCAGCCCCGGCCAGCAGCGCCCGCGACCGTGGAACAGGCGACGGGTTTCGGTGGGGGCGGCCGCGAGGGCGGTCAGCAGGTGTTCGTAGAGGGTGGCGAGGGCTTCAGGGTTCATCGGGTCGGGTCGGTCGTTTGTGGGGGCGGCATTTAAACATAACCGAGTCTTTTCCGGGTTACACAAAACACTGTAGGAGCGAGCCTGCTCGCGATGGTGTATCAGGCACCGTTGTGTCGACTGACACACCATCGCGAGCAGGCTCGCTCTCACAGGTTCAGCGCCAGTTATCACGTTTAATTTAACTTTACGTGAGGATTTGGCGATCTCGCGGCTCCCATACTCGGCTTCAACGAACAACAACCGGGAGCCGGACATGACGCAGGCAACGGCTTTATCCAAGGCCAGTCATCCACGCTGGCTGCGACTGACCCATTGGCTCAACGCTCTGGCGGTGCTGGTGATGGTCACCAGCGGTTGGCGCATCTACAACGCCTCGCCGATCTACGATTTCAGCTTTCCCAAGTCGATCACCCTCGGCGGTTGGCTCGGCGGCGCATTGCAATGGCACTTTGCGGCAATGTGGTTGCTGGCGATCAACGGCGTTCTCTATCTGCTCATCAACCTGCTCAGCGGCCGTTTGAAACGCCGCTTCTTCCCGGTTTCGCCCAAAGGCGTGTTGCATGACCTGTGGGCCGCCTTGCGCGGAAAACTGGGCCACGCCGATCTTCGTCACTACAACCAGGTGCAGCGATTCGCGTACCTGTTTGTGATGGTCGACCTCCTCTTTCTGGTGCTCTCCGGACTGGTGCTATGGAAGTCAGTGCAGTTCCCCCTGTTGCGTGAATTGCTGTGGGGATACGAAGGCGCACGTCGCGTGCACTTTTTCACCATGGCGCTGTTGGTGGCCTTTGTGGCGGTGCATCTGGTGATGGTGGCGCTGGTGCCGAAAACGCTGTTGGCCATGCTCGTCGGCCGCAAGGAGCAGGTATGAAAAAGCGCATCGAAGGCACGGGGCTGGACGAGCAATCAATCCTTACCGACGCGCGCAAGATCCTCGCACCACAGATCGAAGACCGCTCGCGTCGTTCGTTCCTGCTGCGTGGCCTGACCCTCGGCGGCGTGGCGATGTTGTCCGGTTGCAACATCACCGACAACGACAGCGTCGAAACCGCGCTGTCATCCATGTCGCGCTTGAACGATCGGGTCCAGGGCTGGCTGTTCAACCCCAATGCCATGGCGCCGACCTATCCGGCCTCAATGATCACCCGGCCGTTTCCGTTCAATGCCTTCTACGGCATCGACGAAGCGCCGACGGTGGAGGAGCAGAGCTATCGCCTGGAAGTCACTGGCCTGGTCGCCGACAAGCGCAGCTGGCGCCTCGAAGAATTGCGGGCCATGGCCCAGACCGAGCAGATCACCCGGCACATCTGCGTTGAAGGCTGGAGCGCAATCGGCCGCTGGGGCGGCGTGCGCTTCAGTGATTTGCTCAAGCGCATCGGCGCCGATATGGATGCCAGATACGTCGGTTTCAAATGCGCCGACGACTACTACACCAGCATCGACATGGCCACAGCGCTGCATGCGCAGACGCTGTTGGCGCTGACTTATGACGGCGTGGTGCTGCCGCGAGAATACGGCTTCCCGATGAAGCTGCGCATGCCCACCAAGCTTGGCTACAAGAACCCCAAACACATTCAGGCGATTTTCGTCAGCAACACCTACACCGGCGGCTACTGGGAAGACCAGGGCTACAACTGGTTCGGTGGCAGCTGAGAGGCGCCTGAACATCACACCGTCCATAAACCTGAGCTTCAAGGAGTTTCATCATGAAAAAGTTGACCACCGTTGTGTTGTCCATGTGCCTGGCTGTTGGCGCCGCTTCCGTGTTCGCGGCTGACACCATGAGCAACGACAGCATGAACAAGGATTCGATGTCCAAGGATGCAATGCACAAGGATGCGATGAAGAAGAGCGATTCGATGTCCAAGGACGCCATGTCCAAAGACAGCATGAAGAAAGACGAGATGAAAAAAGACGCCATGTCCAAGGATGCGATGAAAAAAAGCGAAATGTCGCAGTAACTGCAAGCGCCCACTGTCTGTAGGAGCAAGCTTGCTCGCGATGACTTAGTGTCAGTCGATATCAATGTTGACTGACCCGCCACCATCGTGAGCAAGCTTGCTCCTACAGTTTTTTGCGTCGGCGAATTTCTCGAGTCTCTGGCACCCGCCGCTTATGTTTTTCGATTTGTCGTATCAAAAATGAATTTCCGTCCGGTCCGCTGCTCATACCTTGTAAGTGGCGGACTAGAGCCCGCGAAATCATTGAGGCAATCAGGGAGCGGCAAGGTCATGAGTCGAGTGTCGACGAGGGGCGAATATCTTCCTGGCGGGTTGATTCTGGTGGTTGAGGATGATCCGCTGATCCTGGAATTTCTCTGTGAAATTCTTCAGGAGGAAGGTTTTGTGGTCGAGCCACAGATCAGTGCGGATGCCGCATCGATCTATCTTGAGCAGCATGCGTGCGAAGTGGGATTGTTGCTGACTGACATCACCATGCCGGGCACGCTCAATGGCGCTGACCTGGCCAACCAGTTCGGCGATCGCTGGCCGGACAAGCCGATCATGATCATGTCCGGCTTCGAAACTCCGGCCAGTTCCGGGGTCCGGCATCACGTGGCGTTCATCAAGAAGCCCTGGGCAATCGGTTCTCTGCTCGATTGTGTCGAAGAGGCATTCAAGTCCAGGCCGCTCCACTGACCTCGCTCGCAGATGCTACATTGCCGGACACATTCGCCCGGCACCCTGCGAGGTTCTTTTCTTTGTCTGATCACCGAGTTTTCAATACGCCTTACCGTGCGTTTCTGTTCGACATGGACGGCACCGTCTTGACGTCTATCGCCGCCGCCGAACGGGTCTGGGCTACCTGGGCCATGCGCCACGGGGTGGATGTCGACACCTTTTTGCCGACGATCCATGGCGCCCGCGCCATCGACACCATCACTCGCCTCGGGCTGCCGGGAGTGGATGCCGAAGCCGAAGCGGAGTGGATCACCGAGGCGGAAATCGAGGACGTTGAAGGTGTAGCCGAAGTGCCCGGCGCGGCAGCTTTTCTGCGCGCCTTGCCGACTCATCAGTGGGGCATTGTCACGTCCGCGCCCCGGGCGCTGGCTGTGCGGCGGATGGCGGCGGCAGGGATTCCAGAGCCGGAGGTGATGATCACCGCCGAGGATGTCACTGCCGGAAAACCTGATCCGAGCGGTTACCGCCTCGCTGCACGGCGCTTGGGGGTCGAGCCAGAGCACTGCCTGATTTTCGAAGACGCAACGGTGGGGATTCTGGCAGCCGAGGCGGCAGGGGCTGATTTAATGATTGTCACGGCGACGCATGAGCAGCCGATTCAGACGCGACATGCAACGTTGAGCAGCTATGACCTGATCAGTGTTCAATTGGATTCCGTTGTAGGCGCGAGCTTGCTTGCGATGGTGTGTCAGATACGTTGATATCGACTGATCGATCATCGCGAGCAGGCTCGCTCCTACAGGGGGGCGCTGTTTTTTCAGTAGATGCCCGGAATCAGCCGCCGACTTCGGGCGCAGTAGGCTTCGTATTCGCTGCCGAACTGCGCTTTCAGCAAGGCTTCTTCGGCGTGAATCCGGGCAATCAAGGGGATCACCGTCATTGCCGCCAGTATCAATCCAGTCCCCGAACGAAACGCCAGTGCCCAGCCCACGCCGAGGATCAACATCCCCAGATAGCTGGGGTTGCGCAGGTTTCGGTAAATCCCGTCGGTCACCAGCCTGTGCCCCGGTTGAATCGCCACCAATGCGCTGAACCGATTGCCCAGCACAAACACCGGCCACAAGCGCAGGGCGCCGCCGATGATGAACAGCAGGGCACCCAACCACCGAATGCCCTCGCCACCGAAGGTCCAGACATCAATACGATCGGTATAGGCGGGCAAGAAACCGCTGAGGATGCCGATGATGCCAAAGGCCGGGAGCACCCAGCGGTTGGATCTGTCTTCACGCTCGCCTGAGCTCAAATTGCCCTCGGTGAACACAGAGGCAGCCGCCATGAGCAAGGTGGCAATTGCTACAACAACCAGAGCCTGGTGGGCGAAAAATGCCGCAACGCCGCCCAGTGCCCATATCGCCAGAGCGAGATAGGCGAGGGTACCGACAACGGCGAAAAACGCCAGCGTCACAGAGATTTTCATCGCTGGGTGGACGCACGCAAGGCAGGGCCGCAAAGGCTATCCAGCTATCACAAGCCCCACCGCTGGCGAAAATCTTCAGTGATCGGCTGCAACGCCATCCTGAACCAGAATGGCACGAGCCAGGTCTTCGTCGCTTGCGTTGTTGAGGTCGGGATGGTTTTGCCGGATCCGCTGCAACACCTGCTCCAGATAGACACCGCGAATCGCACCGCCACTGGCCACGAAACTGGAGGCGTCATCCCGGGCGGGAATGACCATTTTGTCATCCTTGAAGGTCGAGTACAGCGAAGCGGAAACCCCGGCCGAGGTGGCAACATCCTCGGCATCGACTTTGGCCATAGCCGAACCGAACGGCAAACAAAGTACCAGGGAAGAAAGGATAAAGAGACGGCGCATGACGGTGTCCTCCGACAGCATGAAGCATAAGGGAAGTACCACATCTTCTAGGATACGCGGGAACGGTAAGGAGTTCCCTGGCGGGGTCAGGTCGGTGTGGGACAGAAAGCCTTTTGTACCGATGATCAGGGTAGCGGATGCTTTTTCGCTATCAGGTCTATGCTAAAGAGTGCGCACACCGCCATCGGAGCATTCTGATGATTACTGCACGCACTGCCTGCCTGCTGGCCGATTACAAACGCTGGGCAAACCAGCGGCTCTTTGACAGCCTCGTGGCGTTGCCGCCGGGGGAGGTCAATAAAAAGCGGGTATCGGTGTTCAAGAACATGATCGGCACCCTCAATCACGTGTATGTGGTGGACTGCATCTGGCAGGCTCATCTCGAAGGTCGTGGGCATGATTTCAAGACTTCACACGATCTGCTGCATTCGGACCTGATCGAATTGCGCATGGCGCAAAAAGAGCTCGATCACTGGTATTGCGACTGGAGCGCACGGCAAACCGATGCGTCGCTGGACAAACCCATCGAATTCAACTTTGTCTCGGGTGAGAGCGGCACCATGAGTGCGGGCGCGATGCTGATGCATGTGGTCAACCACGCCAGCTACCACCGTGGCTGGGTAGTGCAGATGTACTTCGAGATCCCGGCCATGCCACCGGTGACCGACATGCCGGTGTACCTGCGCGAATCCGAACCGGTCCTGCTGAGCACGCTGCAGGTACCGACAGTGACGGCCCCCTGTGCTGTGCAGTATTCGAACGCAACCAGCGTTCTGCCGGATCGTTATCGTTGAGTGCGTTTGCGACCATCGACAGTCCCGACTGCGTCGACCTGCGCTGCGCTGATGAAAACGTGGCCTATCATTGATATCGGATTGAACGCGGTACCCATTTCCCGGCAAATAATTCCTCCAAGACCCAACAGTCCAATGTCAGGGCGCGGTTAACTCATCACTGGAGTTTGAGCATGAAAATCGATCTGAGTGGAAAGCTGGCGATCGTCAGCGGCAGCACCGCGGGTATCGGCCTGGGTATCAGCAAGGCGCTGGCCGCGTGTGGTGCCACGGTGGTGGTGATCGGTCGTGATACGGCCAAGGTCGATCAGGCATTGGCGAGTATTCGCCTGAGCGTGCCCGATGCGCAGTTGCGGGGTGTGACCGCGGACCTGGGTACGGCCGAAGGCGCCGCACAATTGTTCGTCGCCGAGCCGCGTGCGGATATCCTGGTGAACAACCTCGGGATCTTCAATACGGTGGATTTCTTCGATGCGCCGGACAGCGAGTGGACGCGCTTCTATGAGGTCAACGTGATCTCCGGTGTGCGATTGTCCCGTCATTACACGCCGCAAATGGTCAAGCAGGGCTGGGGGCGGGTGATTTTCCTGTCCTCGGAATCCGGTGTGGCAACGCCGGCCGACATGATCAATTATGGCGTGACCAAAAGCGCCAACCTGGCGGTGTCCCATGGCTTGGCCAAACGCCTGGCCGGCACTGGCGTGACGGTCAACTCGATCCTTCCCGGGCCGACCTTTACCGATGGCCTGGAAGACATGCTCAAGGACGCCATCGCTGAATCCGGGCGCAGTGCCCGGGACGAAGCCGACGCCTTTGTTCGCAAGGCCCGGCCGACTTCGATCATCCAGCGGGTGGCCGATGTCGCGGAAGTCGCCAATCTGGTGGCCTACATTGCTTCTCCGTTATCCTCGGCCACCACCGGCGCCGCCTTGCGGGTCGACGGCGGTGTCGTCGACAGTCTGGCGATCTGAACCTTATTCATCGAGAGAGTGCATTACATGGCAACGGCATCAGCAACCATCGACATCCCGGCTTCGGCCGATCAGGTCTGGCAATTGATTGGCGGTTTCAATTCGCTGCCGGACTGGATTCCGTTCATTCCCCAAAGTGAACTGAGCGAAGGCGGGCGCGTACGTCATCTGCAAACCTCCGATGGCGCGGTGGTGGTCGAGCGCCTGCAAGTGTTCGACAACGCGGCGAAAACCTACAGCTATTCGATTTTGCAGGCGCCGTTTCCGGCCACCGATTATCTGGCGACAATCAAGGTCGAAGCACTGGGCGAGGGCGCACGGGTGACCTGGTCTGGGAGGTTTGAACCGGTGGGAGTGAGCAACGAGGAAGTGGAGGCGTTGTTTACCGGCATCTATCAGGGCGGGCTCGAGGCATTGCAGGCCAATTACCCGGTCTGACCGTCAAAACACCAATCACCCTGTGGGAGCGGGCTTGCCCGCGAAGGCGGCGTGTCAGCCAACCAGTTTGTTGAATGAGAAACCGCCTTCGCTAGCAAGCCAGCTCCTACAGAGGGACAGCGGTGTTCAGGCTTGAGGAATCAGACTCTCCCGACAGTCGAGCACCAGACGTGCACCGCCCAGTTCGCTGCTGCCAACGTCCAGCGTAAACCCGTGCAGGCTGACGATCGCGGCGACGATCGACAGCCCCAGCCCGAAGCCACTTTGTTGATTGCCTGCTTCGGCGCGATAAAAACGCTGGAACACGGCTTCGCGTTCGGCCTCGGGGATGCCGGGGCCGGAGTCGAGGACTTCGATTCGAGTATGTCCGCCCTGATTGACCCCACGCAAAATCACGGCACCCCCGGGAGGGGTGAATTTGATCGAGTTGCTCAACAGATTCGCCACGGCCTCGAACAGCAACGCCCGGTCGCCATGCATTGCTGGCAACGACGCTGGCAGGTGCAGTTGAAACACCAGGTTGTCGTCTTCTGCCAAGGGCAGGTAGAACTCGTGCAGTTCTCGCAGCAACGGCACCGGGTCCAGTTCAACGAAGCCGGAACGCCGCTGGCGATCCTCCAGTTCGGAGATCCGCAACAACCCGCGAAAACGCGCCATCAAGGTATCGGCTTCGCCAAGTACCAGGTCCAGTTGCGCGGCTTGCGATGAGCCTTCCCCCGCCTGTTGCTGCATGCGATACAGCTGCGCACGCAGGCGGGTCAGAGGCGTTCGCAAGTCATGGGCAATGTTGTCGCACACGCCCTTGACCTCATGCATCAGACGCTCGATGCGTTCGAGCATGACATTGACGATCGCAGCGAGCATGTCCAGTTCATCTCGACGATCCGACAGCGGCAGACGTCGGGTCAGATCGCCGGCGACGATGGCTTCAGCGCTGGCCTGAATGGCGCGAATGCGCCGCAACGGACGCCGTCGCAGCAGATGCCAACCGATGATGCCCGGCACGATGGTCAGGGTCATGCCCCATAGCAACGCGTGCAGGATGATCCGGGTCACGGCGAACAGCGAGCCGTTGTCCCGCATCAGAACCAGCCAGCGGCCATCCCGGGTCTGGGTCGCCACGGCGTCGCAGCTGTCGGCGGGCAGGGTTGGGTCGTCGGATTCGGCGCAGTCGCCGAGCATGTGGATCTTGCCGTCCAGCGGCAGGCCTTTGGGGATGTGACGCAGCGCGCCGTGGAGGTATTGGTGTTGGGCATCGAACAGGCCATAGGCATCGATGCCGCGAATGTCGAAGGTCATGCTGACGGCAAGAACGTCTTCCAGTTGTTCACCGGAAAATCGCGAGAACAGGTGCTGGCGTTGCATCAGCGAGTGTTTGGCCAGGTTATCCAGGTACGCGGAGACCTCGTAGTACATGACACCCATGAGAATCCCGCTCCAGATCACGAACAGCGAACTGTAGAGCGCCAGCAAGCGGCTGCTGGAAGAGCGCCAGCCCTTAGACGGGTTCGGCAATGACATAACCGGAGCCTCGCACGGTCCGAATCAGTGGGACATTGCCGGGCGGGTCGATCTTTTTGCGCAGACGGCCGATATGTACATCGATCAGGTTGGTGCCGGGGTCGAAGTGATAGCCCCAGACCTCTTCGAAAATCATCATGCGCGAAAGGATCTGTCCGGTGTTGCGCATCAAAAATTCCAGCAGTTTGTATTCGGTGGGCAGCAGCGTCAGCAGCTGGCCGTCACGGCTGGCTTCGTGGCTGATCAGGTTCAACTCGAGATCTGCCACCCGCAGCGTGGTGGCCTGGGCGGTCACGGTATTTTGTCGACGTAGCAGTACTTCGACCCGCGCGGCCATCTCATCGGTGGCGAAGGGTTTGGTCAGGTAATCGTCGCCGCCGGCACGCAAGCCGCGCACTCGCTCATCGACGTCGGAGAGGGCGCTGATCATCAGGATCGGCGTCGCCACGCCCATGGTCCGCAAAGTGGTCACGATCGCCAGGCCATCCAGTTCGGGCAGCATGCGATCGAGGGTGATCAGGTCATAGTGGCCGCTGACGGCGCGCTCCAGGCCTTCGCGGCCATTGTCGACCCAATCGACTTCCAGGCCGTGGCTGCTCAGTTCGGCGACGATTTCCCTCGCGGTCACGGCGTCGTCTTCGATGGTCAAGATGCGGGTCATAGGCGGGCCTGATTCAAGTGTTCACAACGTTGTGAGGCATTTTGCCAAGAAATGACCGCAGGTTTTCTAAATAAAAGTTCATGGACAACCACGAAGGGGTCAATGCAGAAAACCCGCTGTCTTGAGCGGTTCGTTGCATATTGCATGAACACTGGAAGTTCAAACTTTATAAATGATTAAAATATAGCGATTTATTCAAAGTCCGCGACTGGCACGGCGACTGCAATCACTCGAGTGAGAGTTGTAACACCATTTTTCTGCCTGGAGCGATACAACAATGAATAGATCCTCTGATGGTTTCTATCCTGCCGTGGAAGAGTCGAGCACGGTCTCGGGCGTGTCCTGGGGGGCGATCTTCGCCGGGGCCGCTGCGGCGGCGGCGCTATCGCTGATTTTGGTCCTGCTCGGCTTCGGTCTGGGGTTCTCGGCGGTTTCGCCCTGGGCTCATGAAGGCGTGAGCGCCAAAAGTCTGGGCATTTCAACGATTGTCTGGCTGGCGTTCACACAAATCATTGCATCCGGGTTGGGCGGTTACATCGCCGGACGTCTGCGGGTGAAGTGGGCGAATATGCACGGCGATGAAGTGTATTTCCGCGACACGGCCCATGGTTTTCTCGCCTGGTGCGTGGCGACCCTGGTCACCGCAACGCTGGTGGCCGGGTCGGTGAGCAGTCTCGTCAGCGGCGGTGTGCAGGCCGGGGCGCAGGTTGCAGGAGGCGCTGCCAGTGCAGTGACTCAAGTCGCGGGCACGGCGGCTGGCAAAACCGATAGCGATCAGTACGGTTACTTCATCGACAGCCTGTTTCGCGATGATCGTCCGGAAGCCGTCAGCGATGATGCCGCGCGTGGGACGGTCACTCGCATTTTTGTACGTTCGCTAAACAATGGCGGGCAATTGGCCGCTGAAGACCGCACCTACCTGGCACAACTGGTGGCACAACGGACCAACCTGACCCAGGAGGATGCTGAACGTCGGGTCGATGAAGTCTATGCCCGCACCCAGAAAGCTGTGGCCGACGCCAAACTTGCCGCGCAACAGGCGGCGGACACTGCCGCCAAAGTGGCTGCCATGAGCACGTTGTGGATGTTCGTTGCACTGCTGGCCGGCGCGTTCTTCGCCAGCCTCGCCGCGATTTTCGGCGGTCGTCGTCGGGATGCCGTGGTGTATCTGGAAACCGACACTTACGTGACCACCCCACCTGTTCGCTAACCCAGGAGAATCACCATGCGCTCATTACTGCTGTTTTTTCTCGGTGTACCAATCCCGATCATTATTCTGATTGCGTTGTTTGTGCATTGAGTCCACCGCCGCTTCAAGCTTTGGGTGAGGCGGCAATTTTCGCGAGCAGGCTCGCTCCTACGGGAGACTCCAATCCCCCTGTAGGAGCGAGCTTGCTCGCGATTACGCCAGATCAGGCGAAAGGAATCATCAGTCGATCGGCGTGCTGACAAACACTTCCAACCCCTCGGCATAAGCGGTAAAGGCCACGATCCGCGGAAATTGCGCCGCATCCACCTGGTCCGGCACCACTAGATTGGTAAAGCTCCATGCCACGGCGAGGGTGATGCCATCCTGATCAATTGAACCGTCCGTTTTCAACGGATACTTTTCCAGTTCACGCTCGAGTTCCGCATAGGCTGCAGCCAGTTGCCCTTCGACCCTTTGCACCCAGGGCTCGAACTGAATGTCCTCTGGTCGCAAGTTACGCTCGTAATAAAGCTGAACGGATTTTTCGCTGGCTGCCAAGGCCAGGCCAATCAGGCGCAGTGCGCGAAGGCGCGGGATCGCTTCGCTGGGCATCAAGGTGTTGGCGGGTTTGGCCAACGTCTCGAGGTAATCGATGATCAGCGTTGAATCCATCAACACTTCACCATCGTCCAGTACCAGCGTCGGCGCCTTGACCACGGGGTTGATCTGCTGGAATCGCTCAAAGTGGCGGAAAACCGATACCGAGTCATGCTCGAGTGCGATGGCGAGGCATTTGGCCGAGATGGCGACGCGTCGTACGTAAGGTGAATCCAGCATGCCGATCAGCTTCATGGTTCCTTTCCTTTATATGGCCGTTTCGGGAGGGACAACCTTAGCTGACGTTCTGGGCGCTGCAAATGCAGCCGTTTGTCCTCTATATAAAGCCGCTCGATTGAATTTCTTGCTATAAACGCACTCCGATAAACGCCCAAAAGCCTGTCGCAGAGCATTTTCAGGTCTTTGTCGGACAAATTCACTGTCTTTTCGGTTGCTGATGCCTCAAGTCGGCCGTAGACTGCCGCCCCTCGTAAATTGAGTGCCGGGTGGCGCTTTGAACAAACGGCGCCTTTGCGCTGACCTGCTCCGGTCTGCCGGAACGCTCCCTTATTCGCCTTAATGCACGTTTTTTTATAGAGATATCAATGACAAAGGACAAGTTGCTGGCCATGCCGGCGGATGACTACATGAATGCCGAGCAACATGCTTTTTTCTCTGAGCTGTTGCAGAACATGAAAGTCGAAACTCATGAGCGCATCGAACAGAACCGCATCGCCATCGAAAGCCTGGATACCCCGGCCGATCCGGCAGACGCGGCTTCCGTGGAAGAAGAGCGCACCTGGCTGGTGAACGCGATCGACCGCGACCAGCGCATGCTGCCGCAGTTGGAACAAGCACTGGAGCGGATCAAGGAAGACAGCTTCGGCTGGTGCGACGACAGCGGTGAAGCGATCGGCCTCAAACGCCTGTTGATCAGCCCGACCACCAAGTACTGCATCGAAGCTCAAGAACGCCACGAGCAAATCGACAAGCACCAGCGTCAGGCTTGATGACGGTGAGGTAGCCCTTCGAACAGGGCTGCCTTTGGAAAAGATCGCAGCTTTCGGCAGCGCCTGGCTATTGGGGTGCTGCCGAGGCTGCGATCTTGCTTTTGCGCGCCTGTAAAAATTGAGTGTGACGGAGTAGGCGCTCAACAATTGTTACGGGTTGAGCAACAAAGCTGTGCAGAGTGATCGCTTTTTCCTCTTTGGAAAACTAATTAACATATCTACTAGTTAGGTTGCTAATGAAGTTGAGAGGTCAACATGCAAAGCAAAGTCGATGTCGCGGTCATGATTGGCAGCGGTGTGCCCGCCACGCTACGTGCTTTGGGACGCACTGTGTGTTGGGTGGTGTTGCTCAACGGCGAGCGTCGCGGCACGGCATTCTCCAGCCGTACTGAAGCCGAGGAGTGCAAGGCTGCCTGGATGGCGCAATTGAATGCCCGTGCCCCTGACAGCCTGCATTGAGTCCGTAGTCGGGATTACTGGTGCATTCGCAGATTCAAATCATCGACTGCCTTTGCCCAGTCAGCGTCTTCGCGCAGTTGCTCTTTCAGGAAGGCCGCCTGTTGCGGCGACCAGAACTCGGCATCAATGAGTTTTTTGGCGTCGGGCAGAGGGGAATGGCTGGCAATGAAATCGTCGATAGCATTGTCATTGGAGTCCAGGCCGAGCTGGTCGAACAAGCCTTTCAAGTCGTGGGTCGGTGATTCCATCTTCATCTCCTTGCAAGTGATCGGTCGCGTCGGGATACGAAAGCGCGGCTTCATTGCATCTGAGGAGGCCGCGCTTGAGGAGTTCGATCGCGATGTTCAAACGCAGCAATGAGCATAGACCGCAAACCAGACCTCAGGCTTTCAACGCCCCGGCATCCACGGCAGCTTTCAATTCAATGGCCGATGCCTGTGCGGCAAGGGCCGCTATGTCCGAGGTTTTGAACCAGCGATCTTTTTCGACCTGATGGTAAGTAACGGTCTTTAGTGGTGGTTTGGCGCGCATGACAATGACCGCTTGGAACTCGCCATCGATTACTCTGGCTTCGCCCCGGATAAAAAACTCGCCGATATCAAATTCCGTCACGTAACAGCCTTCCCTTGTAAATATATTGTTGTCTTCAACGCGGCCCGGCCTGGTGGGCCGCGTTTTATTGGGCGGGCAGTATGGCAGTAGTTGCCTGTCGGCGGTTGTTAAGTCGTCGGGCAGGTGAAAACAGCTCTTGGCACATTCGGCGCGGGTGAGTCATTAATGTGACTCAAGAAACCGGGCAAGGGCACAGGCTTCGTTATGGCTGGCCCGGAAACCTCTGACGCAGCCCGTGGAAATTTCCTTGATATGGAAAAAGGCCTTGCCCGCCAATATCACCTGAAAACGGGGCTGGTGCGGTTCTTCAAACGGTGGCTGATGGAAGGACAGCAGCACGGAATGCAGCGTCGAATGTTCTCCAGTGGCAGGTGCAAGTGGATGGGCGAAGTGTGTCAACGTACACATATGAAGTCCTTTTCATGAGTTTACCGACGTATGTACGTCGTTTACGGGTAGTCTGGAAGCGCATCGCTGCTCTAGAATCACCCTCACTGGTGGGTGAGCCACGTTTATCTAAAGCAATTTTTCGCGTGTGATATGTAGGAAAAGTGTTTTTCTTGATCGGTTTTTTCCCTGAAGTTGATAGTCCATAATTTCTGGCCGCAGGAAGGGCGTTTTCCTTCAGCCTATGACGAACGCCATGCAGGACGATACGCCTGTCGTTCCAGTATTCTTGCGACGCTTCGTGCTGAATGAGTGCACTGCTCATTAGGGATTTCAACGTGGGTCATCTGGTTTCACCTTCGGCATTGCCGCTATTTTTGGCCGTGCGCTTTTCCTGCGTGCGGCATTCTTTTCAGACGTGGGGATGTTTCCTTGGCAGTAAGTAATCTCGATATGCATGCTTTGTTTGTGTTGGGTGATTTGCGCGCAAAGCTGGTCAAGCTGTTTCAGTCGCGTTTCGTCTACGTCACCGAGCAGAGTGCTGAAGGCATTTACATTGCCGAACTCGACACCGAATCAGCCTTGGTGGTGGACGACAAACCCGGACTCAAACTCAAGGTCGGCGATCATTTCAGTGCATCCGTCTTGCCCAGCCGCGAGGGCGGAAAACTGGACATCAAGTTCCGTGACATCAAGCTGACTGTTTATGGGCTGGGCGATTACGCCTTCGTCACCACTGCCGCCGGTCATGCCATTTTGTTCAGGGAAGGGCACAGCGTAGTGACGGTTTTCGCCGCCCACGAGCAATTGCAGGAAGGCCTGACGAAAACCCTGAAGGCGGTAACCGGCAAGGCAGCCAAGTGGCGCAAGGGCGAACTGGTGACATTCAAGGCCAGCGAGTAATGACTTTGAACCGCGCCGACTTCCACGAACAGAACCTGGTCAGCGCTCAAGCCCTGGCGCAGAAGTTGTTCGAGCAGAGGGCTGTTCTGCAGGGCGCCTGGCTGAACTGGGTGGCCTCACAGATTTACCTGCTGCGGCCGGCGGAGTACGCCAGCATGGTCAGAAGAGAGCTGACCCGCTTGCAGGAAATTTCCGGAAAATGATCCATGCCCCTCGAAAGCAGGAACCTCTACTACAGTCAGTTGACTGAGTATTCAGAGGCTTTGCGGTCTTCTGCCAGGCCATCCTGCTATTGCTGTGAACAGCACGAGGTGCAAAAGCATGAACGGATTTCGACGGTTGCTGGTTGCTGTCACGGCCACCTTCGCGTTGCTGGCAACGCCCGCCCAGGTGTTCGCCGCCCAGGCACCGATCCACTTCGCCGATTTGAACTGGGAAAGCGGCAGCCTGATCACCGATGTCTTGCGCATCATCGTCGAGAAAGGCTACGGCCTGCCCACCGACACCTTGCCGGGCACCACCATTACCCTGGAAACCGCGCTGGCCAACAATGACATTCAGGTCATTGGCGAAGAGTGGGCCGGTCGCAGCCCGGTCTGGGTCAAGGCAGAAGCCGAAGGCAAAGTGGTGAGTCTGGGCGACACAGTCAAGGGTGCCACCGAAGGCTGGTGGGTACCGGAGTATGTGATCAAAGGCGACCCGGCCAAGGGCATCAAACCCATGGCGCCGGATTTGCGAAGTGTCAGCGATCTGCCGCGTTACAAGGACGTGTTCAAAGATCCTGAGGCGCCGAACAAAGGGCGCTTTCTCAACAGTCCCATCGGCTGGACCTCGGAAGTGGTCAACAAGCAGAAACTCAAGGCCTACAAGCTGGACGACAGTTATGTGAATTTCCGCAGTGGTTCAGGCGCGGCGCTGGACGCGGAGATCACTTCGTCTATCCGTCGTGGCAAGCCCGTGCTGTTCTACTACTGGTCACCCACGCCGTTGCTCGGTCGCTTCAAACTGATCCAGCTGGAAGAACCACCCTTCGACGCCGAAGCCTGGAAGACCTTGACCGACGCCGATCATCCCGATCCCCGACCGACCCGCTCGCTGGCATCGAAGTTATCTATCGGCGTATCCACGCCATTCCAGAAGCAGTATCCGCAGATTGCCGAGTTCTTCAGCAAGGTCGATTTCCCTATTGATCCGTTGAACAAGGCGTTGGCCCAGATGAGTGAAAAACACACGTCGCCACGTCAGGCTGCCGAGCAATTCATGAAGCAGCATCCCGACGTCTGGCAGGCCTGGCTGCCCAGGGATGTAGCGGACAAGGTCGCTGCGGGGATGAAGTGATACCGTGAACCTGAGGCTCGTTTTGCATGGTGCGACACGGGTGTTCACATCGCCCGCAAGTGTCGGCGGTGACATGGAACTACCAATGGTCAGCCCGACTGATGCCGCCGCCAATCGGTCGTGCGCTTCATCAAATGCCGACTAGGATGTTTGTTCAGATCCCTTTCAAGGATGCCTGAACATGACCTTGGTGTTGGCTCAATGGCTGGTGACGACGTTTGCCACAATCAGCCTGATGCATGTGTACTGGGCGGTGGGTGGCGAATGGGCGGCAGTCGCTGTGGTGCCGCAAGTGCCGGTCGAGGGCGAGGTGCGATTGCGGCCCGCTTTCAAGCCGCGAGGCTGGATCACGCTGGGTGTGGCGGTGGGTTTGCTGCTGATTGCGATGGTTGTGTGTTTGCGCGTTGGTTGGTGGTTGCCGCAGGTACATCATCCGGCACTGCAATGGTTGATCAGTGCGATTGCCGTGATGTTGTTCGCCAGGGCCATTGGTGATTCGGAACTGGTGGGTTTTTTCAAGGAAGTCAAAAATTCGAAATTTGCCCAGCTCGATACCTGGGTTTACTCACCGCTGTGTGTGTTGTTGGGTTCGGGTTTGCTGGCGGTTGCCTGGGCCTGAGCAAAGGCGGGATCAGCCACCGCTTTCGGTCCTGCGGCTGCTCACCTCGGCCGGCACATCGTCACCGGCCATGCGCTTGCGAAACAGCGCTGCACGTGCCAGCAGCAAAGTGGTCACGGGCACGGTGACTGACAGCAGGATCGGAATCAGCCAGGCATGCAATACCGGCCCGGACTTGAGTGCCGAAAAGTAAATGATCGAAGCCAATGCCACGCACCAGGCACCCAATGTCGAGGCCAGCGCCGGCGGATGCATGCGCTGGAAGTAGTCCTTCATGCGCAACAGCCCGATCGCACCGATCAACGTGAATAGGCCGCAAAGGACCAGCAGGATCGCCACCGGAATTTCCACCCACAACGACAATTCCATATTCATTCGATGACCTCGCCACGCAGAAGGAATTTCGCCAGGGCAAACGAGCCAACGAAGCCGAACAGGGCGATCAGCAGCGCCGCCTCGAAGTAGGTGTCGCTGGCATAACGAATGCCCAGTGCCAGCATCATCAGCATTGCGACGATGTACAGATAATCCAGGGCGAGGACCCGGTCCTGGGCCGACGGCCCCCTGAACAGTCGGACCAGGGTCAGAATCATCGACAGGGAAAGCAGGAACAGGCTCAACAGAATCGCGTTCGACAGTAATGGGCTCATTCGAAGATCTCCATCAACGGGCGTTCGTAGGTCTGTTTGAAATGCTCGATGAAGCGCGCCTCGTCGTCCAGATCGAACACGTGCAGCAGCAGGATGCTGCGATCCAGAGCCAGTTCAGACCAGACAGTACCGGGCACGACTGTGGTGATCATCGACAGTGCCGCGAGGCCATTGGCGTCGCGCAGGTCCAGCGGCACCTTGATGAACCGCGAGCGCGGTGGGCGGCGACCCGCGTGAAGCACGGCCCAGGCGACAGCAAGATTGGACGCCAGCACGTCACGACCGACGATCAGGATCAGACGCAGGATGACTCCGGGCCGACGAATGCGAACAGGCAACGGTCGCAATCTGCGCATCATCAGCGGTGCGCAGAACCCCAGCACACCACCCAGCAGCAAGTTGCCGGGTGTCATC
This sequence comes from Pseudomonas sp. P8_241, assembly GCF_034008315.1. Taxonomy (NCBI): domain Bacteria; kingdom Pseudomonadati; phylum Pseudomonadota; class Gammaproteobacteria; order Pseudomonadales; family Pseudomonadaceae; genus Pseudomonas; species Pseudomonas sp. P8_241. The sequence continues at coordinate 4,284,260 of NZ_CP125377.1, read as the reverse complement.
GACAGATTCAGCAGCAACCATAACAACCATAAGGCCAGCGATAGCCACGGTGCAGGAAACAGGCGCTTCACGGTTGCACCTCCAATACGCCAGCCTTGCCTTGCGGGTTAGGCACAACACGGGTGTCGAGCACGGCTGTCACGTATTGCTGAGGGTTGTTCAGGGCGTCGGCGGCTGCCTGGGTGTAGCGCAGCAACGGTTCGGCCTTGAAGGTCAGCAGGATGCTCAAGCCCAGCAAGGCGAAGATGGGGATGCATTCGAGGCGTCGCAACACAGGGGAGGGGCGTTCCGCTGGCGTCCAGAAGCGCTGGATGCCCAGGCGTGAAAAGGTGATGAGCGAGGCCAGTCCTGAAACAATCAACAACACCAGCAAAGCCCATGCAGCGGTCGACACCGGCTCGGTGCCGCCATTGCCCAGACCCTGTGGATTGAGCAGGGCGTTGAGCAGGCCGAGTTTGCCGATAAATCCCGAGAGCGGCGGCATCCCGATAATCAGCAAGGCGCACGCGATAAAGCTCAGCCCGAGAAATGCCATGGTCCAGGGAATCACCTGGCCGACCACGGCTTTCTGTTCGTCATCAAGGTTGATGCCTTTAGGCGGATGCAGGGATTCCAGAGGTCGCGGAAGCAGTTCTGTTTCGTCCTCCAGCAGCAGTTCATTGGCCGAACGCGAGCGTTCGATCAGCTCGGCCAGCAGGAACAAGGCGCTTAACGCCAATGTCGAGCTGACCAGATAAAACAGCGCCGAGCTCACGAGGTTCGGTTGCGCGAAACCGACGGCCGACAGCAGAATTCCCGCCGATACCAGAATGCTCAAGCTGGCCATGCGTTCCAGGCGTTGGGTGGCGAGCGTTGCGACGGCCGCGCAAACGATGGTGGCCATACCGCCATAGATCAGCCAGTCTGCGCCAAAAAACGCCGATGCCCCGGCCTGTGCGGAGAATAGCAGCGTCCACAAACGCAGCAGGGTGTAGACGCCAACCTTGGTCATGATCGCAAACATCGCTGCGACCGGCGCGCTCGCCGAGGAGTAGGCCGGTACCAGCCAGAAATTCAGCGGCCACATCCCGGCCTTGGCCAGGAATGCCACCGCCAGAATCCCCGCGCCGGCATGCAGGAGCCCGCGATCGGCTTGCTCCACCAGCGGAATTTTCTGCGCCAGGTCGGCCATGTTCAGTGTTCCGGTGACGCCGTAGATCAGCGCAGCACCAATCAGAAACAACGACGAGGCCAACAGGTTGATCGTGATGTAATGCAGCCCTGACGACACCCGCGCCCGCCCCGAGCCGTGCAGCATCAGGCCGTAGGATGCGGCCAGCAGCACTTCGAAAAACACGAACAGGTTGAACAGGTCGGCCGTGAGGAAGGCCCCATACAATCCCATCAGCTGGATCTGGAACAGCGCGTGGAAACTCGAACCGGCACTGTCCCAACGCGCCATGGCGAACAGCAGGGCGCTGACGCCGATGATGCCGGTCAGCACCAGCATCAATGCCGACAGGCGATCAACCACCAGCACCAGACCAAAGGGCACTTGCCAGTTGCTCGGCAGGTAGACACCAATGGAGCCCGGCACGCCGGTGGTTTGCGTCCATTGCAGCAGCGCCACCGCAATGCCCAGCCCGAGCAGGCTGGAGACCAGATTGATTTTGGCCTTCAGCGGGCGGTGCTTTTCGCCGAGCATCAGCATGATTGCAGCCGTCAGCAGCGGCAGCAGGATCGGTGCGACGATCAGGTGGTTCATCGCCATCATTCCTTAGGCTCCCGGCCGTCCACATGGTCTGTGCCGGTCAGACCCCGGGACGCCAGCAGCACCACCAGGAACAATGCGGTCATCGCGAAGCTGATGACGATGGCGGTCAGCACCAGCGCTTGTGGCAACGGGTCGGTGTAGTGCAACAAGTCCTGGGGTACGCCGTCCTTGATGATCGGCTCTTTGCCGATAAACAGACTGCCCATGCTGAAGATGAACAGATTGACGCCATACGACAGCAGGCACAGGCCCATGACCACCTGGAACGTCCGTGGTCGCAGGATCAGCCAGACGCCGGACGCGGCCAGTACGCCGATGGCGATTGCGATGACTTCTTCCATCAGACGGCTCCCTTGGCGACAACGGATTTGGGTTGGGCGGCGGTTTTGTGCCCGCGGACCGATTGGTGGGCAAGGGCCGTGAGGATCAACAGAGTCGAGCCGACCACGACGCCGTACACGCCGATGTCGAAGAACAACGCGCTGGCGAGGTGAATATCACCCAGCAACGGCAGGTCGAAATGCCAGGTATGAGTGGTCAGGAACGGATAGCCAACGACCATCGCGCCCAGGCCCGTGACCGTGGCAATCAACAGTCCCGTGCCCATCCAGCGCAGCGGGCGCAGGCTCATTTGTGCTTCGACCCACTGCGTGCCGGCGACCATGTATTGCAGGATGAACGCCACCGACATCACCAGCCCGGCGACAAACCCCCCGCCCGGCTGATTGTGCCCGCGCATGAACAGGTAGAACGACACCACCAGTGCAACCGGCAGCAACAGGCGTACCAGCACCGCCGGTACCATCATGAAGCCGAGGGCGGTGTCGCTGGCGTGGCGCGGGTTGACCAGGTCAGTGACCACGTCCGGAGCCAGCAGGCGTTGCTGGGCCGGCAGTTGCAAGCTTTCTTTGGGTGGGCGGAAGCGGCGTAGCAGGGCATACACCGTCAGGGCCACGGCGACCAGCACGGTGATTTCACCCAGGGTGTCGAAGCCGCGGAAATCCACCAGCATCACGTTGACCACGTTGCTGCCGCCACCCTCTGGGAGGGCACGGCTCAGGTAGAACGAGGAAATATCGTTGGGTGTCTGGCGTGTCAGCATCGCATAGGACAGTAGCGCCATGCCGACACCGACGGCGGTCGACAGCAGCAAGTCGCGGATACGCCGCACACGGGCGCGGCGCAGGCTGCCTGGCAACGGCGAGACTTCCTCGATCCGTCGCGGCAACCAGCGCAGCCCCAGCAGGATAAGCACCGTGGTCACCACTTCGACCGCCAATTGCGTCAGCGCCAGGTCCGGTGCCGAGAACCACACGAAGGTGACACACGTCATCAGGCCGCAGACGCTGACCATGGTCAGGGCTGCAAGCCGGTGATATTTGGCTTGATACGCTGCGCCCAGGGCACAGACGATGGCCAGTAACCAGAGCGTGACGAAGACGATCGAGCCCGGGATTTTCGGCCGGTCGCCCCAGCTCAGGCTGCTGTGCAGCATCGGGGTCAGCCCGGCCAGCACCGCGACGAGGACCACCAGAAACAACTGCGCCTGCAAGCGATGGGTGCCCAGGTGCCGTTCCAGGCGACGAGCCAGGCGCATCATGACCACAAGATTGCGTTCGAACAGACGCTTGCCGTCCAGACGGCCTATCAGGGGCGGCCGCTTGAATCGTCCGCGTTTAAGCTGATTGCGCAGCAGTAGATAAAGCAGGGTGCCGCAGCCCAGCGCGATCAGGCTCATGATCATCGGTGCGTTCAAACCGTGCCAGATCGCCAGGCTGTACTCGGGCAACGTGCCGCCGACCACCGGTTGCGCAGCGGCAGCGAGTATCGGACCGACCACCTGGGCAGGGAAAATCCCGACGATCAGGCACGCCAGCACCAGCAGCTCAACCGGTGCACGCATCCAGCGTGGTGGCTCGTGGGGTGTGTGCGGCAGATCGGTCGCGGTCGGGCCAAAAAACACATCTACGGTGAAGCGCAGGGAGTAAGCCACGCTGAAAGTGCCGGCGATGGTTGCCACGATTGGCAGGCTCAATTCGACCCAGCGGGTGGCGTTGATGAACACGGTTTCGGCAAAAAACATTTCTTTCGACAGGAAGCCGTTGAGCAAGGGCACACCGGCCATCGAGGCGCTGGCGACCATCGCCAGTGTGGCGGTAAACGGCATCAGCTTGTACAGGCCACTGAGTCTGCGGATATCGCGGGTACCGCTTTCATGGTCGATGATGCCGGCCGCCATGAACAGCGAGGCCTTGAAGGTGGCGTGGTTGAGGATGTGGAACACTGCCGCGACGGCGGCCAATGGGCTGTTCAGGCCGAGCAGCAGAGTGATCAGGCCCAGGTGGCTGATGGTCGAGTACGCCAGAAGCCCCTTCAGGTCGTTCTGGAACATTGCGCAGTAAGCACCGAGCAATAGCGTACAGGCGCCGGCGCCGCTGACGATGTAGAACCATTCTTCACTGCCCGAGAGCGATGGCCACAGCCGTGCCAGCAGAAACACCCCGGCCTTGACCATGGTCGCCGAGTGCAGGTATGCCGAGACGGGTGTAGGCGCGGCCATGGCGTGGGGCAGCCAGAAGTGAAAGGGGAATTGCGCACTTTTGCTCAGGGCGCCGATCAGGATCAGGGGTAGCAGAATGGGGTAGAGGGCATGGGCTCGAATCAGATCGCCGGCGGCCAGGACCTTGTCCAGGTCATAGCTGCCGACCACATGGCCGAGGATCATGACCCCCGCCAGCAAGCATAAACCGCCCGCGCCGGTGACCATCAGCGCCATGTAGGCACCGCGACGCGCATCGGCGCGGTGGTGCCAGTAGCCGATCAACAGGAACGAGAAAAGACTGGTCAGCTCCCAGAAAAACACGATCTGGATCAGGTTGCCCGAGATCACCAGGCCGAGCATGGCCCCCATGAAAGCGAGAAAAAACGCGAAGAAGCGCGGCACCGGATCGTCCGGTGACATGTAGTAGCGGGCGTATAGCGACACCAGTGTGCCGATGCCCAGAACCAGCATCGAGAACAGCCAGGCGAAGCCGTCCATGCGCAGGATGAAGTTCAGGCCCAGGCTGGGCAACCACAAGAACTCTTCACGGATCACGCCGCCATCGGCGATCTGAGGGTACAGGAGCGCGACCTGAACGGTGCCGATCAAGGCGACCAGGCCTGCCAGCAGCGATTCGGCGTTACGGGCGTTGTGCGGCAACACGGCCGCCAAACAGCTACCTATGAAAGGCAGAAGTAGTAGAACTATCAGGGACATAGGCTTCTAATCTGCGGAAGTTTGTGAAGCATCATACGTGCCAGCTCCCGGATCGCCAAACACCAAGCTGTCGCAGAATCCTACAAGGTAGACGGAAAAGCCCCGCTTCACATTGTTTACTGTCCGTCAAAAAAGATCGCAGCCTTCGGCAGCTCCTAGAGAGGGTTGCATACATCCGTAGGAGCCGCCGAAGGCTGCGTTCTTTTGATCCTGTTAATGACTGCGTTCACTCTCCAGCGATTCGCCAACATCTGCAGCGGCCTTACCCTTGGTCTTCAACTCACTGACAATCACCGCCGCGACAATCAACCCGGCCCCGAGCAAGGCAATTGCTGGCAGCCGTTCGCCAGCGATGCGCCCGACAATCCCGGCCCACACCGGCTCACCGGCATAGATCAGCGTCGCCCGGGTTGGCGAAACACTTTTTTGCGCCCAGTTCATTGCCACCTGAATGGCTGCACTCGCTGCGCCCAGGCCCAGTGCGCTGCACAGTAACAGCCACGAAAAATCAGGAATCGCCTCATTGGTCGGCACCACCAGCAGGAACGACAGTCCCGATGTGACCGCCAATTGCACCACGGTCACTCGGCGCACATCGACCTGACCGGCATAGGTGCTGATCAAAATGATCTCTGCGGCGATGGCCACCGCGCTGATCAAGGTGGCGATTTCCCCGGGACTGAAGTTGAACGAAGCACCGGCAGGGCCGGACACCAACATCAACCCGGCAAAGGCCAGCATGATGCCGATGCTGGGCATCAAGCCCGGACGTCGTCCCAGCACCAGCCATTGCAGCAACGGCACGAAAGGCACATACAGGGCGGTAATAAAGGCCGATTGGCTGCTGGGAATGCTCTGTAAACCGACCGTCTGCAAGCCGTAACCGAGCATGATCGCCACGCCGATAAAGGTCCCCGCCTTGAGTTCAAACAGGGTCAGTTGGCGCAGGTGACGCCATGAGAAGAGCGCCACGATGCTTGCCGCGGCGGCAAAGCGCAGGCCGACGAAAAACATCGGCCCGCTGACGGTCATTGCGTGCTGCACCAAGAGAAACGTGCCGCCCCAGACCATGGTGATCAGCACCAGCACGCATTCGGCCTTGCTGAACCTGGTGAAACGGGAGGAAGCCTGGGGGGAATTCAACGACGTCATGACCTTGCACGCTACTTGAGAGGGACGCACAATGCGTCGAATGTTGCGCAGTATACTGCCCAACCCTACCAAGTGAGCAATATAGTGCACAAAGATTCTCCCCCGCGGGCTTCGGTCCTGCAGCATGTCAGTCAAAATGTTCGACGCCTGCGCCATGCCGCCGACTTGAGCCAGACCGCATTGGCGCAGAAGTCTGGTGTCAGCCGGCGCATGCTGGTGGCCATCGAGGCGGGTGAAAAGAATGTCAGCCTGACCACCCTCGATCGTGTTGCCGAAGCCCTCGACGTTGCCTTCAGCGATTTGATTCAGGCACCCGACGCCCGCGATCCCAGCCGCATCAATGAACTGGCCTGGACCGGAACCCTCCCAGGCAGTAAAGCGGTGTTGCTATCCAAGGCCACCGCGAGCCGGGAAGTGGAGCAGTGGGAGTGGTGCCTGCAACCGGGCGAAGTGTATCCATCCGAACCGGACGCCGATGGCTGGAGCGAGCAGATCTATGTCTTCGAAGGCTGCCTGACGGTCATGCTGGGCGAACACGCGCAGAACATTGCCCAAGGCGAGTTCTTCATGTTCGCCAGCAATCAGCCACATTGCTATCGCAACGACGGGGCGGTGGCGACGCGGTTTGTGCGTAATGTGGTGATCTGAACAGGGAGTGCATGATGGAGCAGGGCTTGAACAGTGACGCGGATATCCTGATTGTCGGCGGCGGGCTCAGCGGCACGATGCTGGCGGCGCAGTTGCTGCGTCTGCCGGGACAGCGGCGCGTACGGGTGATCGAACCTCGGGCGGAGCTGGGGCGGGGCGAAGCTTACAGTGCCGTGGAATTGGGGCATACGCTCAACGGCAATGCCGCGCGGATGAGCGTCGACCCGGACAATGCGGATGACCTGACCCAATGGCTGACTCGCTATATTGCTGACGGCGGCTGGCCAGAGTCGGATCAACAACCTGTGCCGATCAGCGAACTGTTTCCGCCTCGGGGGATTTTCGGTCTTTACGCGCAGCAACGTCTCAGAGAAGCGCAGGCGATGGGGGCTCTGAACGGCTCGACGCTTGAGCACGTGCAGGCCGAAGTGGTCGATTTGCAAACCGATGCCGAGGCCGTGCGGTTGACCTTGAGTGACGGCCGTTGCTTGCGCGGAGCATTTGCCGTGCTGGCCACAGGCATGTTCCCCGCCGCGCGGACACCACAAACCGAATCCAGCGGCCTTAACGCCGCCGCACTCGATCCATGGGATGTTGCGGCCATGCAGCAGCTCGATCCGCAGTCGACGGTGTTGATCATCGGGTCCGGCCTGACCATGGTCGATGCCGTGGTCTCGCTGGAGCAGGCCGGGCATCGCGGGCCGATTGAAGTGTTTTCCCGACATGGCTTGCTGCCCCATGTGCGCCGCCAGCCTCCGGCATGGGAGGATTTTCTCGCTGAGGACTACAGCATTCGCACACCTCGTCAGCTGATGCGCGAGCTTCGTCGGCACTGCCGGGACGCCATCGCCCAAGGCATCGACTGGCAGGCGCCGCTGGACACGGTACGCGCGCATATCGGCCGCTTGTGGCATCAGGCCAGCGACGTGCAGCGTCGGCAGTTTGTGCGGCATGTACGGCCGTGGTGGGAAAGCCATCACCACCGCTCGCCGCCGCTGAGCGCTGAATTGGTGGCGCGCTTATATAAAGAAGGACGATTGCGGATTCACGCCGCTTCTTTCAAGGGACTTGAGTCTTCAACCGGCGACCGGGTGAGTATTCGCCTGCGACGTCGCGGTCAAGCGCACACCGGTGTCGTCACCGGCGCAGCATTGATCAACTCCAGCGGCATCGAATATGACTGGCGCCGGGTCGCACGCCCATTGCCACAGCAACTGCTGGCCCGCGGGCTGGTTCAGCCGGGGCCGTTGGCTTTGGGCATTGCTGCCGAGGTTGACGGCGCGGTGTTGAACATCGACGGTCAGGCTGCCAGCCGTTTGTTTGCCATGGGGCCGCCATTGCGTGGAATGTGGTGGGAAAGCACGGCGGTGACGGATGTGGCGAGTCAGGCAAAGGCGCTGGCGCAGCGGCTTGTCCGAGGCGCGATTGGTTAATCCGCACGGGTCTTTGTAGGAGCGAGCCTGCTCGCGATGGTCGTCAACGATGACGCGTTCTGATTGCCTCAACGCGGCGCTCTTGAGTCCATCGCGAGCAGGCTCGCTCCTACAGGGTGCTACGCCCAGAAAAAAAACCGCGGCTCTTCCCAAGGGCCGCGGTTTTTCATGCCTGGCAATTACTGCTGCAACACGGTTGCCTGGTTGGCCGATCCATATTGCTGCACGTTGGCAGTCTGGGTCATGCCACTCTGATCGACGCTGGCGATGTTGCCGGTGCCGCCCTGGGTGACATAGGCCACGTTCATGGTGTCAGCCTGTTTGACAGTGATCATGTTGTCGCTGCCATACAGCTGGGTGGTATTGGCCAGGTTTCCGGTGCCGGACTGGTCGAACTCGGTGGTGTTGCCGGTTCCGCTGGTGGTGCCGACGGCCAGGTTGGTGGTACCACGCTGATCGGAGATCAGGATGTTGTCGGAGCCGTTCTGGTCGAAATACAGCTCGTTGTAAGAGTCAGCCTGGCTGATCGTGGTTTTGTTGCCAGTACCGCTCTGATTGGTCGTGACGATATGGCCCTCGCCATTCTGCGTAAAGTTGGCGATGTTTTCGTTGCCGTTCTGGTTGATGGTTGCACGTTGGCCGGTACCGAACTGACCGCCGGCTTGCGGGCCCTTCCAATTGCTGGCATAGACCTTGTTGCCGTCACCCACCGAGTTGGCATTGAGCACGTGACTGTCGCCACTCTGATAGGTGAAGTGCACGTTGCCGGTGCCCTCTTGGTACAGCGCGACCGTCGAGCCGATCGACTCGAACTGGTCGGCGTAGATCGCGTTCAGATCACCCACTTGCAGCACTTGGGCCACGTTGCTTTCGCCGTAACTCTGGTCGACCACTGTTTCGTTGCTGTTACCAATCTGGTTGACGGCGGCTTCGCTGGGAAGCTGGCTTTCCTGCCAGACCTCGGTGCCGTTGCCGTTGCCAAACTGGTTGATGGCCACGTTGCCGCCCTCACCATTGCGCTGATCGCCATAGGCATAGTTGCCGTCACCGGTCTGGTCGATGCCGATCTGGCCTCCGTTGTGGAACACCTGCTCGGCGGTGCCGTAGTTGAAGTTGCCGCTCTGCTGGATTTGCGCGTTATTGCCAACGCCTACCTCCATTTGTTCGATGTTGGTTTCGTTGAAGTCACCGAACTGCAAACTCTTGGCCGACGTGCCGTCCTGACTGTCCTGATAGATGAAAGAGAAGTTGCCGTTGCCCTGTTGTTGTTGCAATGCTTCGCTGCTACCCACGCCGATCGACTGACTGGCGTGGCTGACGTTAGTGGTGCCCGATTGTTGTTGGGTGATAGTGCTGCCGTTCTCGTAAAGCTGTTCGGCGTAGCCGGCGTTGAAATCACCGATCTGCGTCTGGTCGATGGTGCTGCTCGCGTTATCCTGCACGGCGGCCGCATCATTACCTTCCCCGAACTGCTGTTGGGTGGCGGTACTGAACGGGGCCAGGTTCTGCTTCACATCGGCGATGTTGGCTGTCCCGACCTGGTCCTGGTTGGACAGGCTGTCGTCAGCCATCGCCTGGGCACTGACAATGACCAGGATGGCGGCGGTAATGGGCGTCAATTTGAACATGATGAAACCTCCAGGTGGTGCAGTGCTTTAGCGATACTGTTTGACCGAAACGCTCATGCCGTTCCCGGACTGGGTCACGGCGCTTTGCAGCCCCGCGCCGGCCTGTTCGATGCTGGCGTCGTTGTTGTTGCCGTTCTGGGAAATCTGCGCGCGGTTATGGCTGCCGTTCTGGGTAATCGAGGCGGCGTTGCCGGAACCTTGCTGGTTGATCATGGCCATCAGGTCATTCCCTTGTTGCAGGATATAAGCCTCCTGGTTGCTGCCCGACTGGACAATGGTGCCGAGCAACGACTGACCGTTCTGTTGCAACAGCGCGAGGTTGGCCTGCCCGTTCTGATCGATCAGAGCGTGTTGGCCTATGGGTGGTGGCAACTCACCGAGATCGCCACCGGGGCCGAGGTCTTCGTTTTCCATCAAGTCATCGGCGCGCACGCCAGCACTGCTGCAGAGCAGAAGCAGGCAGAGCAGGGCAGCGGTCGACGTTTTCATGGCGAAGTCCTTGGGTTGAAGGCTTGCCCCACCGGCTGTACCGGCCGGTGGGGCAAGCGGTTACTGCACGGTGACCGCGACGTTGCGCACGGAGCCGGCGGCGGAACGGATGGTTGCCGTCGGGTTGACCGATGGAACGACCGCGTTGGTCAGGTTCATGGTCCAGCGCCCGGTAATCGCCACAGGGACGGTGCCGAGGGTGACCAACCCGGTCGGCGTGGTGACCTGGATGGTGACCGAGTTACCGAGGAGCGCCGACGACGTACCGGTGAAGGCCCAGGTAAAGCGGCCTCCGGCACGGGCAGTGACCGAGGACGCCGTTACGTTGAACACTTCCAGGACCACGGCTGGCGACACTTGCACGGTGACCGTGGCCGGTGCCGACAGGGCGCCGAAGCTGTCCCGGGCGACGTAGGTGAAGGTCGTGGTGAACGGTGCCAGGATCGTTGCCGGCGGGGTGTAGACGACGGCCGCACCACTGATGCTTACCGTGCCGCGCCCTGCCGCCGGTGGGGTGACACTGGCGACCGCCAGCGGTACGTTGCCCTCCGGATCCGTGTCGTTGGCCAGCACGTTGATCGTGATTGGCGATGAGCCCTGCACCGAGATGTTGTCGACCACGGCCACCGGAGACTGGTTAGGCGCAACGGTGACGGTCACGGTCGCCGCAGTGCTCGAGGCCAGGCCTTTGGCGTCCATCGCCTTGTAGGTGAAGGTTGTGGTCAGCAATCCGTTGACAACGGCCGGCGGGGTATAGACCACCGCAGTCGTACCGCTCAATGCCACGGTGCCCTGGCCTGCGGCCGGTGGAGTCAGCTCCGTGATGCTCAGCGGCGTGTCGCCATCCGGGTCATTGTCGTTGGCCAGCAGGTTGAGGGTGACCGGTACCCCGAAGCCGGTGGAGCCAGCATCAGAGACCGCGATCGGCGCCCGGTTCTCGCCGGTGTCCGGTGCCGAACCAGCCACCACGACAGCTTCTGTGTCCGCGCCGCCCGCCGCCGATTTGACCGTGACAGTGGCCGGTGGTTGGGGCAGATCGGAGACAGTCAGGCGTTGCAGGGTGCCATTCTTCGACAGGCGTCCGAAGCCCTGGGCGACCATATCCGGAACCACGGTTTCATCGGAGGACGTGGCTTCGATCAGCAGGCTGTGATTGTTCCAGTCGTAGCGAGCCGTCTGGATTTTCACGATGTCGCTGAGCTTGCTCGAGACAGCCGTGGGACGAGTGGTGCCGGCCGGGTTGGTCGCGGTGACCACAACAACTGGAGGCACGTTGCCGGTGAACAGGCGATTAGCGAAGAACTGGCCATGGTCGTCGCCCCACATAGTGGTCTGGCACGGCGTTGGTGGCGGTCCGGGGACAAGGGCGACGGATTCGCGGAAGCACAAGCTCGAGCTGTTGCCTGACTTGGCAAAGACCTCTACGCGGGTTCCGGCTCCGGTGCGGCGATAAGAGGCACGGTCGATTTCCACCGGCGTCTGCGCCCGGCTGTCGAGCACCTTGCCGGCCACCGTGAACAGGTTGGTCTGGATGGTCCCGGCCGGGCCCACGATGCGCACGAAGTTGGTGTTGAACGGGCTGCCGGTGACGGCTTCAGTGAGGTTCGGATCGCCGACGTAGGTTTCGACGGCGCCGGTGTCCGGGTTCACTTCGGTGTAGGGCGCGTTGACACTTTTCAGGAACGGCCCGATTGCACCGCCCACGGCGCCGCTGAAATTGCCCGGAGCGCCGATGCCGATGTCCTTGGTGATGTTGATGGCGCGGCGTCCCGGTGTGGTGACGTTGACCGTTTCCACGCCGTACGGGTGAGTGATGGTGTAGGTGCCCGCAGTGGGCACGTTCACGCGGATACGGATCCGCGCGAAACTTTGCTGATCGCCATCGACCGGGTTTTCCGAGGCGAATGCCGCTTCGATACCGGCCACGTAGACGTCCATGCCGTAGCCGGCGCCGTTGTTGGGGATGTTCGTCTCGGCCAGGAACCAGAAGGCTTCCGGTGGCCAGTTGTCAGGGAACACCATGGGCTGGGTGTCGTCGTACACACCAGGTTCCGGCAGCAGGGTGCACATGTAAGCCGGTGGCACGCTGACCGCTACCCGCGAACTCGCCGCCCGTGATTGGCACAATTCCATCGAAAGATTGTTGGTGTCCTGATACCACATGGGGAATTTCCCCGTGGCGAAGGTGTAGGGGCCGGGGTCGACGGCAGCGAGTTGCGCGAATGCACTGCCGGACAGCGATAGAGTCAGTCCCAGGGCGTTGAGCGCCAGGCGTGGCCAATTGTTCATGATGCCTCCTGATGAGGATCTGGGCATGTGAGCGTTCATTGCACGATGACCACTTCTTCGGTGTCGCCGCCGCCATTGGAAGACGACACATGGACCCTGGCTGGCGGATTCGGCGTGATGCCGGTGGCCAGGCTTTTCACTGCGCCGTCACCGCTCAACGCGCCGATGGCGACGCCAGTGCCGGTGGTGGCGGTGAGCACCGGTGGTGAGGTTTCATCGCTGGTCGAGGCCACAATCGTGATAAGCCCGCTGCTCAGGCTGTACTCGGCACGTGAGATCACCACCAGGTCAGTCAAGGGCATGGCAATCGTGGTCGGAGTGCTGCTGGCAATAGCCACGTGGTTGTCAGCGGTGACTTGCAACATGCTTGGCAACGTCGGGTTTTCAGGGGACTGGGTGTACCAGTGGCCCGTGGTGTTGGCTTCAATCAGGTTCAACACCGGGCTGTTGCTGTCCAGGGTCACGGTGGCAGGCGCCGGTGGTGCCATGACGAACACGTCCTGCTGGGCCACCGGAGCGCTGGCGCCGGCTTTGCGCGAATACGTGCTGCGTTCGGCAATGACGGGCGTCGGCCGCACGACAGTCGACAACTTGCCGGAAACGGCGAAGGCGTCGGTACGCAAGTCCAGGCCATTGGGGCCTTCGATGCGGATGAAGTTGGTGTTGAACGGACTGCCGGTGACAGCTTCCGAGAGGTTCGGGTCGCCAACGAATTGTTCAGCGGTACCGGTGAGCGGATTGGTTTCGGTGTAGGGGCCGTTGACACTGCGCAGGAACGGACCGATGTCACCCTTGAGGGCGCCGTCGTAGGTTTTCGGCGTGCCGATGCCGATGTCTCGAGTCATGTTGATGGCGCGGCGCCCAGGAGTATCGATGTTGAAGACGTCGACGCCGTAAGGGTGAGTGATGATATAGGTGCCGGCGGTAGGCACGTCGACGCGAATGCGGATACGGGCGAAGCTGACCTGGTCACCTTCGACGGGTTCTTCAGCGGCGAACGCGGCTTCGATGGCCGACACGTAGGTCAGGTCAATGCCTCGGGCCGCATCGACAATCGCGCCATCGGCGGTAAACCAGAACGCTTCGTCGGGAAAGTTGGTCGGGAAAACGATCGGTTGCGCGTCGTCAAATACGCCGGGGGTCGGCAGCAAATTGCACATGTAAGTGGGGGCGCCCGGCGCACTTGGGACGCGAGAACTGACAGCCTTGGACAGGCATAGATCGAGGGTTCTGCCATGGGTGTCCTGGTACCAGGAGGCGAAGCTCCCATTGGCAGGCAGGTAGGGTCCGGGGTCAACAGCAAACAGCGCCGCCTGGGCAGCGCCTTGGGCAAAAGCGGTAACGATCAAGGCGATCGCGGTTTTCGACAGTAAAGGGTGCATGAGTATTCCCTCTATCAGAGTACCTGTCCCTTGATATGGGCCAGTTGACAGGACTTCGGCAACTTCCATACCAATTTGTAAAAACAGCCTCGAAGTGCCCGCGTCACGGGCCTGCGGGGCGCGTCGGGGAGCAAGTCAGCGATTTCGCTAAAGGGCCACTGTCCCCAGGTTTGGGGGTGGATTGGGAGAGCGGGGGAGGTGCGGAAAGGCATTACCCGAATTGGGGCAATCCGCCATGAGTGGGCTATAAAGCTATGGGGTCTACCGAGAACCACTCGATGAATACAATTGCCGATGCACTTCCGTCCGACAGCGAAATTCGCCTGAGTACGCGCAAGCAGCCGTTCAATCTGTTGCGCTGGTTTTCGTTGATCAGCATGGCGGTGATCGGCACGGTCGCCGTGGCGTTGGGGGCGGTTTCGACGCGTTTTGTCATCACCGAAAGCGTGCAACGTGATGCGTTACTGACCTCGCAATTCATTCAGGCGATTGCCGCGGCGGAGGTGCGGCATGTGTCGATCCCCAACGTGCGGACCATGGGCGAATTGCTCGATCCGCGAAAGGACCGCGACTTTCCCGACGTTGACCCACTGGCCCGGGCCAGTGCCCGAGGCGAATTTCTGGACCATATCGAGCACCTGCCCGACGTGATCCTGGCCAACATCTATGCCCCCGACCGCATGGTGATCTGGTCGACCAATCCGTCTCTGATGGGCACCACGATTCATGCCGACGACGACCTCAATCGGGCGTTCATCTCCAAGACGCCGGTGTCGGCCAGTTATCACGATGTCGACAAGACCCGCATGGAGCAAAAGTTTGTAGTGCCCCCTGAATACATTTTCATCGAGAACTACATTCCGTTGTTCGACGCTGATGGCAGCACGGTCACGGCCATGGTCGAAATCTATAAAGAACCGCAAGACCTGATCAACCGAATGGAGCGCGGGTTGGTGATGATCTGGTTGGCCACTGCCCTGGGCGGCGGCCTGATTTACCTGGGCCTGTACTGGATCGTGCGGCGCGCTGCGATTTTGCTGGCAGAGCAGCAAAAACAACTGATCACCAATGAGACGTTTGTGGCGTTGGGCGAGATGTCATCGGCGGTGGCCCACAGCTTGCGCAATCCGTTGGCGACCATCCGTTCCAGCGCCGAACTGGCGCTGGAGTTCGACACCGGGCCCGCGCACAAGAACATCAACGACATCATCGGCCAGGTCGATCGCATGTCCAAATGGGTACGGGAGTTGCTGCAATCCCTGCGTCCGCTCAACGACGATCCCGAACCGGTCAATCTGGTGGCAGCGCTGCATGACAGCCTGATGGCCTACGAGTATCAAATCACCAAGGCCAAGGTCCGTGTCGAATTCCTGCCGGAACAGACTCCCATGGTGCTGAGCCAACACGTGCAGCTCACGCAGATCCTCAACAGTCTGCTGTCGAATGCGGTGGAGGCCATGGACCGTGGCGGCACCCTGACCCTTAAGATAGAACCGATCAACGCTCAGCGGGTGAGCCTGGTGGTCAGCGACACCGGCAAAGGGATGACCGAGGAACAGCGCCGCATGGCATTCCGCCCTTTCTTTACCACCAAGCAGGGTGGGCTTGGCGTCGGACTGGTATTGGTCAAGCGGATCATGGAGCGGTTTGGCGGTACGGTGACGCTGAACAGCCATGAGGGCGAGGGCACCTCTGTGCGCCTGTCGTTTACGTTGGTTGCCCCTGAAAAGGGTATGAATTCTCCCCGTTAACGGGTGCCAATCCCCAGTCGGTCCCCAAGTCATGGCAGTTTGATGTTGTTAAGCCATTGTTTTGGTTGTGTAAACAAATTTGTATAAGCCGGTTACAAATCTGGCGAGATCCTTGCAAAACCACCAGCACCCCCTTCACGACTTCGAGGCGGCTGGTGATGGACAAAAAAGCGCTCGACCTGGCGAAGCAAACTCCGCGCGCTCGTGCCTTGGGTATGCACCTCATATTGGTGCTGGTGACCGGGTTGCTGGCGAGCCGCATGCTAGTCGCCAACCCAGCGCCGCCCACACCCGCACCGGTCGCCGAGCCGCCTTCTACAGCTGTCGTCGACTCCGCCACGCCGTGGGGTGCCGACTACTTTCCCAACACGCTGTTGACCGATCAGGACGGTCGGCAGGTGCATTTTTTCGATGACATGATCAAGGGCAAGGTGGTGGTGATCAATTTCATCTTCACCTCGTGCAGTGACTCCTGCCCGCTGGAAACCGCGCGTCTGCGCCAGGTGCAGAAGCTGCTGGGGGATCGGGTCGGCAAGGACATCTTCTTTTACTCCATCAGCATCGATCCCTTGAGCGACACACCCGAGGTGCTCAAGGCTTACTCGCAACGTTTCCAGGTCGGACCGGGCTGGCAGTTCCTCACCGGGGAGTTTGCCGACGTCACCGAACTGCGGCAGAAACTCGGATTGTTCATCGAAGGCGTCGATAACGGACGCAGCAAGGACCACAACTTGAGCCTGATCGTCGGCAACCAGGCCACGGGGCGCTGGATGAAAGCATCGCCGTTCGAGAACCCCTGGATTCTGGCGGACCAGCTGGCCAACACCTTGCATAACTGGAAGCAGCAGAGCGTTTCAGAAAGCTACGCCAATGCGCCGCAAATTCGCCCGCCGAGCAATGGCGAAGAACTGTTCCGCACCCGCTGCGCGTCGTGTCACAGCCTGGGGCCAATGGACGGACAGGGCATCGGACTGCGCAGCATCGGCCCGGACCTGATCGGCGTGACCCGTCAACGCGATCCGGCCTGGCTCAACCGCTGGATCCGTGAGCCGGACCGCATGCTGGCGGAAAAAGACCCGATTGCGATGCAAATGTTCGAGCGCTTCAACAAGATCCCGATGCCCAACTTGCGCATCGATGAGCATTCGGCTCAGTCGATCATCGAATTTCTGCAGGCAGAAACCGATCGCCAGCATCCGCCGGTGACACCACTGGCCAGTGGTAACGATGAGCAAGAGCATCATCATGCAGTCGCACCCAAGGACATGACGCAGGTGCAATAGTGTCGAAATACTTACGTTGGCCATTCAATTGCTATCAATGTTACCTACACTGATTCGAAGCGGCTGAAAAGGCTGGATTTCCAGGACCCCAGGACACCCCCATGCAGATGCTGGAACAAGAAAAAGTACCTGCGCCGCAACTGCCGCCAGCGCAACGCAAGGGATGGCGCCCGCAGTTCAATCTGTTGCGCTGGTTTTCCCTGGCAAGCTTTTTGATCATCGCTGGGGTAGCGCTGGGGCTGGGTTATATCTCCACGCGTTTTGTGGTGGATGAAAGCATCGAGCGTGATTCGATGCTGACGGCGCAGTTCATACAAGCCATCGGTGCAGCAGAGATACGCCATGCCGGAATCACCCCGAACCGGACCATGGGTGAAATGCTCGACCCGCGTGACGACAATGCCTATCCCGATGTCAGCCCGGCAGCCCGAGCGTCTTCGCGTGTGGAGTTTCTCGACCATGTGGAACACCTGCCGGACATTTTGCTGGCGACGGTGTACGCCCTGGACCGCACGGTGGTCTGGTCGACCAATCCCGAGCTGATCGGCGTACGTATCAAGGACGATGATGAACTCGACGAATCCTTCGAAATGAAAGAGGCCGTGTCCACCAGTTACCACGAGATCGACGAAGAGCGTCCGGAACAGCGTTTGCTGCGCGAGCCCGAGTATCTGTTCATCGAAAATTACATCCCGATGTTCAACGCCGACCGCAGCAAAGTGATTGCCATGGTGGAAATCTACAAGGAGCCTCGGGATCTGATTGCGCGTATCCAGCGGGGTTTCAAGTCGATCTGGCTGGCCACCCTGATCGGTGGGGCGGCGATTTACCTGGGATTGTTCTGGATTGTGCGCCGCGCAGCCATGCTCCTGCAGAGCCAGCAGAAACAATTGATTGCCAACGAAACCTTTGTCGCCCTCGGGGAAATGTCCTCGGCCGTCGCGCACAGCCTGCGCAATCCACTGGCCAATATCCGCTCCAGCGCCGAACTGGCCCAGGAAATCGCCAGCCAGACCGCGCAGAAGAATATTGGCGACATCATCAGCCAGGTGGACCGAATGTCGCGTTGGGTCCGCGATTTGCTGATGTCGTTGCGGCCGATGAATGACGACCATGAGACGGTCGATCTGAGCCTGGCGCTCGAAGATACCTTGAGTGCCTTCGAACCCTTGATCAGGCGTTCTAACGTCGAAGTACGGTTCACCCCGCAAAGTGTTCCACCGGTCGTCAGCCAACAGGTGCTGCTGACGCAAATTCTCAATAGCCTGTTTGCCAATGCGCTGGAGGCGATGCCCAAGGGCGGAGTGTTGACGATCGATATCGATTCGCCCAGCCCCGGGACGCTGCGCATGGCCCTGACCGATACCGGCAAGGGCATGTCCAGGCAGCAGCAGCAAATGGTCTTCAAGCCGTTTTTTACCACCAAGCAAGGCGGGTTGGGCGTCGGCCTGGCATTGGTCAAAAGAATAATGGAGCGTTTTGAAGGCTCGGTCGAACTGACCAGTCAAGAGCAGGAAGGAACCCGCGTGTGTCTCAATTTCAAAGTGGCATCGGGAGGGGAATATGGAGCACAGCATTCTGCTGGTCGAGGATGACGAAATCCTTGCCGGGAATATTCAGACCTACCTGGAGCGAAAGGACTTCGAGGTGACCGTCTGCCATTCGGCTGAAGACGCACTGGAGCAATTGGGTTCTTTCCTTCCGGACGTGGTACTGACCGACAACTCGTTGCCGGGCATGAGTGGTCACGACCTGATCCAGAAGTTGCGCATCAGCGCGCCGGATCTGAAAGTGATCATGATGACCGGCTATGGCAACGTCGAAGACGCCGTGGTCGCGATGAAAGAGGGCGCTTTCCATTACGTGACCAAACCGGTGGCTCTGCCGGAGCTCAAGCTGTTACTCGACAAGGCGCTGGCCACGGACCGCATGGAGCGCACGCTGTCGTTCTATCAGGAGCGCGAAGCCCAGAAATCCGGGGTGCAGGCATTGATTGGCGAGTCGGCGCCGATGGCTTACCTCAAGGGCACCATCGCCCAGTTGCTCGACGCCGAGCGGCGCATGGCCAACAGTGATCTGCCGCCCGTGCTCGTCGAAGGCGAGACGGGCACCGGCAAGGAACTGGTGGCCCGGGCACTGCACTTTGACGGGCCGCGCAGCAAAGGCCCGTTCATTGAATTCAACTGTGCCTCCATCCCCTCCAATCTGGTGGAGTCGGAACTGTTCGGGCATGAGAAGGGCGCCTTTACCGACGCCAAGGATCGTCGACTCGGGTTGGTGGAAGCCGCCGACGGCGGCACGCTGTTTCTCGATGAAATTGGTGAAATGGACCTGCTGCTGCAAGCCAAACTGCTCAAACTGCTGGAAGACCGGACCATTCGCCGGGTTGGCTCGGTGAAGGAACGCAAGGTCGACCTGCGGGTGATCAGCGCCACCAACTGCAACCTCGAGCAAATGGTTCAGCAAGGAAAATTCCGTCGCGATCTGTTTTTCCGCCTGCGCATCATTTCGATCAAGGTCCCGCGTCTGTATGCCCGAGGCGCTGACATCCTGCTGCTGGCCCGGCACTTTCTGGCCACCCATGGCAAGCGCTACGGCAAGCCGAACCTGCATTTCAGCGACCAGGCCGAAGAGCTGCTGCTCAGCTACAGCTGGCCGGGCAACGTGCGGGAATTGCGCAACATGCTGGAGCAAACCGTGTTGCTGGCGCAAAGCGACACGGTTGCCGCCCATCAACTGAACGTCTGCCTGAGCCTGGTGGACGAGCCGCCGATGTTTCAGCATGAGATGCCGCCCAGCGATCAGCGACCGTCCTACAACGGCACCGAGTCGATGAACCTGCCGGAAGTTGAACGTGACATGGTGCGCAAGATGCTCGACAAGACCGACTGGAACGTCACCAAATCGGCGCGCCTGTTGGGCCTGAGTCGCGACATGCTGCGTTACCGGATTGAAAAGCTCGGCCTGGCGCGTCCGGACAAACGCCAGTGGTAGAACTCACTGCATCAGCGGGCCTTGTCTTAAGCACGCCTGCACGCAACCGGGATCGTCGACTTCCTGGTTCACGTAGATGCCGCGCTCTGGATCATAGGAGCGGATGAACACGCGAACGGTGGCATCGGCCACCGTGGGCAGGCGCGAGTCGGAAAACACGTGCTCGCTTGAAACCGGAATGAAATCACCGGGCGAGGTGGGGATGTACGCCCCCGGCGGCACCGTGCTGATGCTCGGCGGGACAGGATGGGCAAAGGGCTGGTCGGCGCCGTAATAGTTGAACTCGCTGCTGTAGCTGTCGGTTTGCATCGGCGCGTCGTCGGCGTGGGCACTCAAGACAGCAGTCAGACAAAGGGCGAACAGCAGCGTCAGATCGGCTTTTTTCATGGCAACACCTGCGATTTCGGTTTTCCCGCAATTCCCCAAGGCCATTAACTATAGCGTTCCCGTGGGCGGATGTTGGTGCTGCATGGATTACACCTTCGCAACAACTCCCGGAATTAGGGTGATCTAGACTCGGCTCGGTCAATCGAAAACCCCGAAGCGCTGGAGCGTGCAATGGAAATGCCGACAAACGAAAACGCCATCGCGAGCAATCGTGAGGCCTGGAATGACTCCGCTCGACATCATAAAAACGGCCCTGACTGGCAACCCCTGTTGCACGCAGTGGCGCAGACGGATTTTTCCTGCCTGGACGACACCCTGACCAAGTTGCTGATTCAGGTAGGAATCGAGGGCAAGGACGTGGTGCAACTGGGTTGCAACAACGGCCGCGAAAGTCTGTCGCTGTTTGCGTTGGGTGCACGCCATGTGGTGGGCGTCGACCAGTCCGAGGCCTTTCTCCAACAGGCGCGGGAACTGGCAGCGCACTCACCTCATGCGCCGCAATTCATCGAGGCCGACATCCACCGTCTGCCCGTTGAACTGCATGAGCGCTTCGACGTGGCGCTGATCACCATCGGCGTCCTGAACTGGATGCCCGACATCGGCGAATTCTTTCGCCATGTGGCGCAGGCATTGAAGCCAGGCGGTGCACTGGTGGTGTACGAGACCCACCCGTTCCTGGAATTGCTCGATCCAGAGGCGAGCGATCCTTTTCGCCTGGCCACTTCATACTTTCGCCAAGAGCCTTTCGTGCAGCATGAGCCGATCGTCTACGAAGGCAAGGTCGAACAACCCGCTGCGCCGTCCTACTGGTTCGTCCACACCTTGGGCGACTTGTTCGGCGCGGCCATTGCGGCCGGGTTGCAGATCCGCCACTTCAAGGAATACCCACACTCCAATCGCGAAGAACTCTATGACCGCTATGAGCGGCAAGAGGCGCAGGTGCCGATGTGTTTCACGTGGGTAGTGGTGAAGGACAGATGATGACCCGCCATGTTCAGCGGAAGAATTCTCCAGGCGTCTCACCAAACTGCTGACGAAAAGCGGCGATAAACGCCGATGTCGAATCGTAGCCGCAAGCGAGCGCCACGTCGGTGACTCGCTCACCTTGCTCCAGCGGCGTCAGCGCCCCGAGTAACCGCAAGCGCTGGCGCCAGGCGCGGAAAGTCAGGCCGGTGTCGCGCTGGAACAGGCGGCTGAGGGTTTTCTCGGTCACGCCGAATTTTTCGCTCCAGTGACTGAGCGTGGTTTGTTGCTCCGGGTGTGATTCCAGGCTTTGGGCGATTTGCCGCAAGCGACTGTCCTGAGGCAGGGGCAGCATCAAGTCGATCTGCGGCGCTTCAGCCAACTGGTCAAGAATCACCTGAGCCAACCGGCCGTGCGGCCCGCTCTGATCGTACTCCACCGGAACCTGGCTGAAAGCGCGGATCAACTCGCGCAACAGGTCGCTGACGCCCAGCACATGACACCCCGGTGGTGCCCACGTCGACACGCTGCAATCGATATACAAACTGCGCATCTCGGTACGCGGCGAGCTGAACACCCGGTGCGGCATGCCCGCCGGAATCCACACCGCACGCTCCGGTGGGGCGACGAAACGCCCGGCGCCGGTCTGTATTTCCAGCACACCTTGAATCGCATACGACAACTGCACCCAAGGATGGCTATGGCGCCGGGTAAGGGCCCGATTGGGCAGCGATTCGGTTCGACCGTAGAGGGGGCGCGGCAGGCTGGACAGGCCCGGGATAGTGCGTCGAACGCTTTTGTCATGTCCTTTAGGCGGCATCGGCTGGCTCATCGGCGTTAGTCGGTAATGATCAGGCACGTTAGAGTCGCTTTCACGCACTGGCAACCCCCGGATGATCAAGCCCATGACCCGCCCCCGTTTATTACCCGACAACTTCACCCTGACCCTGATCGGCGTGGTAATTCTTGCCAGCCTGCTGCCCGCCAGCGGTCAGGTGGCGGTCGGGTTCGGCTGGCTGACCAACATCGCCATTGCCTTGCTGTTTTTTCTGCACGGCGCCAAATTGTCCCGTGAGTCGATCATCGCCGGTGCCGGGCATTGGCGCCTGCATTTGCTGGTGTTCAGCCTGACCTTTGTGCTGTTTCCGATATTGGGCCTGGCGCTCAAGCCACTGCTGTCGCCGCTGATCGGCGACGATTTGTACATGGGCATGCTCTACCTCTGTGCACTGCCCGCGACCGTGCAATCGGCGATTGCCTTTACTTCGTTGGCGCGGGGGAATATTCCGGCGGCGATTTGCAGCGCGGCGGCGTCCAGTTTGTTCGGGATATTTCTCACGCCGTTACTCGTGACGTTGCTGCTGGATGTTCAGGGCAACGGCGGTTCGACCCTCGATGCCATCCTCAAGATCAGCGTGCAGCTGTTGCTGCCGTTCATTGTCGGGCAGATTGCGCGGCGCTGGATTGGCGACTGGGTGGCACGCAACAAGAGCTGGCTGAAATTCGTCGACCAGGGCTCGATCCTGCTGGTGGTCTACGGCGCATTCAGCGAAGCAGTGATCGAAGGCATCTGGCACCAGATTCCGTTGCTGGATCTGGTCGGGTTGGTGGTGGTTTGCTGCATCGTTCTGGCGTTGGTGTTGCTGGCGTCGACGGTGCTCGGCAAAGCCTTCGGCTTCAATCAGGAAGACCGCATCACCATTCTCTTCTGCGGCTCAAAGAAAAGCCTGGCGACCGGCGTGCCGATGGCGCAGGTGTTGTTCGCTGGCAGCACGATTGGCTTGTTGATTTTGCCACTGATGCTGTTTCACCAGATTCAATTGATGGTGTGTGCAGTGTTGGCGCAGCGCTATGCCAAACGACCGGAGTCGATTCCCGAGCTGATGGCTCAGGTTGATCCTTGATGAGTTGGGACTGGAGCCTGTGCCGCTCCAGTCCCGTTTTTTGGGTTCACCACCCAATCCCGGAAACCCGTAGGAGCCGGCTTGCTGGCGATGAACCCAAGTACGCCGCGTTTATCCAGTTCACCTGCGTTATCGTTAACGCCCATCGCTGCGATGCGGCGACCCGACAAGCCAGCTCCTACAGGGGAGCGTGCCCACGTTGAAATTACCGTTGGTCAGCCTTCAAAGGCGGAGTACGTGGCGGGATCATGCGCTTGTTGCCGGTCGACTCGAAGGCCGACGCCAGGTGCAGCAGCGACGAGTCGTCGTAGGCACGACCGGCAAACGTCAGGCCGACCGGCATGCCGATATCCGGCATCACACCCATTGGTACGGTGACTGTTGGCACACCGAGGTGACGGATGGCGAGGTTGCCGTTAGCCACCCAAACCCCGTTGCTCCAGGCGATATCCGCCGATTTTGGATCGACATCGGCATTCGCCGGACCCACGTCGGCGACCGTCGGGAACAGCACTGCGTCGAGGCCCAGGCGATCCATCCAGTCTTCCAGGTCGATCTTGCGGGTTTTCTCCAGACCGCGCAGGCCATCCGGCACCGTGGAAATCTGGTCCCACGGGGTGATGCCGCGCTCGGCCATCCGCACGTATTCATCCATGCCGGCGGCCAGGTCGCCTTCACGGTTGGGCAGGGTGCCCGGGTCATGAGGGAAAATCTGCGGCCCGTCGACATCCACCAGACGATTCAATTTTGGATCGCCGTTGGCTTGCAGGAAATCATCGAAGGCCCAGGCCGTCAGGTCCCACAGTTCATGGTGTAAGAATTCTTTGGAGACGATGCCGCGATTGAACACGGTCGGCGCGCCAGGACGATCGCCTTCACAATTGGAGACCAGCGGGAAATCCACTTCGAGCACTTCGGCGCCAGCGGCTTCGAGGGCCTTGCGCGCCTGTTCCCAGAGACCGATCACCGAAGGGCGGGTGTGGATGCGTTGGCCGGTCGGCCCACCGATGCCCGGCGACTCGGACGTACCAGCTTCAGGGTCGGCGTTGATGTACATGCGCGGGACGCCGAACTTCTTGCCTTTGAGCGCTTCGCTGTTTGCCGCGAGCGAGGCATAGGATTCGGGGCGCACCTCAGACGATTTCGGAATCGGCACCCAGGGTTGCAAGCGCCACAGATCGCCACGGGTGTCCGGGTCATCGGCCACTACCACGTCGAGCACTTCGAGCAGGTCGGCCATGGTTCGGGCGAACGGCACCACCACGTCCATGGTCGGCGTCAGCGGCCAGTTACCGCGTACCGAAATCACACCACGCGATGGTGTGTAGGCGCACAAGCCGTTGTTCGAGGCCGGGCCTCGGCCGCTTGACCAGGTTTCTTCCGCCAAACCGAATGCGGCGAAACTGGCCGCGGTCGCCGTACCCGCGCCATTCGACGAACCGGAGGCGAAAGGGGCGGTGAGGTATTCAGCGTTGTAGGGACTTTCGGCACGGCCGTAGACCCCGCGTTGCATCCCGCCATTGGCCATCGGCGGCATATTGGTCTTGCCCAGGCAGATCGCTCCGCCGGCGCGCAGGCGTTCGACGGTGAACGCATCGCGATAGGCGACGAGGTCTTTGAAAGCCGGGCTGCCCGAAGCGGCGGTCAGGCCCTTGACCAGATAGCTGTCCTTGGCCGTGTAAGGGATGCCATCGAGCGGACCCAGTGTTTCGCCCTTGGCGCGGCGGGCGTCGCACGCTTGAGCTTCGGCCAGCGCCTCGGGGTTGGACACCACGACGGCGTTGAGGGCGGTGGGTGTATGCGGACCGTCATAGGCCTCGATCCGGGCAAGATACGCTTGCACCAGTTCAACCGACGTGGTCTGGCCGGATTCGAGCGCGGCGCGCAATTGGGCAATGGAAACTTCGGTAACTTCGATCATGCTGCCACCGCCGTTTGCAGGTGGAGGTTCCCAAACACTTCACGTTTCTCGAAATGGACGTTCATATCGTTATTCTCATTGCACTGTCTGGCGCGACAGGGTCGGGTGTTAAAAATACTGAGCACTATTTAGCATTAAACCGGGTTTAGAGGAATATCTTGTCCAATTTATCTTACAGACGAAAGAAAAAGGTACTTCACCCATTCCCGAGAACTGTAGAAGCCGGCTTGCTGGCGATGGACTCCGGTGCGCCGCGTTTATCCGGTTTATACGCGTCATCGTTAACGACCATCGCTGGCGAGCCAGCTCCTACAAAAGACCGCGTTCGAGTCGAAAATGATGTGAACTCCAAACCAGTGAAAGAACCAGAAAAAAGGCCACCACAACCCGACGTTGTGGTGGCCCGAGGGTGACTCATTTTAGCACCGGATCACAGCCATTGGCCGCGTGATCAATGCGCGCCGGCAGCCTTGTTCAGATCGCTTTCGGCCCATTCGGTGTAGACGCAAGCGTCGGCGGTGGCCCAGCGCACTTTTACGCTGTCGCCGGCCTTGAGCGGCATGCCGGCGGCGGACAGCGCCTTTACCGTCATCGAGGTGCCACCGGCGGTGATCACGCTGCAGGTCTGGCTTTCCCCGAGAAACAGCACTTCCACGACCTTGGCCGAGACCTCGTTCCAGCCAGCGGCCAGCGGTTCGGCCACGGCTTGTTCGGCACTCAGGGCCAGGGCCTTTTCCGGGCGGACCATCAGCAGCACATCCTGGTCGGTTTGCAGGCCGGCAGTCAGACGGATCGACAACGGCTGGCCTTCAAAGGTCGCCACCGCATTGCCCTGAGCCTTGAGCTTGAGGAAGTTGGAGTTGCCGAGGAACGACGCAACAAAGGCATTCGGCGGATTCTGATAAAGGTCATAGCCGCTGCCCAAACCGACGATCTTGCCGTGACTGAAAATCGCGATGCGCTGGGACAGGCGCATGGCTTCTTCCTGATCGTGGGTCACGTAGACGATGGTGATGCCCAGGCGCCGATGTAGCTGGCGCAGCTCATCCTGCAAGTCCTCGCGCAGCTTTTTGTCCAGCGCACCGAGCGGTTCGTCCATCAGCAGGATGCGCGGCTCATAGACCAGCGCCCGGGCAATGGCGACTCGTTGCTGTTGGCCACCGGACAATTGCGAAGGGCGGCGATGGGCGAATTGCTCAAGTTGCACCAGTTTGAGCATCGCATCGACCCGGCGTTCGCGTTCGGCGGCCGCCAGTTTGCGGATGGCCAGCGGAAAGGCGATGTTGTCGCGTACCGACAGGTGTGGAAACAGCGAGTAGCGCTGGAACACCATGCCGATGTCGCGTTTGTGAGGCGGCACGTTCACCAGCGACTGGCCGTTGACCAGGATCTCGCCGCTGCTTGGGGTTTCGAAGCCGGCCAGCATCGACAGCGTGGTGCTTTTGCCCGAGCCGCTGGAACCGAGGAAGGTCAGGAACTCGCCGTCCTTGATGTCCAGCGAGATGTTGTCCACGGCGGCGAAGTCGCCGTAGTGCTTGTTCAGGTTGCGCAAGCTGACCAGGGGTTTGTCATTTTGCTGCGCGGCCTCTTTGATCACTGCACTCATGTCGTACTCCTGGCGCTCAAGCGCTGATTTCGTTGCGCCGGCGCAGAGCGGCGGCGATCACCATGACCAATACCGAGAGGCCGATCAGCAGCGTCGAAGCGACGGCGATCACGGGCGTCAGGTCCTGGCGCAGGGTGGTCCACATTTTCACGGGAAGGGTTTGCAGGGTCGGGCTGGCCATCATCACGCTCAGCACCACTTCATCCCAGGAGACGAGGAAGGCGAAGAGAGCGCCGGCCACCATGCCAGGACGGATCGCCGGGAACGTCACCTTGAACACCGCTTGCAAGCGCGAGGCGCCGCAGATCACCGCCGCGTCTTCAATCGACTGATCGAACAGCTTCAGCGAGTTGATGATCGAGATGATGGTGAACGGCAACGCGACGATCACGTGGCTGACCACGAACGCGAACATCGTCCCGGTGTAACCCAGTTTCAGGAACAGCGCGTACACCGCCACGGCGATGATCACCAGCGGCACGATCATCGGCAGGGTGAACAGACCGTAGAGCATTTCCCGCCCGGGGAAGCGGCCCCGCACTAGAGCAAACGCGGTTGGCAGGCCCAGCGCGACGGCGAAGAACGTGGTCAGCACCGCAACCTTGAGGCTGGCCATGGCGGCATTCATCCAGTCGGCATTGGAGAAGAACTGGACGTACCATTTCATCGTCCAGCCCGGCGGCGGAAACACCAGCCATTGCGACGAACCGAACGACAGCAGCACGATGAACACGATCGGCAGCAGCAGGAACAGACCGATCAACCCGGTGGTGGCGTACAGGCCGAAGCGCATGCGCCGGCTCATGGCATTGGGGGTCAGGAGCATGACGGTTTACCTCACGTTGCTGGCGCCAACCGGGGATTCCGGTTGAAGCTTCAGGTAGAAGTAGAACAACACCAGCGTGATCACGATCAGCAACGCGGCGCCGGCACTGGCCAGGCCCCAGTTGAGGAACGACTGCACCTGCTGAATGATGAACTCGGGCAGCATCATGTTCTGCGCGCCGCCCAGCAGTGCCGGGGTGACGTAGTAACCGAGGGACATCACGAACACCATCAAGCCACCGGAGAACAACCCCGGCCGGCACAGCGGCAGGAACACCCGGAAGAAGTTGGTCCAGGGACTGGCGCCGCAGATCGAACCGGCCTGCAAAATCATCGGGTCGATGGCCTGCATGGTCGCCTGCAACGGCAGCACGATGAACGGGATCATGATGTAGCTCATGCCGATCACCACGCCGGTGAGGTTGTGCACCATCTCCAGCGGTTGATCGATGATGCCCATGGCCATCAACGCCTTGTTGATCACCCCGGAGGCTTGCAGCAACACCAGCCAGGAATAGGTGCGGGCGAGCAGGCTGGTCCACATCGACAGCAGCACGATGTTGAGGATCCAGCGGCCCCAGCCACGCGGTACCAGCGTGATCGCCCAGGCCAGCGGAAAGCCTAACAACAGGCTGAACAGCGTCACCAGACCCGCCACCGAGAAGGTGTTCAACAACACCCGTGCGTACGCCGAGTTGGCGAACAGTTGTTCGTAGTTGCCCAGCCCAGGCACCGGTTCCAGCACGCCGCGCAACAGCAAGCCAATCAATGGTGCGAGGAAGAACAGACCAAGAAACAGCAGAGCGGGGATCAGGTTGCTCGAACCGCGCCAGCGTTGTGCCAGGGAAGGAGATCGCTTCATCACAGCTGCCTTGGCGTTCGCCGAACCGGCAGCGCCCGTGGCGCTCCCGGTGGCAGTGGATGGGCGAGATGCGGTTGCTGTCATTTTCATTTGACCAGCCATTCGTTCCACCGTGTCGCGATGGCCGGACCGTTCTTGGCCCAGTACGCGAAATCAAGAGTGATCTGATCCTTTGCGTAAGCGGTCGGCAGGTTAGGGGCCAGCGCCGAATCCAGGCGCGCCACGCTGTCGACGTTGACCGGGGCGTAGGCGGTCAGGTTGGAGAAGTCGGCCTGTCCTTTGGCGCTGCTGGCGTTGGCCAGGAACTTCATCGCCGCGTCCTTGTTCTTCGAGCCTTTGGGAATGACCAGAATGTCGGCCATGACCAGGTTCTGTTTCCAGCTCACACCGACCGGGGCGCCGTCTTCTTGCAGGGCATGGATCCGGCCATTCCAGAACTGGCCCATGCTCGCTTCACCGGAGGCCAGCAGCTGCTGCGACTGCGCGCCACCGCCCCACCAGACGATGTCTTTCTTGATGGTGTCGAGTTTTTTGAAGGCGCGGTCGAGGTCCAGCGGGTAGAGCTTGTCCGCCGCTACACCGTCGGCCAGCAGTGCCAGTTCCAGTACGCCAGGGCTTGGCCATTTGTAGAGGGCGCGTTTACCGGGAAAGGTCTTGGTGTCGAACAGCGCGGACCAGTCCTGAGGCTTGTTGGCGCCGAGCTTGTCTTCGTTGTAGCCGAGGACGAAGGAGAAGAAGAACGAACCGACGCCGTGATCGCTGACGAAGCGCGGGTCGATCTTGTCGCGCTCAATGACTTTGAAATCGAGGGGTTCGAGCAAGCCTTCGGCGGCGGCGCGCAGGGCGAAGTCGGCTTCGACATCGACCACGTCCCACTGGACGTTGCCGCTCTCGACCATCGCCTTGAGTTTGCCGTAGTCGGTCGGGCCGTCCTGCACCACGGTGATGCCGCTGGCTTTGCTGAACGGATCGGCCCATGCCTGCTTCTGCGCATCCTGGGTGCTGCCGCCCCAACTCACGAAGTTGACGCTTTCAGCTGCCATCAATGCCTGGCTGGTCACGCTCAGCAGTCCCGCAAAAAGCACTGCGGTCGCACGTTTGTTCAACACCATTTTCACGCCCTCATTGTTGTGTTTATGAGCGGGGCTTTCTTGCCCGCCTATCGGGAGCAGTAGGTCCGTCGAGTCAGTGCTGACTGTCCGGTCTATGGAATATCATATTATGGTATTCCAAACTTTGTGCAAGCATTTTGCCGTACCGGCTATCAGCAAAAATGAGAGAACCCTTGGAGGAGCTGGCTTGCCAGCGAATGCGGTCGTTCAGCCATTGTTGAAGTCGTCTGACACGCCGCCTTCGCTGGCAAGCCAGCTCCCACAGGTTTTTTCCATGTTGGGAGGGCGGCGTTACTCGGTGAATGGAATGCTCTCCACCACCTCCAGGTCATACCCGGTCAAACCCGCATACTTCAGCGGCGGGCCGAGGTGGCGCAGCTTGCCGACGCCGAGGTTCTGCAGGATCTGCGCACCGGTGCCCACCTCCGAATAAATCCGCGATTGCGAGCGATTGAACTGCCGGGGCGCCTGGGTCAGTTGCGGCACTCGTTCGAGCAACGCCTGCGAGGATTCGTGATTGGCCAGCACCACCACCACGCCGTGGCCTTCCTCCGCCACCCGTTGCAATGCCGCCCACAACGTCCAGTTGCTCGGTCCGCTGTATTCGGCACCGACCAGATCGCGCAACGGGTCGATCACATGCACACGCACCAGCGTCGGTTCTTCGCGACGCAGATCACCCATCACCATGGCCATGTGGACACCGCCCTCGATGCGATCCTCGAAGGTGATCAGACGAAAGGTGCCATGCACCGTCGGCAGTTCGCGCTCACCGATGCGCACCACGGTGTGCTCGGTGCTGAGGCGATAGTGGATCAGGTCAGCGATGGTGCCGATCTTGATCCCGTGCTTGCACGCAAACATTTCCAGGTCCGGGCGGCGGGCCATGGTGCCGTCATCGTTCATCACTTCGACGATCACCGAGGCCGGGGTATGACCCGACAGGCGCGCCAGGTCGCAGCCGGCTTCGGTATGGCCGGCACGGGTCAGCACGCCGCCTTCACGGGCGCGCAACGGGAAGATGTGGCCGGGTTGCACGATGTCGTCGGGGCCGGAACGGGCGGCGACGGCAGCGGCCACAGTGCATGCCCGATCCGCTGCCGAGATGCCGGTGGTGACTCCGACTGCAGCCTCGATGGACACGGTGAAGGCGGTGCTGAACACGCTGCCATTGCTGGGCACCATTTGCTCCAGGCCCAGGCGTTTGCAGTGCTCGTCGGTCAGGGTCAGGCAGATCAGGCCGCGTGCTTCTCGGGCCATGAAGCTGATCGCCTCGGGTGTGCAGCAATCGGCGGCCAGCAACAGGTCGCCTTCGTTTTCCCGGTCTTCATCGTCGACCAGCAGGACCATTTTGCCGAGGCGGTAATCTTCGATGATTTCTTCGATGCTGTTGAAGGGCATGCTGGAGTCTCGGTGTTTGTTGGATGGGTAATCTGGTATACCATAATACAAAATAAACCAAGAGGTCACTATGAAGGCGTACTGGATTGCTCATGTGGATGTCACTGATGCTGATCAATACAGCCAATACACCCAGCGGGCGCCGCAGGCGTTTGCGCTGTATGGCGGTCGGGTTCTGGCTCGGGGTGGGCGTAGTGAGGCGATGGAAGGGCGGTTGACGCCGCAGCGTAGTGTGGTGATCGAGTTTGATTCCTACGAGCAGGCGGTGGCTTGCTATCACTCGGCGTTGTATCAGGAGGCCAAGGGGTATCGTGAAGGGGTGGCTTTGGCTGAGGTCATCATTGTCGAGGGGGTGGTGGGGCTCTGAAAAACGCCTGAGTACATATCCGTTTCTGCGGTAACGGCGGCTTATGGTTCCGCTCTTAC
This sequence comes from Pseudomonas sp. P8_241, assembly GCF_034008315.1. Classification (NCBI taxonomy): domain Bacteria; kingdom Pseudomonadati; phylum Pseudomonadota; class Gammaproteobacteria; order Pseudomonadales; family Pseudomonadaceae; genus Pseudomonas; species Pseudomonas sp. P8_241. The sequence goes on along the minus strand of NZ_CP125377.1, from coordinate 4,252,792 downwards.
AGCGGGTCACTTTTGGCAAACGCCCTCCGGTTGGCTTCGCTGGCACCTACATGCGATGAGTTCGACTGCGTCGAACGGCGCTGCGCGCCCATCCCCGGATGAACACCTCCACTCAGCCTCCCGAGGGGGCGGGTGGATCAAGATCAAGAGCTGCAGGCGAGCTAACGCTCGGCCTGATGAGTGGTGAAGAGCATGGGTGTACGCCGCTTTTGCTTTTTTCTTTTTGCTTTTCTGTAGGAGCTGGCTTGCCAGCGATGACGGCCTGCCAGCCAACCAATCCCTCGCAGATACACGCAAATCAAACTGTAGGAGCTGGCTTGCTAGCGATGGCGGCCTGCAAGCCAACCAATCCCTCTCAGATGTACTCAATCTCTGTAGGAGCCCGGCTTGCCGGCGATGGCGGTGTGTCAGGTGCCGCAGGGTTGGCTGGGGTGGCGCCATCGCCGGCAAGCCAGCTCCTACAGGGAGGGTGTAGAGCCTCACGATCAGGCCGGCCGGTAGGCCGCCTCGCTTTGGCTTTTGATCTTCTTGCCCCATCGAGAGGCCGAGTGGAGGTTCTGCGCAGTGGGCAACCCGGCATGGATGCCGGGTTAGCCGCCCCCGGCCATGGATGGCCGATGGCGGCGGGCCCACGGAGCAGGACCGGAGCGAGGGCATGCCGAGCCTAGGCGAGGCACCGAACGAAAGGGGCAAGAGCCTTTGGTTACTTTGGGCTTTTCAAAGTGACCCGCTGTAAGAGCGGAACCATAAGCGGCCGTTACCGCAGGAATGGATGTGTACACCCGAAAGCCAGCGTCGAACGACAAATCTTCGCGAGCAGGCTCGCTCCTACAGGGGAGTCGGTTACCAAAATTCGAACAACAGAAAACAGATCAGCGAATAAAGTGAATCTTCCCGCTGTCATCATTACCCATGTAAATGCCATACACCCCAGCCTGCCGCTCCTCGATATAACGCTCGAGAATCTGCCGGATCGCCGGGTAGTAGATGCTCTCCCAAGGGATATCCTCAGGCGCGAAAAACTTGTAGTCGAGGGTTTCCGGGCCGTACTGGCCGGTGATCTCCAGCGCGATGGCGCGGAAGATGATGTACACCTCGCTGATCTTCGGCACGCTGAAAATAGAATACGGCGAGACGATTTCCGCCCGCACGCCGCTTTCTTCCCAGACCTCGCGCAAGGCCGCCTGCTCGGTGGTCTCGCCGCTTTCCATGAAGCCTGCCGGCAGCGTCCAGGTGCCGGGACGCGGCGGGATCGCTCGCTGGCACAAGAGGTATTTGCCATCCTGCTCGATGATGCAGCCGGCAATGATCTTTGGATTGATGTAATGGATGTAGCCACAACCGCGACACATCAGGCGCTCGTGCGTATCGCCCGGCGGCAACTGCTGACCGAGATCAGCGCTGCCACACTTGGGGCAAAAGCTCGGGCTGAACATTTTCAGCGACCTATGCGCGGTTCTTTCAGCGCGATGGGCAGGGTGATCGGCGGCGTGGCACCGGTTTCTTCCTGCTTGCGCTTGAGGTAATCCAGGGCCACGGCGGCGGCCGCACGCACGTGGTCGACGCAAGCCTGGTGGGCAACCAGCGGATCGCCACCCTTGATCGCCTCGACCATGCGTTCCATCTCCTGATTGCTGGCACCGCGCCGATTTTCCTGGGATACCGACGTCGCGCGCAGGTAGCTGATGCGTGCCTGCAACTGACGCAACTGAGTGGCCGCGACATGGTTGCCCGAGCCTTCGAGCAGCACATCGTAGAAACCCTGAACCGAGTCGATAACCTGCTGCAGTTCGCCGTCTTTCAACGCCTTGCGGTTTTCTTCCAGGGCTTTTTCCAGGGCCTTGATGTCTTTGGCCTTGGCGCGCAGGGTGAACAGTTGCACGATCAGCCCTTCGAGCACGCAGCGCAGCTCGTAGATGTCCACGGCATCGGCCAGGGTGATGATCGCGACACGCGGGCCCTTGGCGTCGGCGAATTCCACCAGGCCTTCGGATTCGAGGTGACGCAAGGCTTCGCGCACGGAAGTACGGCTGACGCCCAGGCGATCGCACAGATCGCGTTCGACCAGACGGTCTCCCGGCAGAAGCTGGAAGTTCATGATGGCGCTTCGCAGTTTATCCAGCACGATTTCGCGCAGGGTAACGGGGTTGCGATTGACCTTGAAGCTGTCGTCGAGTGGCAGGCGTTTCATGGGGTCCGCTCTGATTGTGGCTGTCCATGCAAAAAGAGCACGTCGATTACGGGAATCTGGGTGCCCGGTCGATCAAACAGCCAAGGGTTAACTGGAGGCCTCGGCATCGGCTTCGGCGAAGGCTTCTCGGGCGAGCCGGAAACTGTCGACGGCAGCGGGGACACCGCAATATATGCCGACCTGAAGCAGAATTTCGCGTATTTGCTCACGACTCAGGCCGTTACGCAAGGCGCCGCGCACATGCAGTTTGAGTTCATGGGGCCGGTTGAGGGCCGAGATCATCGCCAGGTTGATCATGCTGCGCTCCTTGAGCGACAAGCCTTCGCGACCCCAGACGTGGCCCCAACAGTACTCGGTGACCATTTCCTGCAACGGCCGGGTGAAGTCGTCGGCGTTTTCGATGGAACGGTTGACGTAGGCCTCGCCCAGCACCTGGGTGCGGATCTTCAGGCCTTTTTCGTATTTCTCGTTGTTCATTCCGATGCTCTCCCGTGGGGGATTTGGATCTCGTAGGAGCCCGGCTTGCTGACGATGGCGTACTCGAAGACGCCTTCGCCAGCAAGCCGGCTCCTACAGGTTGAACCCGCGTTTCAGAGGCCACCCATCAAGGTGTATTTGAGTTCCAGGTAATCCTCGATGCCGTACTTCGACCCTTCACGGCCCAGCCCCGAGGACTTGATGCCGCCAAACGGCGCGACTTCGGTGGAAATCAGCCCTTCGTTGATCCCGACCATGCCGTATTCCAGTGCTTCGCTCATGCGCCAGGCACGGCCAAGGTCGCGGGTGTAGCAGTAGGCTGCGAGGCCGAATTCGGTGTCGTTGGCCATCTCGACGGCCTGGGCCTCGGTATCGAAGCGGAAAACGGCGGCCAGCGGACCAAAGGTTTCATCCCGGGCGACCTTCATTTGCGTGGTGACGTCGATCAGTACGGTCGGCTGAAAGAAACCATTGCCCAACGCATGACGTTCGCCACCGCACAGCAGTTGTGCACCGTGCTCCAGCGCGTCTTGCACGTGGTCTTCGACCTTGGCCACGGCACGTTCATTGATCAGTGGCCCTTGAGTGACGCCATCATCGAAACCGCTGCCGACCTTGAGTTGCGAAACCCGTTCGGCTAAACGCATAACAAAGGCGTCGTGGATGCCGTCCTGCACCAGGAAGCGATTGACACAGACGCAGGTCTGCCCGGCGTTGCGGAATTTGGCGATCAGGGCACCGTCAACGGCGCGCTCCAGATCGGCGTCGTCAAAGACAATGAACGGCGCATTGCCGCCCAGTTCCAGCGAGACTTTTTTCAACGTCGGCGCGCACTGGGCCATCAGCAATTTGCCGATCCCGGTGGAGCCGGTGAACGACAGTTTGCGCACGAGTGGGCTTGAGGTCAGCTCACCACCGATGGCAACGGCATCACCGGTGATCACGTTGAAAATGCCGGCGGGAATCCCGGCCTGTTCCGCCAATGCGGCCATCGCCAGCGCGGAGAACGGCGTTTCCGGCGCCGGTTTGACGATGCACGGGCAACCGGCCGCCAGCGCCGGGCCTGCCTTGCGGGTGATCATCGCCGCCGGGAAGTTCCACGGCGTGATGGCCGCGACGACGCCAATCGGCTCCTTGCTGACCACAATGCGCGCATCGCCCTTGTGGCTGGGAATGGTGTCGCCGTAGATGCGCTTGGCCTCTTCGGCGAACCACTCGATGAAGCTTGCGGCGTAGAGGATTTCGCCCTTGGCTTCGGCCAGTGGCTTGCCTTGTTCAAGGGTGAGGATTTCAGCCAGGGTGTCGGCGTTTTCCAGCATCAAGGCGTGCCAGCGCTTGAGCGTATTGCTGCGCTCCTTGGCGGTCAGTGCACGCCAGGCCGGCCAGGCTTTGTTGGCGGCCTCGATGGCCAGGCACGCATGCTCGGCGCCGAGGTTCGGCACCCGGCCGATGAGTTCACCGGTGGCCGGGTTGAAAATGTCCTGACAGGCGCCATCCGGCGCGTCCAGCCATTGGCCATTGATGTAGGCCTGTTGGCGGAACAGTAACGAGGCTGCTGGGCTCATGCCGGCTCCTGAGAATAATGGGTTACCTGTAGGAGCGAGCCTGCTCGCGAAAAACCCGAGAACGCCAAGGGCTGTCAGACAGCACGCGTTATCGTTCACGACCATCGCGAGCAGGCTCGCTCCTACAGGGGGCTGTGTCAGGCCAGGGTGGGCAGCGGGCCCAGCTTGCCTTTGTGATAGATCATCGGCGTCACCGGTTGCGCGGGCAGGATCAGGTTTCTCACCGCGCCGACGATGATCGCGTGATCGCCGCCGTCGTATTCGCGCCACAGTTCGCACTCGATGATCGCCGTGGCTTTGGCCAGGATCGGGTTACCCAGATCGCTCAAATGCCATTCGATGCCTTTGGCCTTGTCCTTGCCTTTACCGGCGAAGGCATAGGCTTCGGCGGTCTGCTCGGCGGACAGCAAATGAATCGCGAACTGCTTGCTGTCGCGCAGCACCGGGTAGGTGTCGGAGCCGTAGTTGGGGCAGAACAGCACCAGTGCCGGGTCGATCGACAGCGCACTGAACGCGCTGGCGGTGATGCCGACGATGCCGCCGTCCGGGTCGAGGGTGGTGACCACCGTGACCCCGGACGGGAACGAGCTCATGACGTCTTTGTAAATGCCGGGTTCGATCATTTTCCAGGACTCCTAGCGCATCACAAACGGATCAGGCATCGGTGCCTGGGAGAGATTGATCCATACCGTTTTCACCTCGGTGTAGGCCAGCACCGAATCGATGCCGCTTTCGCGTCCATAGCCACTGTTCTTGAAGCCGCCAATCGGCGCCATGGCCGACACGGCGCGATAAGTGTTGACCCAGATGATCCCTGAGCGCACGTCCCGGGCCAGGCGATGGGCGCGGCCCAGGTCGCGGGTCCAGATGCCGGCGGCGAGTCCGAACTGCGAGTCGTTGGCAATCGCCAGCGCTTCGGCTTCGTCCTTGAACCGGATGACCGAGGCCACCGGGCCAAAGACTTCTTCCTGCATGATTTTCATCGAGTTGCGGTCGCACTCGAACAGTGTCGGTTCGTAGAACCAGCCCTCACCCAGATTGGTCGGACGTTTGCCGCCCAGGCGCAGACGCGCACCTTCGGCGATGGCATCGGCGACCAGGCCTTCGACCACGGCCAATTGCTGCGCGGTGGCCATCGGTCCCATTTCGCTGTTGTCGTCCAGGGGGTTGCCGATACGGATGCGCTGGGCGCGTTCCACCAGACGGCCAACGAACTCATCGTAGATTTCATCCTGCACCAGCAGGCGCGAACCGGAGACACAGCTCTGTCCGGAGGCGGCGTAGATCCCGGCGATGGCGCCGTTGATTGCGCTGTCGAGGTCGGCGTCGGCGAAAATGATGTTCGGCGATTTCCCCCCCAGTTCCAGCGACAGTTTGGCGAAGTTCTCCGCGCTGCTGCGCACCACATGCCGTGCCGTGGCCGCGCCGCCGGTGAAGGCGATCTTGCGGATCAGCGGATGGCGGGTGAGGGCGGCGCCGGTGCTCGGGCCGTAACCGGTGACGACGTTGACCACACCGGGTGGAATGCCCGCTTCCAGCGCCAGACGCGCCAGTTCAAGAATCGTTGCCGAGGCGTGTTCCGACGGCTTGATCACGATGGTGTTGCCTGCCGCGAGGGCCGGCGCCAGCTTGATTGCAGTCAGATAAAGCGGGCTGTTCCACGGAATGATCGCGGCAACCACGCCCATGGCTTCGTGCACGGTGTAGGCAAACAGGTCCGGCTTGTCCAGCGGCAGGGTGCCGCCTTCGAGCTTGTCCGCGAGGCCTGCGGTGTAGTGGAAAAACTCCGGCAGATAGCCAACCTGGCCACGGGTTTCGCGGATCAGCTTGCCGTTGTCGCGGCTTTCCAGCTGCGCCAGTTGTTCCTTGTTCTCGGCGATCAGGTCGCCCAGGCGTCGCAGCAATTTGCCGCGAGCGGTGGCGGTCAAACCGCGCCATGCCGGGCTGTCGAAAGCGCTTTGCGCGGCGTGCACGGCGCGCTCGACATCGGCTTCGTCGGCATCGGGCAGTTCAGCCCAAGGCTCGGCCAGCGCCGGGTTGAGGCTTTCGAAGGTCTTGCCGGAGAGGGCATCGACCCATTCACCGCCGATGCACATCTGGAAGCGTGCGAGTGTCATGCAACGATCCCCTTGATCTGGTTTTGCTGGGAATGCGCGGTCTGCAGAAACTCCAGCAACAGCTGGTTGACCAGGCGCGGAGACTCTACGGGCATCATATGCCGTTGCTCGGCGAGCACGGCGACGGTTGCGCCGGGAATGCGTTCGGCCAATTGTCTGGCCATTTCCGGGGTCGAGCCGGGGTCCAGTTCGCCGGTGGCGATCAGCGTCGGCACCTGGATGCTGGCCAGGTCGTCGGCGCGATACATGTCTTGGGTGGCGAACAATTCATAGGTCGTCAGGTAACCTTGCGGGTCATTGCCGGCCAGGGTCTGGCGAATCGCGGCGATCTGCGCCGGGTTCGCGGCCTGGTATTCACGGCTGAACCAGCGCGACAGCGCCGCTTCGGCATTAGCGTCCGGCCCGTGTTCGGCAGCCTGGCTGGTGCGGGCGATGACCCCGGCGCGCTGTTCGGCGCTGCGGTTGAACACGCTGTTGAGCACCACCAGACCTTCCAGGCGTCGCGGGTAGTGCAGGGCAAAGGCCCGCGCCACCAGCCCGCCCATGGAAAAACCGATCACCGTAGCCTTGGGCAATTGCAGGTGGTCGAGCAGCTCCAGCAACTGGTCGGCATAGCCGAGCAGCGGCGTACCGATCGAAGGGCGCGGGCTGGCGCCATGTCCGAGCATGTCGTAGGCGATGACGCGGTACTGCGTGGCCAGGCCAACGATCTGGCCACCCCACATTTCTTTGTTCAGGCCCACGCCGTGGATCAAGACCACGGGCTGGCCTTGGCCGGTCGCCAGGTAACTGGTGCCAGCCGGGGTGAGTTCAGCGGTGAGCCGAATCATGGAGCGCTCCTGCAATGCCTTCTTGTTGTCGTTCTGCTGGCCGGTTACTGGGCTTTTTCGGCGGCCAGTTCTTCCAGGTCGATGTAGCGGTTACCGATGCGCGGGTGCAGGCGGCCGCCGTCGGCGCAACCCAGGACCACGACGATTTCGTCGGCACGCGGGGCGTCTTCGATCTGCATTTCCAGGGTGATGTAGTGCGAACGCAGGCCTTCGTCGTCCTTGTGCATCATCGGGATCTGGATCGAAGTGCCGGGGCCGCCGCGCTTGTTGGTGAAGCTCAGGTAGCTCTTGGCCTTGACCGCTTCGCGGTAGTGATTACCGAAGCGCAGGGTGTGGATCACCGCCGAAGCGTGTTCGATTTCGCCATCGGCGCCGACCACCGCAGCCTTGCCGTACGCCTCGATTTTCTCGGCACCGCCGATGATGCCCACCAGACGCTCGACCATCAGGGCGCCGAGGTCGGAGCAGTTGGCGCGGATCTGTGGCTTGAGGTCTTCGACGAAACCGTTGCCCAGCCACGGGTTTTTCATCACCACGGCCAGACCGACCATGGTCACGGGCTTATCGGTGGCTTTGCCGCCTTCAATAAAGGTTTCTTCGACATAGCTGACGATCTTGCGGATTTCGAAACTCATGAGCTGCTCCGTAGAGGTTTGGGTGTCTGTGCGTCTGATGGTATACCATAATACCGATGACGCAAGTCCCTGAACGGAGTTTCTGGTCGGGTGGTCGCAATGAGGGGAGAAAAACAGATTCTTTGCGCACACACCGACCCTGTAGGAGCGGGCTTGCCCGCGATCGCAGTGTGTCAGTCAACTTCAATGGCGGCTCAACGGACGCTATCGCGGGCAAGCCCGTTCTCACAGTTGTGTGGAACGAATGAGGGGGCGTTAGCGGGAGATAAGCCCATGATCGATGGCGTACTTGACCAGTGCCGCGGGCTTGTCGATGTTGAGCTTGCGCCGGATGCTCAAGCGATGCGTCTCCACCGTGCGCACGCTGATGTCCAGTTCGCGCGCCATTTCCTTGTTGTTCAGCCCTTGGGCCATCTTCGACAAGACCTGGCTTTCCCTCGGGGTCAGTTCGTTGTCGGTGTTCCGGTCCGCGATCAGCCGCTGGGCGATCTCGGCGCTGTAGAAGGTGCCGCCACTGCTGATGGCTTCGATGGCGGCGATGATTTCCCGTGACGGGGCGTTCTTCAGCACGTAGCCGCTGGCGCCGGAGCGCACCGATTCACTGACGTATTCATAATTGTCGTACATGCTCAGCACCAACACCTTGAGTGAGGGGTACTGGCTACGCAGCACGCGAGTCAACTCCAGGCCGTTCATGTCCGGCAGGCTGATGTCGACCAGTAGCAGGTCCGGCTGGCAGCGTCCGACCATCTCGATGGCCTGCGCGCCGTTCTCCGCTTCGCCGACCATTTCCAGGGGCGACATCACGGCCAGCAACGCTTTGATGCCGTCGCGGACCAGGGAGTGATCGTCGACCAGAGCGACGCGGATCGGGGAGGGCAGGTTCATGCAAGGTTTCACTCTTGTAGTTTTGTGCCAGGTTTCATCGGCAGTCGTACGTCCAGCTCACTTCTGCCCGGCATCGAGATCAGATCGAAGCGCCCGCCAAAATGTTCGACGCGTTCGCGGATGTTACGCAAGCCAATGCCAGCCTGACGACGTTCGACCTGGGCAACGTTGAAACCGATGCCGTCATCGACCACTGTCAGCCGCACTGATTCGTCGCAGCCGCGCAGTGTAATGGACACGTTCTGCGCCTGCGCATGGCGTTCGATGTTGGTCAGGCCTTCCTGGACGATGCGGAACAGCGAAACCGCGGCGCCGTCGACCAGTTGGCAGTCGAATTCATTTTCGTCATAGGTCACGGTCAGCCCGCTGCGCTGCTCGAATTCGGCGGCCAATTGACCAATGGCCGCTGGCAGGCCGAGGGTGTCCAGCAGGGATGAGCGCAGGTCATGGGAAAGACTGCGGACTTCGCCGATGGCATCGCCCAGGCGATCGGTGGCATCCCTTAAAGTGTTCAAACCCTTGTCGTTTGTCTGTCCGTTTTCAAGCAGATGGCTGGCCAGTTCGAACTGAAACTTGATCGAAACCAACACCTGGCTGATGCCATCGTGCAGCTCACGGGACACCCGGGATCGCTCTTCCTCCTGCAAGCTGACAATACGCTGGGTCAGGCGCTGCAGTTTCTTGTCCGCCAGACGGTGTTCACTGACGTTGAGGGTCATGCCGGTGGCGAACACGAACAGCACCGCGACCAGCGCGACCACGGCAATCGCCATCATGGTCTTGCGGATGCCCATGGCCACTTCGACACGAGCCTGCTGGGTGGCGCGCTCGACGTCTTCCAGGTAGATGCCGGTGCCGAGCATCCAGCCCCAGCGATCGAGCATCACCACATAGGCGAGCTTGTCGGTCACCTGGCCGGAGGAAGGTTTGTTCCAGGCGTAGCGTTGAAAACCCTGGCCCGATTGCGCGCTTTGGAGCAGCGCCTGAATCACCGGCAGGCCGTGGGGGTCTTTCATGTCCCACAGGTATTGGCCCACCAGTTCCGACTGGCGCGCATGCATCAGACTGCGGCCTTGGTGGTCGTAGACGAAGAAGTAGCCGTTGACGCCGAAACTGAGCTTGCGCAGTTCTTCCAGCACTTGTTGCTGGGCGTGGGCGTCACCGTGGCCATCGTCGTACAGGGGCGCGATCAGGCTCTGGGCCATCTCCACGTAGTTTTTCAGCTCTGCACGCTTGCTCGCCAGAATGCTGTCTTCGATCAGTTGCGCCTGTTGATCGCCCAATTGGCGGTTGAGGGAAATCACCAGCGCGCAGATGACAGCAATGGCCAGCACCAGCGGCAGAATCCCGAGGGCGACGATCTTGTGTTTGAGCTGCATGTTGACTCCTGCCCGCGCGAAGGTTCGGGATGATATGCCAAAGAGGCGCCCTGTAGGAGCGAGCCTGCTCGCGAAAAAGGTACGGCCGACGCGGCTCAGCGCCTGAAATACCATCGCGAGCAGGCTCGCTCCTACATTTGATCGAGGATGGCCCCTGATCCGACGGTCAACCCACAGTTGATTTGTGGCGGATGTGAGTGTGTGTACACCCTCGAATACTGCGGCGCCTACGTAGTACTACGTAGACACCACGTACGTAGTAACGCGGATTTATTTGTGGACGCCATGCGCAGATATTGGGCCAGCTCCGCACCGCGGACACAATTATAAAAATTACCGCCGCAGTTCACTGGCTGTGGCAGGAGACACGCTATGCCCCGTCTGGCTAAACACCTTGCCTGGTTTGCCGTGGCTGTCCTGGGAGCGATTGCGCTGAGTGTCGTGGCCCTGCGCCGCGGCGAAGCGATCAACGCCTTGTGGATCGTCGTCGCAGCTGTCGCTATCTATCTGGTTGCCTACCGCTATTACAGCCTGTTCATCGCCAACAAAGTGATGCAGCTCGATCCAGCTCGGGCCACTCCGGCTGTGCTCAACAATGATGGTCTGGACTATGTTCCGACCAACAAACACGTGCTCTTCGGTCACCACTTCGCGGCCATCGCCGGTGCAGGTCCACTGGTCGGCCCGGTCCTGGCGGCGCAGATGGGCTATCTGCCCGGCACGCTGTGGCTGATCGCCGGCGTGGTGCTGGCCGGTGCCGTTCAGGACTTCATGGTCCTGTTCATGTCCACCCGCCGCAACGGTCGTTCCCTGGGCGATATGGTCCGCGAAGAAATGGGCCGGATTCCCGGCACCATCGCGCTGTTCGGCTGCTTCCTGATCATGATCATCATCCTCGCGGTGCTGGCGCTGATCGTGGTCAAAGCCCTGGCCGAGAGCCCGTGGGGTATTTTCACGGTGATGGCGACCATCCCGATCGCGATGTTCATGGGCATCTACATGCGCTACATCCGCCCGGGTCGCATCGGCGAAATCTCGGTGATCGGCGTGCTGTTGCTGCTCGGTTCGATCTGGCTCGGCGGGCAGATTGCCGCTGATCCGGTCTGGGCCAAGGCCTTTACCTTTACCGGTCTTCAAATTACCTGGATGCTGATTGGCTACGGTTTCGTCGCCGCAGTGTTGCCGGTGTGGCTGATCCTGGCCCCGCGCGACTACCTGTCGACCTTCCTCAAGATCGGCACCATCGTCGCATTGGCCATCGGCATCCTGGTGACCATGCCCGAGCTGAAAATGCCGGCGCTGACCCAGTTCATCGATGGTACCGGTCCGGTATGGAAGGGCGGTCTGTTCCCGTTCCTGTTCATCACCATCGCCTGTGGCGCGGTGTCGGGTTTCCATGCGCTGATCGCTTCCGGCACCACGCCGAAGTTGCTCGCCAATGAGGGGCATGCCCGTTACATCGGCTACGGCGGCATGCTGATGGAGTCCTTCGTGGCGATCATGGCCATGGTCGCGGCTTCGGTGATTGATCCGGGCGTGTATTTCGCCATGAACAGCCCGGCGGCCGTGGTGGGCGCCGATGCGGTGGCCGTTGCACAAACCGTTAGTAGCTGGGGCTTTGCAATTACCCCGCAAGCGCTGCAAGCGGTGGCCCACGACATCGGTGAAACCACGATTCTGGCCCGTGCCGGCGGTGCGCCGACCCTGGCGGTCGGTATCGCGCAGATCCTGCACCAGCTGTTGCCGGGCGAGAACACCATGGCGTTCTGGTACCACTTCGCGATCCTGTTCGAAGCGCTGTTCATCCTGACGGCAGTCGACGCTGGCACCCGAGCCGGGCGCTTCATGCTCCAGGATTTGCTCGGCTCTTTCGTGCCAGCGTTGAAACGCACCGAATCCTGGACCGCCAACCTGATTGCCACCGCCGGTTGCGTGGCCATGTGGGGTTATCTGCTGTACCAGGGCGTGATCGATCCACTGGGTGGCATCAACACCTTGTGGCCGTTGTTCGGCATCTCCAACCAGATGCTGGCCGGTATCGCATTGATGCTCGGCACCGTGGTACTGATCAAGATGAAGCGCCAGCGTTATGTCTGGGTGACCTTGCTGCCGGCTGTATGGCTGTTGATCTGCACCACCACCGCAGGCTTTATCAAGCTGTTCGACGCCAACCCGGCGATTGGCTTCCTGGCGCTGGCGAAAAAATACAGCGATGCCCTGGCTAATGGTCAGGTGCTGGCTCCGGCCAAGAGCATCGACCAGATGCAGCACGTGATCTTCAACGCCTACACCAACGCAACGCTGACGGCATTGTTCCTGTTCGTGGTGTTCAGCATCCTGTTCTTCGCGCTCAAGGTCGGCATCGCTGCCTGGGGCACCCAGGAACGTACGGATAAAGAAGCGCCATTCCAAGCGCTGCCGGATGCCTGATCATGTTCAATGACCTGAGTCGCCTCGGTAAATACCTCGGTCAGGCTGCGCGCCTGATGGTCGGCATGCCCGACTACGACAACTACGTCGAGCATATGCAGACCCGGCACCCGGACAAACCGCTGATGGACTACGAGGCGTTCTTCCGCGAACGCCAGGAAGCACGGTACGGCAGCAAGGCCGGACCGAAGTGTTGTTGAATGAATGAAAAAACCGGCCCCAAAGGCCGGTTTTTTTATGCCGCATGGTCAACAGTCCAGGGCATCCGGCCCCGCCGGTACAGCACGGTCGCCATCACACCGACCGATCTCATGCATTGTGGCGAGCATTCATGCCAATACCGGTCTGGACACGACCAGTCGGCGCTCGATCCCGTCGTTTTACGCTGTTTATCAGCTATCTGTGCCTGTTGTAACGACAGTTTCCCAGACCGGTACTTTAATGGTTGTTCTAGAGCGCCTGATCACGAGGCAGTCATAGCCTTAAGGCTATGGATCCCATGTCCAAAAGCTATTTCATTAATCGGTCATCCGGATCCACGCTCAAGGGTGGTTAGCTGAAAACAAAATAAAGAGGAGATGCCATGTCAACTGAATCGAAATGCCCGTTCAATCACGCCGCTGGCGGTGGCACGACGAACCGCGACTGGTGGCCGAACCAACTGAATTTGAAGATCTTGAGCCAGCATTCGCCCAAGTCTGACCCGTTGGGGGGCGACTTCAACTACGCCGCAGCTTTCAAAAGCCTGGACTTTCAGGCGCTGAAAAATGACCTGAACGCTTTGATGACCGACTCCCAGGAGTGGTGGCCCGCCGACTTCGGCCATTACGGACCCTTCTTTATTCGTATGGCCTGGCACAGCGCAGGCACCTATCGCACCGGTGACGGGCGCGGCGGTGCCGGTTCCGGCCAGCAACGCTTCGCACCGCTCAACAGCTGGCCGGATAACGTCAGCCTCGACAAGGCGCGCCGGCTTCTCTGGCCAATCAAGCAGAAGTACGGCAACAAGATTTCCTGGGCGGACCTGATCGTCCTCACCGGTAACGTGGCGCTGGAATCCATGGGCTTCAAGACCTTCGGATTTTCCGGCGGCCGTCCCGACGTGTGGGAGCCGGACGAAGACGTTTACTGGGGCTCGGAAAACAAATGGCTGGGCGGCGACAGCCGTTACGGCAAGGATGACAGCAAGCCCGTGCAACCACCTGGCGATGTTCCACTGGTTGCCGAGCCGGGCAGAAACGAAGACAGTCGGGTGGAAGATGGCCGTAATCTGGAAAACCCCCTCGCCGCTGTGCAGATGGGCCTGATCTACGTGAACCCCGAAGGCCCGGAAGGTGAGCCTGACCCGGTCGCATCGGCCAAGGACATTCGTGAAACCTTCGGCCGCATGGCAATGAACGACGAAGAAACCGTCGCACTGATCGCCGGTGGCCACGCTTTTGGCAAGACCCACGGTGCCGGTCCGGCCGACCACGTGGGGCCTGAGCCCGAAGCGGCCGGTCTTGAGCTGCAAGGCCTGGGCTGGAAGAGCACGTTCGGCACCGGTAAGGGGCCGGACACCATCACCAGCGGCCTCGAAGTGACCTGGACCACGACGCCAACGAAGTGGAGCAACAACTACCTGGAAAACCTCTTCGGCTTCGACTGGGAACTGACCAAAAGCCCAGCGGGTGCTCACCAGTGGAAACCGAAAAACGGCGCTGGCGCAGGCATCATTCCCGACCCGTTCGATTCGTCAAAACGTCGCGATCCGACCATGCTGACTTCGGACCTGGCCCTGCGCTTCGACCCGATCTATGAACCGATCTCGCGGCGCTTCCTGGCCAACCCCGATCAGCTCGCCGACGCGTTTGCCCGCGCCTGGTACAAACTCATCCACCGCGACATGGGCCCACTCTCGCGCTACCTCGGCCCGGAAATGCCCGCCGAAGAACTGCTGTGGCAAGACCCGATTCCTGACGTCGATCACCCACTGATCGGTGACAGCGATGTTGCCGCACTCAAGGGCAAAATTGCTGCCTCGGGCCTGTCGGTTTCGCAACTGGTGTCGACGGCCTGGGCAGCCGCCTCGACGTTCCGTGGTTCGGATAAACGCGGCGGTGCCAACGGCGGCCGCCTGCGCCTGGCCCCGCAGAAATCCTGGCAGGCCAACCAGCCGGAGCAACTGGCGAATGTGTTGGCGAAACTCGAAGGCATCCAGGGCGAGTTCAACAATGGCGGCAAGAAAATCTCCCTGGCCGACCTGATCGTACTCGCCGGCAGCGTGGGTGTGGAGCAAGCGGCGAAGAATGCCGGCCACAGCGTAACGGTGCCATTCACACCGGGTCGCATGGACGCCACTCAGGAGCAGACGGATGTCGACTCTTTCGGCTTCCTTGAACCGATTGCCGACGGTTTCCGTAACTACCTCAAGCAACAATACCGCGTGTCCGCCGAATCCTTGTTGATCGACAAGGCACAACTGCTGACACTGACGGCGCCGGAAATGACGGTGTTGCTGGGCGGCCTGCGCGTGTTGAACACCAATGTCGGCCAGAGCAAACACGGTGTGTTCACCTCGCGTCCGGAAGCGCTGACCAACGACTTCTTCACCAACCTGCTCGACATGGGCGTGGAGTGGAAGCCGGTATCGGACGCCGCACAGGAGTTTGAAGGACGTGATCGCAACAGCGGTGCAGTGAAGTGGACGGGTACCCGGGTCGACCTGGTGTTTGGCTCCAACGCACAGTTGCGCGCACTGGCCGAGGTGTATGCCAGTGCCGATGCGAAGGACAAGTTCGTCAAGGACTTCGTCGCTGCGTGGACCAAGGTGATGAACCTGGATCGCTTCGACTTAAACCACGTCGTCTAGAGGAGATGTAGTCATAACGCTGGCATTACCGGCGAAAAGTGCCTCGGCTCGCCCTCCGGCTCCTACATCAGCGGAGGGCATCGAGCGACCATAAACTCGGCGATCATGGTTCAGTCTTGATGGCCAGGTTGCTTGGCCACCCACATTGGATTCTCACCAGCAGACAGCATCGTTGAGGCATAGGTGTGGCGACTCTGATAGGGTCGCCGCCACCTGACTCCGACTTCTTCATCGCCGGCATCCAGATGAGCCGGTCGATGTATCCGGCATGCTGCAGGGCTCTCCAGTTCAGAAGGAGAGCTACCCTCGTATCTGACCCTATATGTGATCCATGCCGCGCGTGGCGGCAGAAAACAGGTAAATTGGGTTAAACCGTTCGTCGGAGCTTGCGCACGATCATCAAATCGAAAAGTCGATGAAGTAGCCCAAAAAAAACAGGTTTCTTATGCGACCACTAATCCTCGATTTGCCGAATGGGAGCGATCTCGCAAATGAACTTGATCTTGCAATCGCGCAGATGATGTCCATCCCGGTAGAACACCTCGGTGGCGCACTTTGGCTGGCAGCTTCCCTCAGGCAGCAGCAAGCTTTTCAGAATTGGCGAGAGTATCTGCAGCTCATGGCCGATGGGCGGGTACAGGTCGAGATGTTAAAGGTCGCGGGAATTTGTGGTCCCTTGTAGATGAGCCGGAGCATGTAGAGCGGAGCTGCCATGGCATTCACTCCGTACCGGTGAGGTAGGTAGGCTCGTTGGCTTTCGACAGCCATTGGCTTAGGCATCCACACTCCGCATGCGGTGGGTCTTCATGGGGCCCTATGGCGGGGCATGCCCTGGCGGTGGAGATTGGTTACGCGGCGACTTGAACTTCTTGTTTTGGCGGCCACTCTGCGAACCCGACCTTCGGCGCCTAAGTCTTTGGGTTGATGATTGGCTTGCCTTTGGCGTCAACCAAGACGGCTATCGTTCTGATCCTCATGTCGCGGCATTTTCCCGACTTGCGTGCTAGCTCAATGAACTGCTCGGCATACTGTGGAGCGTCGAATAGCGGGCTGGGTTGCTTCACCTTTGTGCCGGCCATGATCTGGTCTGCGCGAACACCAACCTTGTGCATCCACTCATCAACGGTGAGCTCGATGGTTTGGTCATTTCGCTTCGGATCAGATCGTGTAGTTTTGCCGGTTTTCCTGGCCTCGGTCATGACGACATCGCAGGTCATATCAAACACTGAAATGTGCTCATGGGAATCTCCCGGATGCCATCTGTCTGATGAGGTGGCATTGAGGGGAATGGTTAGGTAGGGTTCGCGCTTTTTTTCGATTGGCAGGAGAGCCGAATGAGTAACAGAGCACTTTTAGTGGCTTTCGGGCTAGCCATAACCGCTTCATCTATCACCAGCGCGTACTTCGTATACGAAGCAAGCCAGATGGTGCTGAAGTCCTACTAAATGAGTTCAGAAAGCAATAGCCGCCAAAATATTTGGATGCTGAGTCCAAAGAAATTATCTCATTTGTTGCCGAATATCCTGATCTCCTCGAGACGGCCAGGAAATTTGGGGTTGGGCTGGACGACTTGGGTGTTAAAGCTTTTGGACAGAAACCATATGGGCCTGAAGTTGTTGAAACGATTCGAATGGTCTATTTTCGCTAATAAATGAAAAAGACAGACCAGTTTCGGGGGGGGGGCTATGCCCGCAGGTAGGTCTGCACTACGTCGGGGAGACAACGCCAAGCTGTTCCGTGGGCGCGTTGTGTCCGTTCTTTCAATTTTTGTTTCGGTAAGTCATGAGCGAAGAACGAGATATTCCAGAGCCCGAGCACGACCACCTGCTCGATCATGAATTCCATGATGACGAGTCATGGGTTGAAGAAGACGCTCAGGCAATTGTTGATGAAGAAGAGGATGACGTTGATTTTCTTGACCAGATAGATCAAGACGACTGACACAGAGAAATTTAACACCCAAAAGGCCCGCCCATTCGCACGAGCCTACATGCTTTGAATAAAGCCCTGGCAGCCTGCCGGGGTTTTTTATGCCAACGATTTACACCGGCCTCGTCAATGACGGGGCCTTTTCATATCTGCGGGCTGGGTCGCAAATCTTCTCTGGGAGACAACCAATGCTGAAATACCTATTGGACAACCTGGAGGGTGTCGATGAATCCGTGCGCGCTCTTTACACCGAGAAGGAAGGCAAATTTTTCCTCGGTATTGAAGTCTGCCACAGCAAGAAGATGTATCCGGCCTCCAGGCCAAAGTGGATGAACTTCTCAGCGAGAAAAAGACAGCCGAGAAAAAGCACCGCGAGCGTCATCTTGATGAGCTCTTCATTCTTGTCGATGGCTTGCAGAGCGCCACGCACGTTTTTGGCGACATCAGCCGATCCGCGCAGCGCGACCCAGTTTGAAAGCTCCATGATGGCGGCTTCCAGAGCGAGCTGATTTTTATTGATTTTGAATAATAGGGAAGGGAGCGACCGGGTCTGATACCCGGTCGCGGTTTTTCAATTCCCCTTGCCGGTTTGTATGCCCGTGTATCAATGCCTGGGGTGTACACACGCGCATAACAAACGCCCCAATCCCGACACATCGCCGCTATTTTCCTCAAGCAAAGTAAGACTTCATTACTTTGAGAGGGCAGGACGATGCGACGCAATCTTTTACTGGTCAGCGCGGCGGTACTCGCCTCCGTGGTCGGCTACGTTCAGGCACAAGAGCTGAGACCGGCAGCTGCGACGCCAGCCAAAAGCTGGCAGCAGGGCCTTCATCGCACCGACCTGATTCGTCAGGATCTGGACGTATCCAATCCCGAAGTCATTCAGGTGCGCGTGGATTTCGATTCGGGAGTGGTGTCGCCCAAACACGCACATCCGGGGGTGGAAGTCGCCTATGTCATCAGCGGTACTTTCGAGTATCAACTGGAAGGGCGCGCGCCGGTCACGCTGAAGGCCGGCGACTCGCTGTTCATTCCTGCCGGTGTGGCGCATGTGGCGAAGAATGTCGGTTCGGACAAAGCGTCGGAGCTGGCGACGTACATGGTGCAGAAGGGCGAGCCGCTGTTGATTCTCAAGGAGTAACGCGTCGCGGCTACCGACTGCAAATGTCCCGCACGCAACCGCGCAACCAGCGATGGGCGGGGTCTGCATCCATGCGCGGATGCCAGAGCATCGAGACGGTGATGGTCGGTGTGGCGAACGGCAAGTCGAAGCAATGCATCCCTTCACAGAGGTGGCCGACGTGGCGTTCAGGCACCGTGGCGACCAGGTCCGAAGCCCGCGCCAGTGCCAGCGCCGCAGAAAAACCGCCGACGATGGTGACGATTTCCCGTTCCAGTCCGAGCAGGTTCAACGCTTCATCCATGACGCCTTTGTCGTGCCCGCGCCGTGAAACCAGAATGTGCCTGGCTGCCGCATAGCGCTCGGCGGTCATGCTGCCCCTGGTCAATGAATGCCCCTTGCGCACCGCAGCGATGAAGCGGTCGCCAAACAACAGGCGGGTGCGCACTTCCGGGCTGGTGGATTGCCCGATGACGCCGGTCTCCAGATCGACGGAGCCGTCGCGCAACAGGGTGCTGTCCTTGTTCAGCTTCTGCACAAAATTCAGGCGGACACCGGGGGCTTCTTCGTTTACCCGGGCGATAAGTGACGGCCCGAAGTTTTCCACGAAGCCGTCGCTGGTGCGCAGGGTGAAGGTGCGGACCAGTTGCCGGAGGTCGAGTGCTTCGTCCGGTCGCAGCACGGCCTCGGCGTCGTGCACCAGTGCGCTGACTCGTTCACGCAACGCCAGCGCCCTGGGCGTGGGCACCAGGCCGCGACCAGCCCTGACCAGCAGTGGGTCGCCCAGGGTTTCGCGCAAGCGTGCCAAGGCCCGGCTCATGGCCGATGGGCTGAGGTGCAGACGTATTGCGGCGCGAGCCACGCTGCGTTCCTCCAGCAATACATTCAGGGTGATCAGCAGATTCAGATCCGGCATTCAATGGGTCTCACATTGTTCATGTGGCGTCTGATGCATGTATCAAGTGCAAACGATGCGTCTTCCGCCATGTCAGTTGCGAGCTTAGGCTTGGGACAACCTGATTGCGAGTGACCCGAGCATGAAATCCCGATCTGAACGTGGAGCATTGATCAGCCTTTCGTTATCCATGTTGCTGTCGTCCCTCGGCACCAGCATTGCGAACGTTGGTTTGCCGACACTGGCCCAAGCGTTTGGCGCATCCTTCCAGCAAGTGCAGTGGGTGGTGCTCGCCTATCTGCTGGCCATCACCGCCCTGATCGTTGGCGCTGGGCGGTTGGGCGACGTCTTTGGCCGTCGGCGCCTGTTATTGATAGGGATGTCGTTGTTTACGCTGGCCTCGATCCTGTGCGCACTGGCACCCGATCTCTGGCTGCTGATCGCAGCCCGAACCCTGCAAGGCACAGGCGCAGCGATCATGATGGCGTTGACCATGGCGCTGGTGGGTGAGGCGGTGCCGAAGGCCCGGATGGGCAGCGCGATGGGCGCGCTCGGCACGATGTCGGCGATTGGCACGTCGCTCGGACCGACCCTCGGCGGTTTTTTGATTGCCAGTCTGGGATGGCCGGCAATTTTTCTGATCAATGTGCCGTTGGGTATTTTGGCGATTGGGCTGGCGCAGCATTTTTTACCCAATGATCGCCATGAGAAGAGGGCGGATGTCGATGTCCTGGGCACGGTGGTGCTGGGGCTGACGCTGCTGTCCTATACCCTGGCGATGACCCTCGGGCGTGGCAGCTTTGGTTCGTTGAATGCGGCTTTGTTGCTGGCGGCAGTGATCGGGTTGTGCGGGTTTGTCTACGTCGAGCAGGCAGCCGAGTCGCCGCTGCTTCGATTGTCGATGTTGTGCCATCCGCCCTTGAGTGCAGGTTTCGCCATGAACGCACTGGTGACGACAGTGGTCATGGCCACCCTGGTCGTCGGGCCGTTTTATCTGACGGGGGCGCTGGCGCTGGATGCAGCGAGCGCCGGATTGGTGATGTCCACGGGGCCGCTGGTTGCGGCACTGGCCGCGATTGCGGCAGGACGCTGGGTCGATCGATTGGGTGCGTATCGCTCCAGTACGCTCGGATTGATTGCGATGTTGATCGGCGCATGCCTGCTGCCTGCCATGCCGACCGGGTTCGGAGTGCTCGGGTACATCCTGCCGCTGGCTGTGATGACCGCCGGTTATGCCCTGTTCCAGACGGCCAACAATACGGCCGTCATGGCGGACGTGACAGCCCGCCAACGTGGTGTCGTTTCCGGATTGCTCGGCCTGTCACGCAACCTCGGATTGATCACAGGCGCTTCGGTGATGGGCGCGATATTCGCTTTCGGCTCGGCCAGTAGCGACATCTTGCAGGCCGGGCCCGCAGCCATCGTGCCGGGAATGCGCCTCACATTCATGGTCGCCGCCGGGCTGATTGGCGCGGCGCTGATCATTGGCATCCTCAGCCAGCGCCGTTCCCGAGTCGCCGCCCCCTCGTGCTGAAAAACGGCGCGACTGTCGTGAAAACGACCTGTTTGCGCTGAACGCGAAGCCTTGTCAGTTTTCTGTTGAACGAGTGTTCAGTCTGGACTATGTTGGGTTCACCTTTCCCCGGCTGGTTGCGGGCTTGCGTTTCTTCAATTCGAACGAGGCACTGGCATGCGGTTTTCACCCTTTGTTGAGCGGATCAGTGGCCAAGGCGTTGCCGCCTGGGATATCCACTACGCGGCCAATGCCGCCCAGCGCAATGGCGAGGATGTGATCATCCTCAGTGTCGGCGACCCGGATTTCCCCACCCCCGATTTCATCACCGATGCCGCGATCCATGCGCTGCGCGAAGGTGACACCCACTACACCGAAATCGCCGGTCGCCAGGCCCTGCGTGAGGCCATCGCCGCCCGCTACAGCGATGTGATCGACCGTGAACTGCAAGCGGCCAACGTGATTGTCGCGGCAGGGGCGCAAAATGCGCTGTTCGCCGCCTCGATGTGCCTGCTCAGCGCGGGCGACGAGGTAATAGCGCTCGACCCGATGTACGTCACCTACGAAGCCACGCTCAAGGCGTCCGGTGCCACGCTGGTGCGCGTGCCCTGTGCCGCGGACGCCGGTTTCCGCCTCGATGCCGCGGTGCTGGCGAAGGCGATTACCCCGCGAACCCGGGCGATTTTCTTCTCCAACCCGAACAACCCTACGGGCGTAGTGCTCAACCGCGAGGAGTTGCAAGCCATCGCCGACCTCGCCATCGCCCATGACCTGTGGGTGGTGGTGGACGAGGTCTACGAGAGCCTTGCCTATGAGCGCACTCATTTGAGTCTCGCAGCGTTGCCCGGCATGGCCGAGCGCTGCGTGGTGATCGGCAGCCTGTCCAAATCCCATGCGATGACCGGTTGGCGGATCGGCTGGATCGTGGCCGATGAAGCGTTGGTCAATCACGTCGAAACCCTGGTGTTGAGCATGCTTTACGGCCTGCCGGGGTTTGTCATGGAGGCGGCGCTCAAGGCCGTGCAGTCCCACGACGAAGTGACCCATGGCATGCGTGAGATCTACCGCCGCCGTCGCGATCTGGTGGTGTCAGGACTGGCGGATTGCCCGGGCATTGGCGTGCTCAATCCCGATGCCGGCATGTTCGTCCTGGTCGACGTGCGCGGCACTGGACTGACGTCGCTGGAATTCGCCTGGCGTCTGCTGCGCGAAGCCGGTGTGTCGGTGCTGGATGCAGCGGCATTCGGCGAACCGGCCCAAGGTTTTGTACGGTTGTCGTTCACCCTTGGAGAAGAACGGCTGGCCCAGGCCTGCCAGCGCATTCGCGACTTTGTGCTGGTGTTGAACGCAGAAGCGCCACGGCCGGTGACCCGTACCGTAACGTGCACCACGACCGTCGAACCGACCGCGGCCAAAACCATGATCGAAGTCGATCGCCTGCACAAACGCTTCGGCAATATCGAGGTGCTCAAAGGCGTTTCCCTGACCGCTTGCGAGGGGGAGGTGATCTCCCTGATCGGCGCCAGCGGCTCGGGTAAAAGCACCTTGCTGCGCTGCATCAACATGCTTGAGGTGCCGGACCAGGGACGCATCCTGGTCGATGGCGAAAGCATTCACCTGAACCAGAATCGTCCCGGCGCACCGCTGGTATCAGACGCCAAACAACTGGTGCGCATCCGTTCCAGCCTGGGCATGGTGTTCCAGAACTTCAACCTCTGGCCCCATCGCACGGTGCTGGAAAACCTCATCGAAGCGCCGACCCAGGTCCTGCGTGAAAGCCGTGCGGAGGCCACTGAACGGGCCGAAGCCCTGCTCGAACGCGTGGGTCTTGCGGCCAAGCGCAACGAGTACCCGGCGTTTCTCTCCGGGGGACAGCAACAACGGGTGGCCATTGCCCGGGCTTTGGCCATGCGGCCCAAGGTCATGCTGTTCGATGAACCCACCTCGGCACTCGACCCGGAACTGGTCGGTGAAGTGCTGCGGGTGATCCGCTCCCTCGCCGAAGAAGGCCGGACCATGATCCTGGTGACTCATGAAATGGCTTTTGCACGCGATGTCTCTTCCAAAGTCGCCTTCCTGCATCAAGGGCTGATCGAGGAAACCGGTTCGCCGGACGACGTGTTCGTACACCCACGCAGCGAGCGTTGCCGACAATTCGTCAACGCTCATCAGACTCGCTAACTCATCATAAAAAGACGGGAAAACAACATGGGAAATCGACGTTTTGCAAACTGGT
The DNA here is from genome assembly GCF_034008315.1 of Pseudomonas sp. P8_241. Taxonomy (NCBI): domain Bacteria; kingdom Pseudomonadati; phylum Pseudomonadota; class Gammaproteobacteria; order Pseudomonadales; family Pseudomonadaceae; genus Pseudomonas; species Pseudomonas sp. P8_241. Next base: position 4,229,733 of record NZ_CP125377.1, on the reverse strand, counting down.
TGAGCGGTGCGGCCTGCATCATGCTGGCCGGGATGAGCGCGGCACAGGCGCAGCCGATCAGGTTCGCAGTGGCCGCGGAACCCTATCCGCCGTACACCGAAAAGCAGGCCAATGGCGAATGGAAAGGTTTTGAAGTCGATCTGATTCACAAGCTGTGCAGCGAAATGAAAGCCGAGTGCGAGATCAGGGAAGTGGCGTGGGACGGGATCATTCCGTCGCTGCTGGCGAAGAAGATCGACGTGATTTTCTCTTCGATGTCGGTGACTGAAGAGCGCGAAAAACAGATCGCCTTCAGCAAGGCGTATTACGACTCGGTGATAGCCGTTGTCGGGCCGAAGGACGCTTCAGTCAAGAAATACCCGGATGACCTCAAGGGCAAGATCATTGGCGTGCAGAACTCTACCGTGAGCGCCAGTTACCTCAAGACCTACTACGAAAAAATCGCCGACGTTAAATACTACGATACCCAGGATTCGGCCAACGCCGACCTGATCGCCGGGCGCATCGACCTGATGATGGCGGATGGCACGGCCATGGCCGCGTTCGTCAAAACCCCGGACGCCAAGGACCTGGCTTACCTCAGCTCGGTGCCCTACGACCCGATCTTCGGCAAAGGCGTCGGCGCCGGTATGCGCAAGGACGATGCCGAGCTCAAGGCCAAGCTCGACAAGGCGATCCAGGAACTGCTGGCGAGCAAAGACTATGACGAGCTGTCGCAGAGCTACTTCGGTACCAGCGTGAAGCCTGCGTTCTGACCAGCACACAGATTCTGTAGGAGCCGTCTTGCCGGCGAAGGGGCCCTTGAGGCCGTCAAAAGCTTCGCTGGCAAGCCAGCTCCTACAAGGGTTGGGCAGTGTCTTTATGGTCGTTACTGGGGGTTGAAATGCCAGCAATGTTCGATCTGATCAATTTCACCGAGCAAGGGTGGGGCGGTGCGCTGTTGAAGGGGCTCTGGATGACCCTGCAGATTTCCGCCGGGGCCTTTGTGCTCGGTCTGGCCATCGGGTTGGTGGTGGCTTGCCTCAAACTTGGCGCGCCGAAACCGATTGCGGCCTTGATGCGCGGTTACACCACGTTGTTCCGGGCGGTACCGGAGTTGTTGCTGATCCTGTTGCTGTACTACGTGGGCTCCATGCTCCTCAATTCGTTGATGACTCATCTCGGTTACGGCGTGGTCAACGTCAGCGGTCCGTTGGCGGCGATCGTGGTGCTGGGGCTGGTGCAAGGCGCCTACGCTTCGGAGATTTTTCGTGCGGCGATCCAGGCGATTCCCTTCGGCCAGATCGAAGCGGCCAAGGCGTTCGGCCTGAGCGGTTTCGGCCTGTTCCGCCGCGTCACGCTGCCAATCATGGCGCCGTATGCGATGGCCGGGATGGCCAACCTGTGGATCAACCTGATCAAGGACAGCGCGCTGATCAGCGTGGTCGGCACCAACGAGTTGTTGTACACGGCCAAGCAGGCCGCGGGCTCGACGCGTCATTACCTGTTGTTCTACCTCACGGCCGCGGCTTTGTATTACGCGGTGACGCTGGTGTCGAACTATCTGTCGGGACGGCTTGAGCGACGTATTCGTCGCTGGATGCCTCTTGTTGACTGAACCGGCAGAGAGAATGAAATGATTCCAGCGTGGATAGTTGAATACGGGGCGTTATTGGGCCGAGGGTTGCAAACCACCATCGCCATTCTGTTGATTTCCAGTGTGTTCGGATTTGCCCTGGCGGTGCTGGTGGCGCTGGCGCGGATCTCGAAAAACAAAGTCATCGCCAAGGTCAGCCTGTTCTACACCAGTGTGACGCGCGGCACGCCGTTGCTGATCCAGATCTATATTTTCTACTACGGGCTGGGCAGTCTGTTCGCCCAGTTCCCGCTGATTCGCGGCAGCTTTCTGTGGCCGTACCTGCGGGACGGTTACTGGTACATCGTGTTTGCCCTGGTGGTGTCGGTGGGTGCCTATGTCGGCGAAGTGATTCGCGGCGGCCTGCTGGCGGTGCCCAAAGGTGAAATGGAAGCGGCCTCGGCCTTTGGCATGACCGCGCGCCAATCCTTGCTGCGGGTGCGTTTGCCCCGGGCGATGCGCCTGTTGTTGCCGACCCTGGCCGGGGAAACCGTGATGCTGCTCAAGTCCACCGCACTGGCCTCGACCATCGCGGTGATCGACTTGCTCGGCGCCGCCAACGTGGTTCGTGCCCAGACCCTGCAAGTCTATGAACCGCTACTGTTGGTGGCCGGCGTGTACGTTTGCCTGACATTCCTGATCGAGGCGCTGTTTGCCTTTGCCGAACGGCGCGGGACGCCCGTGCGCAGGTCCACCTGATGAGTTCGCCAGTGGTTGACCGTTCGCTGCAAGGCATTGGCCTGTGCACCCTGGGCTATGCGTTCCTGGCATTGCAGGATGCGGTGATCAAGTGGCTGGTGGCCGATTACTCGGTGGTGACCATTCTGTTCTGGCGCAGTCTGGTGGTGGTCGCGGCGGTGCTGCTGGTGGGGCGCCTGCGCCTGGTCCAGCGGGCCTGGCACTCGCCGAGTCGGCGTTTGCTGGTGGTGCGTGGGCTGCTGTCGATTGTCGCGTGGGTGCTGTACTACACGGCGGCACGGGACCTGACCCTGGCCGAGATGACCACCTTGTACTTTTCCGCACCGATCATGGTCACGGTGCTGGCAGCGGTGATTCTCAAGGAACGCGCCAGCGGCTGGCAGTGGTTCAGCCTGATCATCGGTTTTGTCGGCGTGGTCATTGCCTGTCGTCCCGACAACATGATCGACCCGTTGCCCATCGTCCTGACGCTGCTGGCGGCGATGTGCTGGGCGTTCACCTATATCCAGTTGCGGCAGGTGGATGACCAGACCTCGGTGCTGGAACAGATGCTCATCACCAACGTGGTGTTCGTGATTTGCATGGTGGTCGCCTTGCCGTTGACCTACACGCCATCACCGACCCCGGCGTGGCTGGGCATGCTCAGCGCAGGTCTGGTGGGCGGTATCGGCCAGTTCTTGCTGTTCGCCAGTTTTCGCCGGGCCACCGCGACCTTGCTTGCACCTTTTGAATACACCGGGCTGATCTGGGCGTTTGCGCTGTCGAGCCTGATCTGGGGCACGCTGATGGACATGTCGCTGATGATCGGCGCCGGGTTGATCGCGGTCAGCGGCACGCTGGCGATGATCTTCGGCCGGCACGCCTCACAAGACGTCGTCGGCGCTGAATGCTCCGTGTCGCAGCCCCTTTATCCAGCATCGGCAGATGTGGAGGCCGTTGGCGGCGCTGAAGGTCTCGGGGTTGAGGCACCACTCGAGCCAGAGACCGTCGAGCATCGCCGATAGACCGATGGCCGCCAGGCGGGTGTCGTGGATCACGAAGCCTTCGCTGGCGGCCAGTTCATCGAGCAATTGACTGAGCAGATCGATGTAGGCGCGGTAGGTTTTTTCATGGGATTGGCTGACGTGTTCGGAGTGCCGGATCAGGCTCCAGAACACCACCCACACGCCGAGCAGTTGCGGGTCCATGACTCGGGGGGAAAACGAGCCGACGAGGAACGCATCGATCTTCTGCGCAGGTGTTTCGGCCTGGGCGATTTCCTGGAGCAGTGCGCTGGTCAGTTCGCTGGCGAGCCGCTGGTACGTATCGGCAATCAGCGCTTCGATACTGCCGAAATGATGGTTGAGCAAACCGACCGACACCCCGGCCTCGGTGGCGATGCGCCGCACGGAAATGCCGGCGTGACCGTCGCGCCCCAGGCAGCGCAGCGTTGCGGCCACCAGCCTTTCGCGGCGGTCATCGGGGGCGGTGCGGCGGTTCGGGGGGGCATGGGTAGTCACACGGTTTTTCCTGGATTCGATTCCACGTTGGCGAGCTTAGTTGAACGTGCGTTCAATCTCCAGTTCGGCAAGGGCGATACAGCGATTCAAACAGACATGACGGGAGGACAAGCCAATGGCGCAGGATGTTTCGTTCAATGTTCGCAACAACAACGGGGAGGCAGTGCGGGTCGGTGCCTGGCGTTACGAAGGCGACGGCAGCGGGCCGTCGGTGCACTTGCAGGCCGGGGTGCACGCCGACGAAATTGCCGGGATGCTGGTCCTGCATTTGCTGATGCAACGCCTGCAGGTCGCCGAGTCTCAGGGGCGGCTCAAGGGGTGCATCACCGTTGTGCCGCAGGCCAACCCGCTGGGCATCGGGCAGTTTCGCCAAGGGCGGATTCTTGGCCGTTACCATGACGCCACCGGGCAAAACTTCAACCGCGCATTCGACTTGTCGGCGGCGATGGAGCGCCCTTCAACCAACGTCCAGCAATGGCAGAAAAGTCTGGTGCAACTGGCGGCCACGGCGGACGTGATGCTCGACTTGCATACCGATGACGAAGCCCTGCCATACCTGTACGTGCACCGCAGCTTTTGGCCCCGGGGCCGTGACCTGGCAGCGGCGATGAAGATGGACGTGGCGATCATCTGGGACGACGGCGGCGATGGTTCGTTCGAAGAAACCATCATTGCCCCGTGGTTGCGCGAAGGCGCCACTGACGGTCGCATGGCCGCGACGCTGGAGCTGCGCGGGCAGGGCGACGTCTGTGACCGTTTTGCCGAATCGGATGCCGAAGGGGTGTACAACTGGCTGTGCGGTTTTGGCGTCATTGATGAGAACGGCGTATCAGCAGACTGGCCTGTCGAGGCGGTAGACATGGGCCACATGGAAACCATCCTCGCGCCTCAACCGGGCGTGCTGATCTTCGAAACGGAGTTGGGTGACTTCGTCGAGGAAGGCCAGCGCTTTGCGCGGATTCTCGGGCGGCCGGGTGATCCCTCTTCCGAAGTGGTGCTGCACGCCGAACAGGCGGGGCGCCTGGTGACGCGCTATCGCGACCGGCTAATCTCACAGGGCATGGGCGTGGCGAAATTTACCGGCAGCCGGGTGTCGCGCAACTGGAGTGGCGGGCTGCTGGATCCGAACTAAAGCCTCAGCCTGGCAAAAGATGACGTTTGTAGAGAGGGAGCAGCTCCCTCGCCACAGGCAAGCGCATTATTGGCGGAGATCGATCTGGTCCAGTACCCGGTTCGCCGTGATCTCCGCCAGCATCACGCTGTTGGAAATCCCCAGCAGGGCATTGCGCGATCCGCCGTCCAGATGATCCACCAACTGATGCACCATCACATCGACCGAAGCCAGGGTCTCGACCAGATACCCCTCATGGTTTCAGTATCGATCTCGGGTGCCACGGCAAACAGAGTGCTGGGCGTACGCGGTGTGGCCTTGATATCGGCCGTCGAGGGGAAGTGAAAGTCGAGGGCACGTTCGGCGGCGTCGTTGAGCCGGGTTGAATCGGGTTCGTATGGGGAGATCGGATCGGCGTCCGGTGGGTTGGGGGTGACCTTGAACACGGTGAAAACTCCTGGAGCATGGAGCTACCACCCTTCGCTGCGAAACGAAAATAAGGTGGCAGCTGTACGCGGGTTCGCAGACCAGGACTCCAGGAACCCGGCAGACCCGAAGGTCTCCCACGCACAGCCGCCATGACATGAGATACAGACCTGATGAAGGATCTGTCCTCGGACGGAAGACGTTGTGAGTCTAGAGATTACCCCGGCTGCGAAACCCGATCACTGATGGGCAGTGACGCGAATCAAGTTACCGACGGGCCCCCAGGCGCACAAGCCGGCGGATTCTGGCGTAACTGTAGGCAACGACGCAAGGTGTCGAAGCCTTCAGGAAATGCCCTACAAACGTTTGAGCAAACGCCTGCGGGAATACCGTCTTCCGCGTATCACTGTGTATCAAGGCCTGAAATCTTTAAACAACCTTACAAAACCAGTCCTGCACGGATACAGCCCGGATACACCGCTGGGGCCAAATAGACCTGCCAAAGCGAGATGCACTTCGCACCTCGCCACCAGGTTATCAACCCTTGTGGCACGACCCATGACGGTCCAGCCACGCAAAAGATCCGGAGTATCAACATGTCTCGTATCCAGTCCCCGAATAAAACCCGTATTGGCCTGATCGCTGTTGCACTGGTCGGCGGTATCAACTTTGCGTCGTCCGCGTTTTCCGCCGAAGCCCTGCCTCAGGGCTATCAACTGGCTTCGGCAGAGAAGACCAGCGAAGGCAAGTGTGGCGAAGGCAAGTGCGGTGCCAGCGATGCCAGCGCCCAGAAGACCCAGGCCGAGGGCAAGTGCGGTGAAGGCAAGTGTGGCGATGCTTCCTTTGCACGGACGGACGCGGATCATGATGGTCGGGTTTCGTTGAAGGAACTGCTGGCGGTGGCACCGAAGGGCACCGAGGAATTCAAGGCGATCGATGCCAATAGCGATGGCTTCCTGTCCGAGGGTGAGGTGTACACGTTCCGCACCAACCAGTTCACCGCCAACGGCAAGAAAGTGCCGACCGAGCTGTATACCGAACTGAGCAAGGCAAAAGACTGATCCGCCAAAACGAAAGGGCCCTTCCTGTGCCGACACGCAGGAAGGGTTTTTGGCGTGTCTCGACGCATCAAAAGAATTTGAACCGCCGTCAGCCGCGCTCGCCTAATGATTAGCGTGTGGGTAATCCCACAGGCAATGTGCCTATCCCGGCACACTCCGAGAGGTGGTCAACGTGGCTAAAGACGAGAAGAAAAGCAAAGGGGAGTCTTCAAAAGCCAGCAAGGAATTGAAAGACAAAAAGTCATCACCGGCAAAGAAATCGGCGGCGTCGGCTCTTTCGAAATCTTCCGATAAGAAAGACAAGAAAAAAGTTGCCGAACCAAAGAAAGCTGCAAAAAAAGCTGATAGCAAGCCAGAAAAGGCCAAGAAATCAGACAAGGCTGAAAAGCCCGCGAAAAAGAAAAAGTGACGTCAGCTATCTGCCAGGGCATTACGCCCTGGTTTCCTCAAGCGGTGTTGCCTTCGCTGTCGCCAGAGAGTAATCAGGCGTATTAGTTGGAGGAGTAGCCATGTAAACAATTGATGCGAAATCCCGATTCGAAACAAAGCTTCTTCGTCCGGCAAAGCCTGGCGATGATACGTCGTGGGCGTTCGCAGTATTGCCAAGAGACGCGAGTGAACCGCTACCGAGGCGAGGAAGGACGACAGTTGAAGGCACAATCAATGGGCACCCTTTCCAGGCAACCCTTGAGCCGGATGGTCAACTGAGCCATTGGCTGCACGTCAGTAGAGAGTTACTCGAGGCTGCAGGCGCGGCCGTTGGGGATATCGTTACGCTGGAGCTGACCCCTGTGAAGAAGGAACCGGAACCGGATATCCCACAAGATTTTCAGGAAGCACTGGCAGCCACTCCTGAGGCTCGCAAGGTTTGGAACAATACAACGACCATCGCACGAGTAGACTGGATACACTGGATTACTTCAGCCAAACAACTCAAGACCCGCGCAAAACGAATTGGTGATGCCTGCGACATGCTTGCATCCGGCAAGAAGCACGTTTGCTGTTTCGACCAGTCCGGCTACTACAGCAAGGCCTTCCGAGCGCCCGAGGCAGAAAATGACTAATTGGAACACTCCGTTGGAGGGTTCGGTCGAGACTTCGCCTGTTATCGAGTGAAGCTTCACCTTTTAAAACCAGGGGATGAAAACGTGCCTTGCTGACTGATCAGTCGAACAAGCCTGTGCAATTCCCCATCACGCCTTGACCCAGCGCTGGCGACTCCAGCTGCTCAGGCCGTCGACCGCAAACACCAACAGCAACATGGCCAGAATCACCGTGCTGGCCTGGGCTTCCTGGAACAGGCTGAGGCTGACATAGAGCATCTGCCCCAAGCCGCCGGCACCAACGAAGCCAAGCACGCTGGCCATGCGGATGTTGTTTTCCCAACGGTACAGAATGTACGCCAGCAACTGGGGGAACAGGTTGGGCAGGGTGCCGTAGCAGAACGCCGAGACGATGTTACCGCCCTGCAAACGAATCGCTTCGGCCGGTTCCGGCGGGGTGTTTTCCAGCGCTTCGGCGAACAGGCGACCGAGTACGCCGGTGGTGTGCATGGCCAATGCCAACGTGCCGGCGTTCGGGCCGAGACCGGCCGCCAACACCATCAACGCGGCCCACACCAGTTCAGGAATGGCGCGCAGGGCATTGAGCACAAGGCGCGACGCGCTCTGCAACGGCCAGCCGAAACGCCCGGCCGCGGGCAGGGCCAATACCAGCCCGAACACCGCCGCCAGCAAGGTGCCCAAGGCGGACATGGCAAGGGTTTCCACAGCACCACGAACGATGGCTTGCAAGTGACCGGCGCTCAGGTCCGGGCTGAGAAAGCGCAGCACGTAAGCGCCCATGTGGTTGAGGTTGCCGCTGCCCGCCAGTTCTCCCAGATCCAGACCCAGGTAGCTGAACGAGGCGATGGCCGCGGCGACGATCAGCGCGATCAGCATCAGGTTGATCAGGCGATTCATGCGAACCTCCAACGCAGCAGGCGGCTGATCTGATCGGCGAACAACACCAGGACAAAGAACGTCAGCAGCATGCTCGCCACTTCACCACCGGCGAACATGCGCAACGACAGATCGATTTGCTGGCCCAGGCCGCCTGCGCCGACGAATCCCATCACCACCGAGGCGCGGATCGCGCATTCCCAGCGGTACACCGTGTAGGACAGCAGCTCCGCCGCCACATTGGGCAGGATGCCGTAGCAGAAGGCGGCCAAGCGACTGCTGCCTGCTTGCAGCAAGGCATGGGCGGGGCGCTGGTCGACCGACTCGAAAATTTCCGCGTAGACCTTGCCGAGCATGCCGCTGTAAGTGATGGCGATGGCCAGCACCCCGGCCGTGGGTCCAAGGCCCACAGCACGGACGAACAGCAGCGCCCAGACGATTTCCGGCACGCTGCGCAGGAAGATCAACAGCCCGCGTACCGGCCAGCGCAGCAATCGACCGAGCAGGCTCGGGCGTCCGCTGCGCGAAGCCGCCGACAGCGACAGCGCCCGACTCGCCAGCAGGCTCGCAGGTACGGCCAACAGCAAGGCCAGGGCCATGCCGGCGGTGGCAATGGCCAGTGTCTGCAAGGTGGCTTGCCACAGCAATTGGAGGAACTCTTCACCATGGGCGGGGGGCCAGAAGGCTGCAACAAAACGGCCCATCTCACTCTGGCTGTCAGCCATGAACAGTACGCCCGGGTCCAGCTCACTGAAACGGATGCCCGGCCACAGCAGCGCAATCGCCAACAGGCTGAGCAGCAACCGAGGCAGGGCGGACGGGTCCCGCGTATCACGCTTCAGCATCGGGGAATCTGCACACTCAAAGGCGCCACGGGAACGGGCGGGGATTGCAGTTGTTCGTTGGCGTAGAGCCCGTCGAGCAGATCGTGATCGACGTCGCTGGCGGGCAGATCGAAAAAGACCTGACCGTCGCGCAAGCCGATGATCCGTGAGAAGTGCGACAGGGCCAGATCCACCGCATGCAGGCTGGCGACCAGCGTCACACGGTGCTCTTTTGCATGGCGACAGAGCGTCGACAGCGTGTGTGCGGCCAAAACAGGGTCCATTGCCGAGACCGGTTCATCGGCCAGTAGCACTTCGGGCGCCTGATACAGCACCCGGGCAATGCCCACACGTTGCAGTTGGCCGCCGGACAGTTGCTGGCACTGGGCGAACAGTTTGTCACCCAGGTCCAGCCGGGCGAGCGCCGCCCGCGCACCGGGAATGTCCAGCGGATGCACCAGATTCAGCAGGCTTTTGGCAAAACCCCACTGACCCAGTTTGCCGGCCAGCACGGCGGTGATCACGCGTTGGCGCGGAGGCAGGGGTGGCGATTGATGCACCAGGCCGATCCTCGCGCGCAAGCGCTGACGCTGGTGGGCGCTGAGCTGCCAGGCTTGCGCGTCGAGCACCTCGATCGCGCCACTGCTCGGGCGCAGGGCGGTGGCCAACAGGTTGAGCAGGCTCGACTTGCCCGCACCGGACGGGCCGATAATCGCCACTTGCTCACCGGCACCGATGTGCAAATCGATAGTGTCCAGCGCACGCACGCCATTGGCGTGCGTGAGGCTGACCTGAGTCAGATGCAAGGTCATTTCAGCAGGTCGGCGGCGCGTGCGGCTTCCTCGATGCCCTTGTAGTTCTCAGGGCTGGTCTCGATGAAACGGCTGGTGGCCTGCAAATCCAGAATCGCTTTTTGCTCCGGATTGGCCGGGTCCAGCGCCAGGAAAGCCTTTTTGATCTTGTCGGCAAGGGCCGGGTCGAGCGTACCGCGTACCGTCCAGTTGTAGTCGAAGTAGGCCGGCGTGGTGGCGAAGACCTTGACCTTGTCGGTGTCGACCTTGCCGGCCTTGACCAGTTTTTCCCAGACGCTGGCATTGAGTACGCCGGCGTCCACTTTGCCGGCCTGGACCCAGGCGACCGTGGCGTCATGGGCGCCCGAGTAACCCACGCGGCTGAACCAGGTTTCCGGCTTGATGCCATCCTTGAGCATGAAGTAACGCGGCATCAGGCTGCCCGAGGTGGAGGATACCGAACCGAAGGCGAAGGACTTGCCCTTCAAGTCGGCCAGGGATTTGACGTTCGGGTCGGCGGTGATGAATTTGCTGGTGAACTGGGCATCTTGTTCACGCTGAACCAGGGGAATGGCGTTGCCGGTTTTCAGTCGCGCCTGCACGAAGGTGAAGCCGCCCAGCCAGGCCATGTCGATGCGGTCGGTGGCCAACGCTTCGACCACGGCGGGGTAGTCGGATACCGGGACGAACTCGACCTTCATGTCCAGCTGCTTCTCCAGGTATTCGCCCAGCGGCTTGAATTTGCGCTGCAGTTCGGTGGGGGCTTCGTCAGGAATGGCGCTGACTTTCAGGGTGTCGGCAGCCTGCGCCAACAAGGAGGAAAGGGACAAGGTCAGGCCGACGGCCAATGCCAGGGTACGTTTGAGCATGAAGTTCTCCGGTTCAATAGCGGAAAAATGTCGATGCGCCCCGCACAAGCTGATTGCGACACGACGCTCCGTGAGGTTAGACGAAAACGCCGCGATTATAGGGACTCTTGCGGGGTTGACCAGCCTTCGGCCTGCAGTCAGCGCGTAAAATCGGAGGGAGGGCGTTCGCTCGTGATGACGCAGTGGCGCTTGCGACTGTCAGCTTGCAGACCGGCACTCCCACAGGGATTTTCAATGAACACGCGTAATGTGTGCGCTAAAAATCCACTGCAGGAGCGAGCCTGCGCGCGATAACGGCGCCGGTCAGGCCACCCGGATCTCAGATCCGAAAACTCCCCACCAACTGATTCAACCGCCCGGCCTGCTGCTCCAGCTCGGTGCAAGCGCGTAATGTCGATTGCAGATTCTCCACCCCTTGCAGGTTCAGGGTGTTGATCCGGGTGATGTCGACATTCAACGCCTCGACCACTGCTGTCTGTTCCTCGGTAGCCGCCGCGACCGACTGGTTGACGTTGTCGATCTCGCCGATGCGTTGGGTCACGCTGCCCAGGCAGGTGCCGGCGAGGTTGGCGATGGTCACGCTTTCTTCGCTGTGCTGTTGGCTTTCGGTCATGGTGGCGACCGAATCCCGTGCGCCCACTTGCAGCTCTTCGATCATCTGCTGGATTTCCAGCGCCGAGGTCTGGGTGCGTCCGGCCAGACTGCGCACTTCGTCCGCCACCACCGCAAAACCACGGCCCGCTTCACCGGCCCGCGCCGCTTCAATCGCGGCGTTGAGCGCCAGCAGGTTGGTTTGCTGGGAAATGCCCTTGATCACTTCGAGGATCTGCCCGATGTTCACGGTCTTGTCGTTGAGCACTTCGATGTTGGCGCACGACGCACGGATTTTGCCGGACAGCTCATTCATTACTTCGATCGTGCGCTCGACCACCTGGCGTCCATCTTCGGCTTGTTGGCGCGCGGAGGATGCCTGTTGCGAAGCATCGGAGGCGTTATGGGCGATCTCCTGGGCGGCTGCACCCAGTTGGTTGATGGCCGCCGCCACGCTGTTGGTGCGGGTGGATTGATCGTCGAAATTGCTCAGGGACGAGTTCGACGCCACCAGCACGCGCCGGGCGCCTTCATTGACGCCCACTGCCGCGCAGGCCACTTCGCGCATCGAGTGGTGAATGCGCTCGACAAAGCGGTTGAAGGCAGTCGCCAGTTGGCCGATTTCATCCCGCGATTGCACTTGCAGGCGACGAGTCAGGTCGCCTTCACCAAGGGAAATGTCTTCCATGACCCGGGTCAGCACTTGCAGCGGCCGGGTGATGCGCAGCGCTGTGTACCAGATCAACAGCAGGCCGAGCAGGGCAGAGCCGCCACCGAGCAGCAGTTCCAGTGCGGTGCTTTGCACGCCTTGAGCGTCGAGTTCTTTTTGCAGCGTGGTGACCGGTGCCAGCAACACGCTCTGCGGTACACCCACCAAAACGCCCCACGGCGCAGCCCCGGCAATCGGCGCCAGTGGTTCAAGGACCTTGATCTGCTGCGCGTCGACAAACACCTTCGGTTGCCCTTGTCGCAAGCTGTCCAACACCTCGGCATTGTCCATCGGCTGACCGAGGCGACTAACGTCCTGGCTATTGGCAGAAATCACACCGCGCGGGCTGACGATGCTGATCTGGCCATTGCCATCAAACAGTTCGTGGGCGCTGGCTTCACTGTTTTGTTGCAAGGCAGCGAGGTTGATGTCGAGACCGACGACGGCGATGACTTTGCCGTTTTCCAGCAGCGGGAAGGCAACGCTGGTCACCAGTTTGCGACTGCCCGATGCCTCGTCGAAATACGGCTCCAGCACACAGGCCTGACGGGTGTCGCGGGCACAGGTGTAGAAAGCGTTGTACGGCGCGCCGCTCGGCCCCGGTTCGGTGTTGGCGAGCAGGCCTTCATCGCCGATGACCGCTTGCAGTTCACCGGGCTTGCTTTGCACCCAATACAGGGCGAAGCGCCCGGTTTCGTTGCTGCCCAACGCGGCCTGACCGACGAAACCGGCGTCGGCGCCATCCAGTCCATCGGGTTCGAAAATGACATAAAGCCCGAGCAGGTCGGGCTTGTCGATGAGTGCCTGATGAAGCTGGGTGCTCAGCTCCTGGCGCAGTTGTTGGCGGGTCAGATTGCCCTGGTGTTGCAGTTGTCGCAGGTAGAGCAAATAACGCGATAAACCCTGGCCGTATTCGTGGGTCTGCATGAAAGTGCGCTGCACTTGCATGGCCTGGACCGTACCGAGGGCTTGCATGTGTTCCTTGGCGGCGCTGGCGAGCATGTCGCTGCTGGCCTCGGCCACTTGCTGGCTGCTCTGGTGGGTTTGATAAAGCGACAATCCCATCAACAAGCCCACGACCAACAGCAGGCAGAGACCGGCGAGCAGGGCGATCTTGCTCTGGATCGTCAGGAATGTTTTGTGCATTGGAAATACCTTTTTCCACGTGGGCAATGGCAGGTCCACTGCCCACGGCCGAGATTAGAAACCGGTGGCGAACACCACTTGGGCGTAGACGTTCTGGTCGTTGTTACCCAGTTGGGTACCACCGTTTTCAGCGCTCTTGTCTGCTTGGTAGATACCCACCAGCGGCATTACGGTCAGGTGGTCGTTGACATGCCATTCGGCGTACAGGTCGACTTCGTGGCCATCGGTGTTGCCGAGGTTGCGGTCGATGGTGTCGAAGTTGAAGTACATCGCGCCAACGCTCAGGTTTTCCAGCGGCGCGACTTTCAGCGTGACGTTCTGGATGCGCGAGTTGCTGTTGAACGGCCCGGCGTAGTTGCCCGCCACTTCGCCCTGGAACCAGGTGCCGTAGCCACGGCTGAAACCGTAGAACAGGGTGTCGTAGCCTTCCGAGAAACGGCTGTAGCGGTAGCTGGCGCTAGGTGTCCAGACCGCATCGGAGAAGGTCCAACCCGCTTCCAGGTACCAGGCGTCTTCGCTGGACGTGTGAGGTTTGTCCTGCTTGGCGTATTCACCGGACAGGAACAGGTCTTTGACTCCGGCGTTGCCCGCCGCCCGCAGGCTGTAGGTTTTCATGCCGTCGCGTTCGAGCTGGATCGGCGAGGCGTATTGTTCGTCGACATCGGTGGTGTCGACGTAGGTCAGGCCAACCGTACCGGCTTCGGCCACGTGCTCCAGGGTGCCGACGTACATTTCGGTCATCGCCTGGCCGCGGTTGTTGGACTTGAGCCACATCAGGTCACTGCGCCAGCCTTCCTTGCCGCCGATACGCAGCACGGCCGTCTCGTCGAATGCCTTGCGTGCCGCCAGGTAGTAGGCGCCGCCACGGTTGAATTCGCCGTCGGCCAGGCCTTTACCCAGGTTCAGTGCGTCGCCGTCGATCAGGAAACCGTCGCCGACCACGATGTTCTGACGACCGAAAGACACGTCGATGCCATCACTGCCCAGCGCGCCGATCAGATCGGCCGAGCGCCAGCCGAGGTAGGCGTCTTCGAACTTGGTGGTGCGTTCCGAACCATCGCTGAATCCTGCGGCGTCGCCGTCGCCCCAGGTGCCGGAACTGAGCATGTTCCCCGCGCCGTATGCGGTACCCATCCCGCCCAGGCCTTGATCGAAGCTCAAGCCGTATTTGATGTAGCCCTCGCGCCACGACGAGTTGCCTTCTTCCAGGCGACCGGACAGGGCGTAGTTTTCCTGGCTGTGGAAAATGCCGAACACGGCTTCCAGGGTAGCGTTCAGGTGGCTGGCGTCATCGGCGTAGAGTTCATAGGCACCGGCATTACCGGCACTGATCATCAGCGCGAGCGTCGAGAGACGAAGCAAGGGGGACTTGAGCATGGTGTGACATCCGTTCTTGTTCTTGAGCGCAGGTTTGCGGTCTGTCCGGATACTACGGCGCGACTTTTATTTGTCCTTTTCCCTGTTTGCCAATTAGTTGGTTGTGCATGCCAGATTGCATGGCGTGTTGCCATGCCGTCAGGTTTTGGTGCGCTGGTTGGAGCATTGCGCCGTTATCGCGCACGCTTTTGCCTGGCGGTCGTGAAGTTTGTTGGCGGCGCAGGGCGGGAACGAAAAGTGCAGGGCGCCTCGCAGCGAATAATGCGATGGATGAGGCTGTGATGAGCAATGCACAACAGGACGAGCGCTTTGATCAGTGGCTCGACAAGGTCAATCAGGTCTGCGGGCGTTTCGGTGCGAATCTGTTGGGCGGGCAGTTCGCCGGCTCCATCGATGAGTACCGCAGCGGTGAACTGAAGATGAGTTTCGTCGACGTGTCCCAGGCCTGTCTGTTCCGCACGCAGCATGAGATCGATCAGGGCGAGGGCGCGCATTATTACGCGGCGTTTCAGCTGGCCGGAGAGGCCGTGATGGAGCAGCAGGGCAGTTGCATCACCCTGATGCCGGGGGATATCACGCTGATCGATTCCACGCGCCCGAGCAACTTTGTGTACCGCAACAACGCCCGTCAGTTGTCCTTGATCCTGCCCCGCGAGCGAGTGGAGCAGCAGCTGCGCTTCACCACGGTCAAACCGGCGCAGCGCATACCGGCCTCGACGCCTATGGCGGGGCTGGCCAAGCGCCTGATTCTCGGTTCCACGGAACAGGGCCTCAGCCACGCCGAAAGCGAAGCGACGCTGGACGCCGTGATCAGCCTGCTGCGCCCGGCGATGGGTGCGAGCGACGCGGATGACTCCCCGCAGGCACGCACTTTCCGCAAGGCCTTGCGCTTTATTGATGAGCATATCGCTGACGAAGCACTGTGCCCGGAATGGCTGGCGACCCGGATTGGCGTCTCGGTGCGCGGCTTGTACCGGTTGTTTTCCCGACACGGCCTGGTGGTCGCGCAATACGTGAAAAACCGGCGCCTCGACCTCTGTGCCGAACAACTGCGCCATGCCTGGGGCGAGGGCAAGCTGTGTGCGCTGGGCTATGAATGGGGCTTCAACGATTCGAGCTATTTCTCCACGGCATTCAAGGCGCGGTTTGGCGTTTCGCCGGGTGAGTATCGCAAGCGGTATGCGAGCTGACTTATCCGGTCAGGCTTTTTCAAAGCAATGGCAAAAAAAGATGAAAGAGCACAAAAAATAAATTCTCTGAAAAATCGGACGTTTCCTGCTTCGTCCTACAGATGGATGACGGTCAGCACCGTTCGCTGTGTTTCAGTGGGTAGTCAACTTTGACGCCTGTTTTCAATGTCTTGAAAAAAACATCGCTGATGCTGTTTTAAGTTTGTGTTGTTGGACAAAGTGTCTTTCCTGAAATCTTGTGGGAGGTGTCTTTTATTGTTGAGTGAAAGTGCCTACGCGCAAAAAAATCTTCTCTTGCACACTTCTTCTGAAGTCATTAGATGTAGGCGTGTCACTTGATTCGAGTGGTGCTTCCTCTAATCGGCGAGTACTCAATAATGAAATGCGAATATTTTCGAAGTGTTCCTTGTTTTGACGATGAGTTTGAACATGGCTCATTACTGAGCATAGCCGCACTCTCAAAAGCGCAAAGCGGAATTGCAGATCGGGGAGGGGGCGGCCTGGATGCTCTACCCGACCCTGCAAAGGGACTTCCTAATGTTAAATATGCCTGGCTACGAAATACTTGATTTTGATTCTGGTACTTCAGAAACTTCTAAGGGTGGCAGGTCGATAAATCGGTCGCCTCCATTGCTGGGAGCACTGGCCAAGTTGAATCGCTATAAAAATATGCCGGCGGATGAACTTGATGAGGTGTTGTCAGAACATGGCTTAAAGCCAGAAGCGGACTACGACATTCTGGAACTAACATACTGAGGACAACCGCGGCCTTGCGCTAGGTCCATTAAAGGTCACCGTCCGGCAGGGCGGCCGCAATCTGGCACAACCGCCAACACAACTGGCACGCAGGGCAAAACCTGCGTGTCGGCGACCACCGACAATCCCTACCAACCTGTCGAAGCACCGTTGCCTCGGCATTTTTAGTGTTGGCGCTCGTCTGCTGACGGGTGCGTGGATTTTCAAGGTCGTTTCCTATGTTCACCTCGTTGCGTTTGTCTTTGGTTGGTTTGCTGTCCTTCACCCTGGCTCAAGCGGTCGTTGCTGCCGAGTGTGTGCCGGACACGCGCCGTGGCGCTGAAGTGTTCGCTAATGAATGCGGCGTCTGCCACGCGGTGAGCAAGGGCACGATGGGCATGATGGGGCCGAACCTGTCGGGTGTTTACGGGCGCAAGTCGGGCTCGCTGGAAGGCTTCAGCTACTCCCAGGCCATGCGTGACAAAGACATCAGCTGGCAGGCCGAGAACATTGCGCAACTGATCACCCAACCCCAGGCCTTCGTGCCCGGCACCTATATGCCGTACATGGGCCTGGCATCCGCCGACGATCGCCAGGCGGTCGTGTGCTTCCTCAAAGAACAACACTGATCAGGCGGATTACCGACTGACAACCAACCACCCCCTGTAGGAGCTGGCTTGTCGGGTCGCCGCATCGTAGCGAAGGCGGCCTTGAGTCTTGCACCGTCAGCCAAAACGCTTTCGCCGGCAAGCCGGCTCCTACAATTGAACGAAAGGTGATTCATGAGCAACGTTGAAATTCTGCCGCAGGTTGTTGCATTCCTCGAACGCGAGCATGGCTGCTTCATCGACGGGCAATGGGTACTTGCCGAAGGCGACCGTATCGCCGTGGTCAACCCGGCCACCGGGAAAACCCTGTGCGAAACCCTCGATGCGCCGCTGGACATCGTCGAGCGCGCCGTGCAGTCGTCGCACAAGGCTTTCAAATCCGGTGTGTGGTCGAGCCTGCGCCCGGCCGACCGTGAGCGCATCCTGCTGAACTTCACCCGTCTGGTCGAAGAGCACGCCGAAGAACTGGCCCAGCTGGAAACCCTGAGCCAGGGCAAGTCAATCAACATGGCCCGTGCGCTGGACCTGAACGCCACCGTGGAATTCATGCGCTACATGTCCGGTTGGGCGACCAAGATCGAAGGCCAGACCTTCGACGTGTCGATCCCGCTGCCACCGGGTGCCAAGTTCACCGCGTTCACCAAGCGTGAGCCAGTGGGTGTGGTGGTCGGCATCGTGCCGTGGAACTTCCCGCTGCTGATCGCCGCGTGGAAACTCATGCCGGCGCTGGCCACCGGTTGCACCGTGATCATCAAACCCGCAATGGAAACCCCGCTGACCGCCATGCGCCTGGCCGAACTGGCTCTGGAAGCCGGCATTCCGGCTGGCGTGTTCAACGTCGTCACCGGTGGCGGTGCTTCGGTCGGTGGCGTGCTGACAGCGCACCCGCTGGTGAGCAAAGTCTCCTTCACCGGCTCCACGGCTGTAGGCAAAAGCGTCGGCGTGGCGTGCATGGCGAACATGACACGTTTCTCCCTGGAACTGGGCGGCAAGAACCCGATGATCGTGCTCGCCGATGCCGACATCGAAAAAGCCGTACAAGGCGCGATCCTTGGCGGTCTGCTGAACAACGGCCAGGTGTGCGCGGCAGCCTCGCGTTTCTACGTGCACCGCTCGATCCACGACCAATTCGTTGAAGCCCTGGCGGCGGCTGTTTCGTCGATGCCGATCGGCGACGGCATGAACTGCGAAGCCGCGATCAACCCGCTGGTGTCGCGCAAGCAACAACAAAGCGTGCTCAAGCACATCGAACTGGCCCGTCAGGAAGGTGCGCGCGTCGTGACCGGTGGCGAGTTGCTGGAAGGCGATGGCTTCTTTGTGCAGCCGACCATTCTGGCTGACATCGACCACAGCATGGCCGTGGCCCGTGAAGAAGTGTTCGGTCCGGTGTTGGGTGTGATGCCATTTGACGATGAAGACGCCGTCATCGAACTGGCCAACGACAACCGCTACGGCCTGGCCGCCAGCCTGTGGACCAACGACCTGGGCAAAGCCATGAACCTGGTGCCGCGCATTGAAGCCGGTACGGTGTGGGTCAACGCCCACGTACTGCTCGACCCGGCCATGCCATTCGGCGGCGTCAAGCAATCGGGCATGGGCCGCGAGTTCGGTCGTGCGGTGATCGAGGCTT
This sequence comes from Pseudomonas sp. P8_241, assembly GCF_034008315.1. Classification (NCBI taxonomy): domain Bacteria; kingdom Pseudomonadati; phylum Pseudomonadota; class Gammaproteobacteria; order Pseudomonadales; family Pseudomonadaceae; genus Pseudomonas; species Pseudomonas sp. P8_241. Next base: position 4,210,912 of record NZ_CP125377.1, on the reverse strand, counting down.
ATACCGAGCTTAAATCGGTGTGCATCGCGCATTGATGAGCCTGTAGGTGCTGTCGAGTGTAACGAGGCTGCGATCTCTTGATCTTGATGTAAAAAACAAGATCAAGAGATCGCAGCCTTCGGCAGCTCCTACGGGGATGTGCGTTACGCCGCTGGCGGTTTCGCCAGTTCGATCCCGGCGGCGCCCAGCCGCTTGAGAATTTCAAACAACAGTTCGCTCTTGATCGCCCCGACCATGCGCGGGCTACCGACGTAACCGGTGATGGTCAACGTGATGCCTTCGGGCTTGAGTTGGCTGAAACGCACGAACGACGCCGGTTTTTCCAGGATGGACTCGTGTTCGGTGTAAGTGTCGAGCAGCAGGTTGCGCACTTGCTCCGGGTCGATATCCAGCGGGAACATCAACTCCAGTGTCGCCACCCCTTGGGCGCTGCCGCCGAGCGTGACGTTACGCAAGTTCTGCGAAATCAGCTGCGAGTTGGGCACAATCACGATCGAGCGGTCGGCGAGCTGGATTTCCGTGGCGCGTACGTTGATCCGCCGAATGTCCCCCTCGACCCCGCTGATGCTGATCAGGTCGCCAACTTTCACCGGGCGCTCGGTCAACAGGATCAGACCGGAGATGAAGTTCTTGACGATCTCTTGCAGGCCGAAGCCGATACCCACCGACAAGGCGCTGACGATCCACGCCAGGTTGGTCCACTTGATCCCCAGCGACGACAGTGTCAGCAGCACCACCGAGGCATAACCGATATTGGCGAACAGTGTGCTCAGCGAGGCGCACATGCCCGGGTCCATTTCGGTTTTCGGCAGGAACTCGTTGTCCAGCCAACGGCGTAACGAGCGAATCAGGTAGATGCCGATCACCAGGGCGAGAAAGGCGTGCAGCAGGTTGTCCGGGACGATATTGAGCTTGCGCAGCCCTTCGCCGCCAAGGATGGACAGGGTGTTGGTGACCAATTGACCGAGGGTTGTGCCGATCCCCCCGACAAACAGGGCGATGATTGCAATCAGCATCAGCGCGGCGCGACCGGCGCCGGACAGCACAGTGCAGATCTGTTCCAGGCGTGGGTTGCCGATACCCAGCAGTTGTTTGATGGACTTGCCGGTGGGTTGTCTGGGTGAAAATACATACTCGCAGGTGTCGGTATACACCTGGGTGAGCATGTAGAAACCCGCGGAAATGATGTAGATCCATACCAGTTCGTAGGTGATGAACCTAGCCAGCGTCACGTAGCCGATGAACAGGGCGAACAGGGAAACCACTACGGAAACGCCGGCAAACGCATAAATCAGCCCTGCGAATGTCGTTACGCCCTCGGGGGCTTCACCCGCCGCCGCGAGCGTGCGGCGGATCTTGCTGACGTGCAACAGCAGAGAGCCGATCACCAGTGTGACCACCAGGGCGACGATGCCCCGACCAAACAGTACGATCTCGGAACTCATACCGGTGACATTGCCCATCTGCACCAGCGTGACCAGCAACAGCAACAGGCCGGCCAGTATTTTCGGGTAGGGCTCGATCTCCAGCGCCACGGGGTCGGCAATGGCGGGCAGGCGCCACGTAGGGTGTTGAGTCGAGAGCAGGGCACGGCTCAATCCGGTGATCAGTACACAGGTATACGCCAGTTTTTCCAGGTATTCGGCCAGATCGGCAACCAGCGGTGTATAAGGCAACTGGCGAGTGCCGGCAAAATGCAGGAGTTCCAGGGCAGCGCCCGCGGTCAATACGGTGGCCATGACCGAGGCCAGGGCGAGGGAACTACGGCGCAATCGTCCCTCCGGCATTCTGTGAATGCACACCCAGGTCAACGCCCGGTCGGCGAGTCTTCGCCCCACGGTCCATATGATCAGGGCCAGCAATAGCAGGCCCGTCGTGATCAAGCGCTGACCAGGTTGCCAGGCGGCCTGATGCGTAGCTTTGAGCTGTTCGATAAGGGCACTGAACCGTTGACGGTCGTCCTGCGGCAGATCGAACAAGGGTGACCAGAAACGTGGATTGAGGATGCTGCTGGTCTTCTGGGTGACCTCGATTTCCAGCAAGTTGCGCCGGATGCCGGCGATCTGGGTGATGAGATCGGCAGCATTTTGTTTCAGCGTCGCCAGGGTTTTGAGCTGGTTGTCGATCCTGTGCTTCTGCTCGCTCAGCGTGGCTCTTTGTGATGCCATGGCTGATGTGATCAACCCGCCTTCATCGCTCGATACCGGGCCCAGCACATTGAGTTGGGCCTGCAATTGAGCCTGTTCGGGCAACAGCGCTGTCGTCAGGCGATCCACTTCCTGGATCAGCGCCTGCACCACATTTTGCGAACCTTCCAGCTGGGTGTAGTTGGCGGCCAGGGAAACCTGCTGCTTGAGATTGTCGAGCTGGTTTTGCAGCGTCTGTAAATCGCTGTCGGAAATGCTGACGGAGGCCGGGGCTACGCGGTCGGCTGGCGCGTCCAGTGAGGTCGCGGCTGACACCATCGGACCGTGCAGTCCCAATAGCGCGATGACGACGAACATCACTGATTTCAATGCATTGCACATAGGCGTGCTCGATGGATGTTGGGTCACTGAACCTAAGAGGTTAGGTCATGACACGCATTCTTGAGCGTTTTCGATCGAACAGGCACAGTTTCAGGTGGAAGATGTCGTTGGTGACGAAGTCATGAGGGGGCGCAAAACATCATCAAGCCGCCCGGGACGATCAACAGCAGGGCGGCGACCGACCCGGGCAGGAGGTGCCGGCCGAGGGCAGGCGGTCCTCGGCGCCATGGCCTACGCTTGTCCGCAGGCCAATGTTCAAATGAGCCGCAGAGACTTGCGCATCGATGGACAAGCGGCACCTATAAAAACAGTTCATTCGGGAGAGTCACTCATGTCCGTTTTGCTCCGTCGATTCAGTCAGTTTGTGGCGGCTGGCGTCACCGCGGCGGCTCTCGTCACGCCTGCCTTTGCGTTGGATACCGTCAAATTCATGGCCCCGGGCTCGGTCGGTGGTGGTTATGACCAGACCGCACGGGTACTGGGCAAAGCGTTGATCGAAGCCAGTGCCGCGAAATCCGTGACCTTCGAAAACAAAGGCGGCGCTGGAGGAACACTCGGCCTGGCGCAGTTTGCCAACAGCACCAAGGGCGATCCGAATGCGTTGCTGGTGGTGGGTGCGATCATGGTTGCGGGCATCGAGCAGAACAAACCGCAAATCACCTTGAAGGATGTGACACCGATTGCCCGGTTGTTCACCGAGTACAACGTGCTGGCCGTGCGCAAGGAGTCCGAATTCAAGACCCTCGACGACCTGATCAAAGCTTTCAAGGACAAACCGACCAGCATCACCTGGGGCGGTGGCTCCAAGGGTTCGATTGACCACATCGGCATCGCCGAGCTGGCGGGCAAACTGGATGTCCCGGTCAACAAGGTGAACTACGTGGCCTTTGGCGGAGGCGGTGAAGTGGTTGCCCAGGCGCTGGGTGGCCAACTCAAGGTGATCACAGGCGGTTACGCCGAGTTGGGTCAATACATCAAGGCCGGACAATTCCGTGTTCTGGCCATCGGCGCGCCGGAACGGGTCCCCGGGATTGATGCACCGACGCTCAAGGAAAGCGGCTACGACGTGATCATCGGCAACTGGCGCGGTGTATACGGGGCGGCGGGCCTCACGCCCGAGCAGCGTAAAGAAGTGACCGACGCGGTGGTCGCCGCCAGCAACAGCAAAATCTGGCAGGACAACATCCAGACCAATGCGTGGACACCGAGCGTGCTGACCGGCGATGACTTCGGCAAGTTCGTCGATGAGGAGCACGTACGGTTGCGCGCCATGCTGGTCAAGGTCGGGCTGCTTTGAAATGACCGGTGTGCGTAGTGTCGTACCGGCGCAGATGGCGATCAGCCTGGGCCTGATCGCCATCAGCAGCGTGCTCGCGCTGGGCGCGTTTCACTTTCCGCCGGAAATGGGCTTCGTCATCCTCCCGGCCTACGTTTATCCCTATGCGGTTGCGGCGTTTCTCGGCGTAGTGGGCGTGTTGCTGGGGTATCAGGCGATCACCGGTGGCTTTCGCGAACTGGACAACGCCCAAACCGTCACCGTGCCGGGTGGCAAAGCCGGCGCGGTGTGGGTCACGGCCGGCCTTCTCGGTGTAGCGCTGCTGATCAACGTCATCGGCTTCGTATTGGCCGCCGGGTTGTTGTTTGTCTGTGCGGCACGAGGTTTTGGCAGCCGCCATCCGATTCGGGACCTGGCCATCGGCATTGCCTTGACCCTGCCGATCTACTGGCTGTTCAACGCCGGACTCGGCGTGTCTCTGCCGCCGCTGATCAATGCCTGGATTTGAACGCAGAGCGACACCGTAAACATTCCTGCATGCCTGGGATGGTGCGGCGCACCGTATCCCGCGGCGGTAGATAATCAAGCGTCTTCAGGTCGTTTATGCAATTGAGCTTTCAAGCACTTTCCCGTTCGATCACCAGACACTCCAGAAGATTTATCCGCTGCACCTCGTCCTCCACCGGCAGCACTCCCAGGCTTTGCAGCACTCGCGTCGCTGCCATGACACCAATCTGCAGGGCAGGTGGTTTGATGGTACTCAAACTCGGTAGCAGCATTTCAGCAAACGGGTAATCGCCAAACCCAAGCACCGCACAGTCTCCGGGAATACTCAGCCCTGTGCGTTGCCCCGCCAGCAATCCGCCGGCTGCGAGATTGTCGTTGGCAAAGATGATGGCATCCGGTGGAGCAGGGGCCTGCATGAGCGCTTCCATCGCCTGTTTTCCGGCTTCAAACGGCGCCAGACCCACCGGCGGCGCAAACACCCACGGCTCCAGGCCCAGTTGGCGAACACAGTTGATGTAGCCATCGCGGCGCTCCAGCGCACTGAAATCACCGGCGGCACTGTTCTGCACATAGGCCATTCGCCGATAACCCTTGTCATGCAGGTAGCGCGCGGCTGTCACGCCCACGTCAAAGTGCGAAAAGCCGATCTGCATCGGCCCGCGCTCCGGTTGGTAGTCCCAGGTTTCAATCACCGGGATGTCCGCTTCAGCGATCATTTTTTCGGTGCCAACGCTGTGAAAGTGACTGGTCAATACCAACGCCGCCGGCGACCAGCCAAGGAACGCCCGCACCGCACTTTCTTCCTGTTCGACACTGAAATAACTCGACGCCAAAAGCAGCTGATAACCGTTGCGACTGAGCGTGTCGCTGAAACCCTGAATAGTGTCGGCGAAGATCGGCCCGGAAATGTTCGGGATCACCATCCCGACGATTTTGCCGCGTGCCGAGGCTAATCCTCCGGCCACCAGGTTTGGCACGTAGCCCAATTGCGCGACCACGGCAGCGATGCGCTCGCGTCGCTCAGGCGATACCTGCTCCGGCTGGTTGAAAAAACGCGAAACGGTGATGGCCGAGACACCGGCCTGTCGCGCCACGGTGTTGAGGGTAACGCGGCCGGCGCCTCGGCGTTTACGAGGTAAATTTTCGCTCAACTCGCAATCCTTTTAAAAACTAAAAGATATATAAAACTAATTTATTAGTATTTGACGATCTATGTAGCGGTTGTTGATACTGTCGATGTTAGCGCTACCAAGGCGTTTTGTCTGCTACTCGCTCGAGCGAATGCCCAAGACATATTTCAGACGCTGTCGTCGCAGAACGGCAGCGGTTCAGGGCACACTTTCGAGCGGGTAGACCATGGGCAATTTTCCTGGGGCAAGAAACACATTGGCGCATTCGATTCGCGCTGCGGGGTGGTTATTTACCGGCTTGGCCGTGTTGCCGTCTGGTAATGCGTTCGCCGCCGACAACAGTGAGCCGACGCTTACATCCGTCACAGTCACCGCGACTCGTCGCGAAGAATCGCTGCAAAAAATCCCGGTGGCGGTGTCAGTCGTCGATGGCGAGCAGCTGGAGCGAGACAACCGTAACAGCGTATCGAGCATCGTCCAGCAAGTACCGTCGCTGAATTTTCGTACCGGTGCTTCGAACAAGGACACCTCGTTGTTCGTGCGTGGAGTGGGGACGATCTCCACTTCCCCTGGCGTTGAACCGACCGTGGCTACCGTGATCGATGGCGTGGTCTACGCTCGCCCTGGTCAAACGACCCTCGACCTGCTGGATCTGGAACGGATCGAAGTCCTGCGTGGCCCGCAAGGTACGCTGTTCGGCAAGAACGCTTCGGCCGGCGTACTGAACATCATCAGCCGGGCACCGACCGCCGAAACCCGCGGTTACATAGACCAGTCCAACTACAGTGGCAACGAAAGCCGTACCCGTTTCGGTCTTGGCGGCAGTCTGATTCCAGACACCTTGAAGGGCTCGATCACCACCTTGTTCGGCAGCTATGACGGCAACGTCGATAACGAGCACAACGGTCAGGAGGTCAATGGCTACAACCACAAAGGCGCACGCGGCAAACTGGAGTTCACGCCTGACGCTGACCTCAAGTTCACCTTCATCGCGGACTACATGCAGTCCCATGACGATGCACCCAATGGTGTAGTCAGCGAGTCGCTGACGCCGGCCTTTGCCAATGCGTTGAACCCGGTGCGAGCGTCCAGCGATAACCGCAAGATCAACACTGACACGCGCACCCACGTCGAAGACATCAACAAAGGCCTCTCTGGCCAACTTGACTGGAGCCTGGGTAATTACACACTGACTTCGATCACGGCGTGGCGTGGCTGGGATAACACCCAATATCAGGATGGCGATCGCCTGAGTACCGTCACCGCCGCATTTCCAGGCACCGCCGACAGAGGCGATCTGGCCTTCGATCAGTACTCGCAGGAGCTTCGCCTGGCATCACCGAAGGGGGAGTTCCTGGAGTACGTGGGTGGCCTGTTTTACATGCACGGCAAGGACGATGAAACGTATCAGCGCACGTTGACCACTCCCACGAGCGTCAACCGTGGTGTCGCCGATTACGGCACCACCAACGATAGCTATGCGGTGTTTGGTGAAAGCACGTTGAACTTCACATCGACCTTTCGCGGTATCGCCGGCCTGCGCTGGACGCATGACGATCTGGAGTACGATCACCGTCGGGTCTCCACTTCAGCGACCGCCGTCACCGGCATCCAGCCGGGCACCAGCAGTTCCGGATCAGTGGACGAAGACGGCTGGTCGGGTCGACTTGGCCTGCAGTACGACCTGAGCGACACGGTCACCAGCTATCTGACCTATTCACGTGGTTACAAAGGACCGGCCTACAACGTGTTCTTCAACATGCAGCCGCGTGATACCGACGCGCTGAAGCCGGAAACATCCAACAACTGGGAGCTGGGAGTCAAAGCGACGTCCTGGAATAACCGCCTGGTCACCAACGTCGCGGTGTTCCACAGCGAGTACGACAATTACCAGGCGAACTTCTTCGATACCGTGGCAGGGCAAGTGGTGACCCGTCTGATCAACGCCGGCAGTGTCAGTACCGAAGGCGTCGAACTCGATTACGCGTTGCAGGCCACCCGGCAACTGAAGTTTTCCGGCGCGCTGGCGTACACCCATGCACGCATCGACGAGTTTGCCTGTCCGTCGGGTGCCGCCGCGTCGTGCAACGTCAATGGCAAGCCGCTTCCGTACAGTCCGGACTGGAAGAGCTACGTGCGCGCCGACTACAGCATCCCGTTGGATAACGGTCTGGATGTCGAACTGGGTACCGACTACAGCTGGCAGAGTGAAGTGCAGTACGACATCAGCCAGAACCCCGACACCAAACAGGGCGCATTCGGGATCTGGAATGCCAGCATCGCGCTGGCTGATTACAACAACGGCTGGCGCGTGGCGCTACTGGGCAAAAACCTCGCCGACAAGTCCTATTCACCGATGCTGGCCACTGGCGGCAGCTACATCTACCGCGCGGTGCCACGGGACGACGAACGCTACTTTGGTGTGCAACTGCGCAAGGACTTCTGAACATGACTCGACAGCTCAAACTGGGAGCCTTTCTAATGGCCGGCGGGCACCACATCGCCGCCTGGCGACACCCCGAAGTGTCGGCCGACGCCGGACTGGATTTCGCCCATTACAGACATCTGGCGCAGATTGCTGAAGCGGCGAAGTTTGACGCCTTGTTCCTCGCCGATAACGTCGCCGCGCCCAGAGATGAGATTGCCAGCCGTATGGCGCGCTCGGATTCCTTTGAGCCACTGACGTTGCTGTCAGCCTTGAGTGTGGTCACCGAACACATCGGTCTGATCGCCACGACCACCACCAGCTACAACGAGCCGTACCACGTAGCGCGTAAATTCGCTTCCTTGGATCACCTGTCCGGCGGGCGAGCGGGGTGGAATCTGGTGACCTCGGATAACGCTGCCGAAGCGCAAAATTTCGGCCGGGACGAACACATTGGGCACGCGGATCGCTACAGCCGCGCTCGCGAGTTCCATCAGGTGGTCACGGGGCTGTGGGACAGCTGGGACGACGACGCGTTTATCCGCGACAAGACCAGCGGCGCCTATTACGATCCGGCCAAGCTGCATGTGCTGGATCATGTCGGTGAGCACTTCCGGGTGAAGGGCCCGCTGAATGTTGCGCGCTCCCCGCAAGGGCATCCGGTGATTGTGCAGGCCGGATCTTCCGAGGCCGGACGCGATCTGGCGGCGCAAACGGCGGAGGTGGTATTCACGGCGCAAACGTCGTTGGCCAATGCCCAGGCGTTTTACGCCGATCTCAAGGGCCGTTTGGGCCAGTACGGCCGTAGCCACGATTCGATGAAAATCATGCCCGGCGTTTTTGTCGTGGTCGGGTCAACTGAAGAGCAAGCGCAGGAAAAGTTTCAAACCTTTCAGCGATTGGTCGAACCTAAAGTTGGCGTTGCTCTGCTTGGGCGTATGCTGGGCAATTTCGACCTGTCGAAGTATCCACTGGACGGGCCGCTCCCGGACTTGCCGCTCACAGAAAGCGGCCAGCAGAGCCGGCAGAAACTGCTGACCGAGTTGGCTGGACGGGAAAACCTCAGTCTCGCCGAACTGGGTAGAAAAATTGCTGGTGGTCGCGGTCATTACAGTCTGGTGGGCACACCGGTGCAGATCGCCGACCGACTGCAGCAATGGTTCGAACAAGGTGCGGCCGATGGCTTCAACGTACTGGTGCCGCACCTTCCTGGTGGTCTGGAGGATTTCGCCAACGAAGTAGTGCCGGAGCTGCAACGTCGAGGGCTTTTCAGAACCGAGTACGAAGGCCGTACTTTGCGCCAGAACCTGGGGCTGGACAGACCATCAAACAAATTCATACGGCCGCCTCAACACCCATTTGCGGACAACCAGGAAAAAACGCTATGACTTACATCGCTGCCCAAAACCGCTACGACTCCATCCCTTACCGCCGCGTGGGTCGCAGCGGCCTGGTACTGCCGGCGCTGTCCCTGGGGCTGTGGCACAACTTCGGCGACAGCACACCGCTCGACACCCAGCGTGCGTTGCTGCGCACGGCGTTCGATCTGGGCATTAATCATTTCGACCTGGCCAACAACTACGGCCCGCCGTATGGCAGCGCCGAGATCAACTTTGGCCGTCTGCTGCGTGAAGATTTCAAGCAGTACCGCGACGAATTGATCATCTCCAGCAAGGCCGGTTGGGACATGTGGCCCGGCCCTTACGGTCAGGGCGGCGGCTCGCGCAAGTACGTGTTGGCCAGCCTCGATCAGAGTCTGCAACGCCTGGGCCTGGAGTATGTGGACATTTTCTACTCTCACCGATTCGACCCCGATACGCCGCTGGAGGAAACCGCCAGCGCGCTGGCGACTGCGGTGCAGCAGGGCAAGGCACTGTACATCGGGATTTCGTCCTATTCCGGGGTGAAAACCCGTGAAATGGCGGCGTTGCTCGAAGCGTGGAAAGTGCCGCTGCTGATTCACCAGCCGGCCTACAACCTGCTCAATCGCTGGGTGGAAAAAGACCTGCTGGATACCACCGACGAACTCGGCACCGGTGTGATTGCCTTCACCCCGCTGGCCCAGGGCTTGCTGACCGACAAATACCTGAACGGCGTGCCGGCGGATGCGCGGGTCAACCGTCCGGGCGGTGGTTCGTTGCAGGCGTCGCACTTGTCCGAGGCCAACATTTCCCACGTGCGGGCACTCAACGAAATCGCCAGGCGTCGTGGCCAGAGTCTGGCGCAGTTGGCGCTGGCCTGGACCCTGCGTGATCCTCGGGTCACTTCGGCATTGATTGGTGCGAGTCGGCCGGAGCAGATCATCGAGAACGTCGGGGCGTTGAAGAACCTCAGTTTCAGCGCGCAGGAACTGGCGGAGATTGACCGATTTGCCCGAGAGGGCGGGATCAATCTTTGGGAAAGGCCGTCGACTGCTGAATAAATAAGCCCAACTCAGGCGTTCTCCCGGATTTCAAACAACGAGACAAAGATGACATTTCTAAAAGTTTTTTTTACGGGGTTAGCACTGTTCAGTCTGACAAACTCGGTAATGGCAGCAGACCCTGCAACCCTGAGAATCGGCTACCAGAAAGGCTCGATTGCCTTATTACTCGCTAAAGAGCACGGGCTTTTGGAGAAGCGTTTTCCTCAAACGGCAGTGCAGTGGATTGAATTTCCTGCCGGGCCGCAGATGCTGGAAGCGATCAACGTCAATGCGCTGGACATCGGCTCCACCGGGGACATCCCGCCGCTGTTCGCGCAGGCGGCGGGAGCCGATCTGGTCTACATCGGCACCGAGCCGCCAAAACCACAAGCGGAAACCATACTGGTGCGCGCAGACAGCTCGCTAAAAAACATTGCCGACCTGAAAGGCAAAAAGGTGGCTTTTCAGCGAGGGTCCAGTTCACACAACCTGATACTGAGGGCGTTGAACAAGGCCGGATTGAGCTACCAGGACATCCAGCCAATGAACCTGCCACCCGCCAATGCGCGTGCAGCCTTCGAACAAGGCAGCGTCGATGCCTGGGCAATTTGGGAGCCTTACTCTTCGCTTGCCTTGAGTCAGGGCAATGTTCGCGTGCTGGCCAACGGCGAAGGTTTGAACCTGTCAGGTCCGGTGTACACCGCACGACGCGCCTACGCGAAAGCCAATGGTTCTTTTGTCCACGCGCTGCTCAATGAGTTGACTGGCGCCGAAGGGCTGACCCGCAGCCAGCGGGAAGAAAGCCTGAAGGTGGTAAAAAAATACATGGGACTGCCCGACGATGTGATTGCCAGTTACCTGGATAATCGGCCGCCTTCGCCAATATTGCCGATTGATGAAAGCATCATCAGCGCGCAGCAAATGACGGCCGACCTGTTTTATCAAAACAAGCTTTTGCCCAGGAAAGTCGATGTGCGTGAGGCGGTATGGAACGAGTCTGATTGAGTGCAGAACGGGCAATCTACAGAAGTCCAATACGTCTGCATCTGCGCAAGAGCCCTGAGTAGCGGTGCATCGGAATTTTGGATGGGGCCGGGAAACGGGACCTGCATGTCGAGCGCGAGATAAACCGAGGCGGCAACAACTAGTGCTGACAGGGTGAACCTTCCTACACCATTGGGCATCGATGGGCGGCTCCTGGCCGGGATATTGCTATATCCTTGGCGAACAATAAAAGTGAGTCGAACACTGTGAAGTTTCATCAAATCAGAGCTTTGGTAGCGATCAACCAGTGCGGCAGTATCAATGAGGCCTCGCAGATACTGCACGTTACCCAGCCTGCATTGAGTCGTTCAATCAAGGATCTGGAGCGAGAGCTTGGGTTGACCTTGCTGCAGCGGTCTTACAAGGGCATGTCGCTGACCGAGGAGGGGCGGCGGATCATTCGCCACGCGCACATGGCGGTCGAGAGTATGCGACGGCTGCAGATCGAAGCCGATAATATTCATGACATGGCGGTTGGTGATGTGGCCATCGGGATCACCTCACTGACAGCGATGCTGCCCGGATTCGAGCAGTGCATCAGTGATTTTCAGGCGAAGAACCCACGGGTGCGGATCAAGCTAACCGAGCAGCGGCCGAGCCATATCGTGCAGCGTTTGCGCGACGGGAGCCTGGATTTTGCCCTGACTTCGCAGCAAAACACACAGCGTCTGAATCTGGATTGGGAGGCCTTGCATCGCATTCAGGGGGCCGTGTTCTGTGGCACCGACAACCCGCTGCGCCATTCGCGCTCATTGCGCCAGTTGCAGTACGCCAACTGGATCAGCCTGGATGAGATCGACGATCGTTCGTCGCAGTTCTATCAGATGTTCGAGGTCAACGATATTCACCCGCCGCAGAAGGTCATTGAATGCGCGTCGTTGCTGTTGGCTCTGCGCCTGGTAGAGAGCGCCGACGCGTTCATGACCCTGAGTAACCTGGCGGTAGGCAACACATTGCCAGCTGGGCGGGCGCCAGAGTTGGTCTGCGTTGAGGTCGAGGAGATCATTCCCGAATACCCGATTTACCTGGTATGCATCGACCGTCATTCGCTGACGTCGCCGGCCAAGGAACTGTTCTACAGCCTCAAATCAAGGCTGACTGCGGAGTCGTTGGCCGAACTCGCTCGTTAGAAGTGGTAGTACATGCCGATTGCCAGGTTCTGCGGGTCGTCACCGGCCTGCTCGATCGGGATGCCGGCGTAGCTGATGGATGAGTTGGGGTGATTATCGATCAGCGCGACGCGGCCGTAGATGGCCCAATTAGGCCTCAGAAAATGGTCATAGCCGAGCATCATCCCGAATGCGTCCTTGTTGCCGAATTCGATATTGCGCTGGACCAGTGACAGGCGTGCCACATCGGTTTTGCCCACAGGCGCGGCAATGCCCACTGTCCAGGCGGTCATGCTCGGTGTCGCTTGGTAGTCGACGTCCTGGCGCTGCCAGGTGAGGCTGGCCGCGAGCGGTCCGAAGTCGTAAAACGCTGAAGCGCTTTTGAAGTAGTTGTGGGTCTGGCGCTCACGATCACCGTCATCCCAGGGATCGCTCAGATAATCGTTGAACGAGCCAATCAAGATCCAGTGCGCATTGCTGTATTGCAAACTCACACCCTTGCCGCGCAGGGTCTTTCCCGAACTGGCCGTATCGTTCAAGCCAAAGCTCAATGCGCTGCCGAGGCTGAAACCGGCGAATTTCGCGGTGGTATAGGCCAGGGTGTGTTTGGGCCGCAGGTCCAGATAATAGGCGCCGCGCCCGGCGGGCGGAGAGGTCAGGTAAGTATAGGGTGAGCCATAGGTAGCCAGAAACGGGTCGGCGTAGGTCGGCGTGCCCATGCCGTAGGTTTTGCCAAACTCCAGTTTCCCGTAGTTACGCGAGCGTAGCGCCACGACGGCCAGGCGCAATGCGCCGACCTGCTTCCAATGCTCGTCGAGCGCCTTGCCGTTGAGGTTGAAGCCTTCTTCGACATCCGCTTCCAGTACCGTGTCCGCATCGACAGCCTTGCGCATGTATAGCCCCAGTTTGTTGGTCCAGGCCGCGCCGCCGGCGACCTTGACCCCTGAGTAATGACCCGAGTCCTGGTAGTTCACGAAGGCATCGACGGTGCCATAGAACTTGAGCTTGTCATCAAAGCCCTTGTCGACGTTGTAGTAGCCAAACCCTGGCGCCACTCGGGCGATGGACGGGAACCCTTCAGCCTGGCTGACTGCAGGCAGGCTCACCCCCAGCAGCATGGCGGCCAATGACGAATTGCGCGCGGCGGACGTACCCATTACAGACTCTCCGTGTAGCTGATGACTGAAGGTTCGCAGCCTCCACGAAAATAAAATGAGTCGGAAATTGTCAATTTTGTATGGGTATGCCTGATTGCTAATTTGGTAGCTGAAAACTGGGTTTCAGGGGGGTGGAGGGTGGGGCAATTCTCTTGTAGTCGTCGGATTCACCGCGTCCACTGGTTTCGACAGGCGCTGTTACTGGAAAAAACCGGTGCGTTGAAGGGCTCAATGACCAAGGATCGCACCGTCGTGGAGCGATATTTCGGGGCGAAGCCCGACGAAATAAACTGTTGGTTAATCGTGTGCAAAAAGCGCAAGTGATTCATCGTCAGAGTTACCCGATAGTTGGTGCCGACAACGCCAATAACTCGGAGATCTCCCATGACCACCCTGCAATCGGATACTCCCTTGGCCAATGGCACGATACGGCGCGACAGTGCCGCCGTCGGGTCTAGAAAAGCCACCGTTGCATGCGCTCTGGGCAATGCCCTGGAGATGTACGATTTCACCATCTACAGTTTTTTCGCCGTGGTGATCGCCAGGAATTTCTTTCCGGCGCAGTCGCCGGTAGCGTCATTGCTGATGTCGTTGACCGCCTTCGGTGTGGGCTTTCTGATGCGGCCAATCGGGGCGATGGTGATCGGTCGTTTCGCCGACCGCAAGGGTCGCAAGGCGGCCCTGACGCTGACTATTTTCCTGATGACACTGGGCACCGCCTTGATCGCATTCGCCCCCACTTACCAGCAAGCCGGGGTCTTCGGCACCGTGCTCCTGGTCATCGGACGCCTCACCCAAGGGTTTTCCGCCGGTGGTGAAATCGGCACCGCCTCGGTGCTCATGATGGAGTCGACCGGAACGGCCAATCGTTGTGCCAACGTCAGTTGGCAGGCCGCCAGCCAGGGATATGCGGCCTTGGTCGGGGCAGGCATCGGGTTGCTGCTGACCAGTGTCATGAACACGCCTGACCTGGAAAACTGGGGCTGGCGCATTCCGTTCATCGTCGGTCTGCTGATCGGCCCGGTCGGTTGGTACATCCGCCGTTGTCTGCCGGAAACGCTTGAGCACGCAGTCATTGAGCAACCGCCATCCACCGGCCGCAAGCCTCGCTGGCGCGAGGTGATCGACCTGCGCAACACCGTCCTGGCCACGGGCCTGATGGCGAGCGCGACCATCGGCATGTACCTGTTCATTTTCTACATGCCGTCGTACCTGGTCACCGCGCTGCACTATCCGCAGCGCAGCGCCTTGGCGATTGCCTGTGTTGCCGCCGCGTGCCTGGCGATCATCACGCCGATTGCCGGGCGTTACGCCGACCGTCATGGCCTGCGCAAAAAGCTTTTGGTGTGGACCGTCACGTTGCCCGTCATCGCGGCATGGCCGGCGCTGTGGTTGTTGTCGCACACCACCGACCTGTATCTGGCGATGCTGATCGTGGCGCTGCTGGTACTTCCCGGTTGCGTCGGTTCAGGGGCGTTTTTCGCGATGATCATGGAAGCCTTCGCCAAACCGCAGCGGGCACTCGGCACCTCGGTCAGCTACAGCTTTGGCGTGACCCTGTTCGGGGGGTTCTCGCCGCTGATCGCCACCTGGCTGACGTCGACTCTCAACGACCCGTTGGCCCCTGCCTTTTACTTGGTGGGCGGTGGGGTGATCAGCCTGACCTGCCTGAAACTATTCCCGGAAAACATTGGAAGAGCCTGAACCATGAGCACTCAACAAATCAGCCCTGTTTTGAGCAACGCCGACCTGCAAACGTTCGTGGCGCTGCGCCGACAAATTCACGCTGCTCCCGAGCTTGGGGGTGAAACCCCAAATACCGCCGAACTGGTCGCCGCCAAGCTGGCGCAGTGGGGCTATCAGGTCCATTGCGGCATCGGCGGGCATGGCTTGGTCGGCGTCCTGAAAAAGGGCCAGGGCAACCGCCGCATCGGCCTGCGCGCCGACATGGACGCGCTGCCGATGCAGGAGAAAAACGCCTTTGCCCACGCCAGTCAGATCGCCGGCCGCATGCATGCCTGCGGTCACGACGGGCACACCGCGATCTTGCTTGCGGCCGCTTATCGTCTGGCGACCAGCGCCGAGTTCAATGGCACCCTGAATCTGATTTTCCAGCCCGACGAGGAGGGGTTGTGCGGCGCCAAGGCAATGATCGACGACGGCCTGTTCCAGCGTTTTCCATGCGATGCGATTTTTGCCCTGCACAACATGCCCGGCGCACCCGTGGGTACGGTCGTGGTTCAGGCCGGACCGACCATGGCGTCTTCCGAGCGGGTGCAACTGAGCGTCACCGGTAAGGGGGGACACGGCGCCATGCCCGAACTGGCGGTGGATCCGGTGCCCGTGGTAGCCAGCTTGATCAACGCGATCCAGACCATCAAGTCGCGCAACCTGGGCCCTGAGGAATATGCGGTGATCAGCATCGGCATGCTACAGGCCGGGAGTGTCTACAACATCATTCCTGACGAGGCCAGCATGCTGATCAGCGTGCGCACCGACACCCCGCAGACCCAGCAGAAAATCAACCAACGCCTGGAGCAGATTGTCTGCGGCCACGAGCAATCATTCGGCGTCAGCATCGACTTGAAGATCACCCAACTGGCGCCTGCGCTGATCAACGATGTGGCCGAGACGCAACGGGTGCGCCAGAGTCTGGAGCCGCTGTTCGAACCTGGCTGCCTGCACAGCCGCGGACCCAAGGTCATGGGCACTGAGGACTTTGCCTGGATGCTCGGTGAAGTGCCGGGCTGTTACTTCATGCTGGGCAACGGCGAGGGCGAGTTCCATGGGTGTTCCGTGCATAACCCGCATTACGACTTCAACGACGAGTTGATCCGTCTGGGCTCTGATTGCTGGGTCAAGCTGGTGGAGGATTTTCTTGTTTAGGTTCAATCGCTAGCCATCAGCCATGTCAGGGCTCTCGCATCAAGCGCGTCCTGAAACGGGCTCGTTTGCGTCGACGTGGCACACGTGACGCGACCGATGCGTACACGCTAGCCGCCGCAGAGCAGAACCTGCGACGGCTGGCGAAATTTCCTTCTCAAAGCAGACCGCCAACGGATTCGTAGGCGCCTGAAAACAACGCAAGCGGTGACCGACAGAACAGCGTTTGTCGCTTTGGCGAAAACGAAAACAGGATGAGTGTCCTAATCTAAGTGCAATCGGCACCCAAAAAACAGTTTCGCGAGACGCTCATGTTCACTTCATTGCGTCGATCGAGCCGTTCCATCTCCATTGGTGCATTCGATGACTGGATCTGACTCGGGCCAAAGGAGGTAACACGGTGGACATTCTCGCTAGCCTGGCGATGGGTTTTGCCTCGGCACTGACGCCGATCAATTTGTTATGGGGTTTTATCGGCTGTTTGCTTGGTACTGCCATTGGTGTATTACCCGGCATCGGACCGGCCTTGACGGTGGCCTTGCTACTGCCGATTACCGCCAAGGTCGATCCAACCGGTGCGTTGATCATGTTCGCGGGGATTTATTACGGCGCACAGTTCGGCGGCTCAACCACCTCTATTTTGCTCAACACACCTGGTGAGTCTTCATCCATGGTCACGGCACTGGAAGGCAACCTGATGGCCCGCAACGGGCGCGCCGGCCCCGCGTTGGCCACGGCGGCGATTGGTTCTTTTGTGGCCGGCACCATCGCGACGGTTTTACTGACCCTGTTCGCGCCGGTGGTGGCCAGGCTGGCGCTGAACTTTGGCCCGACCGAGTATTTCGCGATTCTGGTGTTGTCGTTCACCACGGTGTCGGCGGTGCTCGGCGCCTCCATGCTGCGTGGCTTTGCCTCGTTGGGTATCGGTTTGACCATCGGCCTGATCGGGTTGGACGCGACTTCGGGGATCGCCCGCTACACCCTTGGCGTTCCCGAACTGGTCGACGGCATCGAAGTGGTGCTGGTGGCAGTGGGGTTGTTTGCCGTTGGCGAGGCGTTGTACAGCTTGCTGTATCAAACAGAACAGCGTGAAGGGCGGCACCGCCTGACGTCGTTATGGATGACCCGTGCCGACTGGAAGCGCTCGGTGCCAGCCTGGCTGCGAGGCACGCTGATCGGTTTTCCGTTTGGCTCGATACCGGCCGGTGGTGCGGAGATTCCGACCTTTCTGTCCTATTCCACCGAACGCAAACTCAGCAAGTATCCCAAGGAGTTTTCCGCCAACAAGGGCGAGGGCGCCATCGAAGGCGTCGCCGGCCCGGAAGCGGCCAATAACGCAAGCGCGACGGGATCGTTGGTGCCGTTGTTGACCCTCGGGATTCCGACCTCCGCCACGGCGGCGATCCTGTTGGCCGCGTTCCAGAACTACAACCTGCAACCGGGGCCGATGCTGTTTGAAACGTCTGCCGAACTGGTCTGGACCCTGGTGGCGTCGCTGTACATCGGCAACGTTATTCTGCTGGTGTTGAACCTGCCCCTGGTGGGGCTGTGGGTCAAGTTGCTGCAGATCCCCCGGCCGTATTTGAACGCGGGCATTCTGGTGTTCGCGACCATTGGCGTGTACGGCATGCGCCACTCTTCCTTCGATTTGGTGCTGATGCTGGCGATTGGTTGGGGCGGGGTGCTGATGCGCCGTTTCGACTTCCCGGTGGCGCCGGTGATCGTCGGCATGCTGCTTGGGCCGATGGCCGAGAAGCAACTGCGCAACGCGTTGTCGATCAGCGAGGGCGACTGGACGATTTTTCTGACGCAACCGATCTCGGCGTTTTTCCTGGCGCTGACTCTGCTGGTGCTGGTGGTGCCGCCTGTGCTGCATGCGCGGGGGATCAAGTTGCATGAGGATGATTGATCCGGGCGGCGTTCCGACGATAGCGTTGGGTCAGTCCACTCAGCTGTTTGATGTCACATCGTCTTCGCGAACAGGCTCGCTCCCACAGGTTTGTGCGGTAAACCACTGCATCACCGATGCGCACGCCGGATGGGCCGCAGCCGAAGGTTGCAGACACAGCGAGTAAATGCCCCGGGTCTTCAACGGTTCACCAAAGGGCACGACCAGCACACCGCGCTCAATCGATTCGCCGGCCAGGGTCATGTCGGTCATCGCCACACCCAGGCCTCGTGCAGCGGCATCGAGGGCCAGTTCGTCGAGGTTGAACGGGATGTGCCGGTAGTCCTTCAGCGACTTGCCGCCGTTGGCCGACAACCAGTCCTGCCAGTCATGCTGGTCGGCGGAACGGTGCAGCAGGGCGAAACCCGAGAGATCTTCCAGCGACGTCAATGGCTGTGTCGGGCTGCCCAGACCGGGCGCGCAGACCGGCACCAGCGCTTCCTCGAACAGGGTCAGGCATTGCGCCGCAGCCGTTGGTTCGGGCAGATACAGGATGTACGCATCGCTGTCGCTGGCCGGCTCTACGATCTCCGTGGCCACGGTTTCAATCGCCAGTGAAACGTCGGGATGATGGCGGTAAAAGTCACTCAGTTTGGGCAGCAACCAACGCACCGCCAGCGACACGTGCATGCGGATGCGGAACGGACGCTTTTGCGGTGCGAGGCGATCTTCGAGCGCTCTTAATTGCTCGAGGATGGCGCGAGCGCTGGCCAGCACCTGCTCACCTTCGGCCGTCAGTTGAATGCTGCGACTGCTCCTGACGAACAACGCCACGCCGAAGTGGCTTTCCAACTGCTGGATCTGCCGGCTCACCGCACTTTGGGTCAGACAGAGCTTGCGCGCCGCCAGGGTGAAGGTGCCGCATTCGGCGACTTCGACCAAAGCCTGCAAGCCCTGCATCGATGGCACGTGGCGAATTTTATCCATGCGTTTTAAGAATGCCTCGATGATTTAATAGCGTTGGTCGTGGGTGTTAAGAGCCTTTAGATTCTAGTCATCGAAACCGCCATCGCCAATCATTCATGCGAAACGTGCATGAGGTCGGGTTGGTTCGGCAGGCCGGACAAGAACAAGAGGTGATGCATGGAAAATAGTTGTGGCTGGATCGCGCAAGCCGGGTGTTCGCCCCAGCGAGATTCGCTCAAGGGAACGCAACTGGCCGATTGGCTGATCATCGGCGGCGGGATCACGGGGCTGAGCGCTGCGCACGCCCTTACCCAGATGCACCCGCAGGCCAGCATCGTCGTGGTCGACCGGCAGCGTGCCGCCCAAGGCGCATCGGCGCGCAACTCCGGATTTGTCGTGGCTCATGAACATCCCGCCGCGAGTGAGTTGCTGGGCAGCGACGGGTTCGCCGGCTATGAAGTGGACACATCGATCGGGCGAGCCGCCGCCGACGAAGTCCGCAAGCAGATTGCCCGACATGGCATCGAATGCGACTTCCAGGAGTCAGGTTATTTCTTCGCCGTCAGCGATCCGCGCAAGTTGACCGACGTCGAGAGCAAGCTGAAAACCCTGCGTGCGGTGGGTGCTTCTGCGCAGTTTCTACAAGGCGAACAGTTGAGTGAAAAACTCGGCACACAGCACTACAAGGCCGCGATCTGGTGCGGCAACGGCAATGCGTTGCTGCAACCGGCGAAGTATGTGAAGGGTTTGCTCGATGCCTTGCCGCAGAAGGTGACGGTTTTTGAAAACACCGACATCAGCGGTCTTGAACGCTTGGGTAACGGCCGTATTCGCGCCCGCAGCCGCGGCGCATGTGTCGAGGCCAAACAGGTGTTGGTGTGCCTGAATGCCTTTATCCCGCGGACGGGTATCGACGACAGCGCAACGTTCCCGATGGAGCTCAGTGCCAGTCTGACACGGCCGCTCAGCGATGCCGAGTTTCAAGCCATCGGCGCGGCAGCGCCCTGGGGTGTGCTGTCCACCCGGCCACTGGGGGCGACGGTGCGTCTGACGCCGGATCGTCGGGTGATGATCCGCAACACCGCGGAGTATCGTGCGCAGGATTTGTCCCTGGACCAATTGTCGCTACGTCGTCAGCACCACGTGCTGGGTTTGCAGCGGCGTTTTCCGTTCTTCGGCGAGCAGGATATCGAACACACCTGGACCGGGCACCTCAGCGCGTCACGCTCGGGGCAACCTTATTTCGCCAGGGTCGAGGAGGGCGTGTTTGCCGTGGCAGGGTGCAACGGCTCGGGCGTTGCGCGCGGCACGTTATGGGGGCGGTTGCTCGCGGAACTGGCTTCGGGGGGCGACTCAACACTGATGCGATCAGTCATGCAGCGAGCCCAACCCGGCTGGTTGCCACCCAAACCCTTGCTCGACATCGGTGCCATGCTACGGATGCGCGTGGAAGCGGTCAGGGCCAGAACCGAAATCTAAAGAATCGAACCACACAACAAGAACAACACTCCGTACATCGAAGGTGATTCAACATGCGCGTCAATACCCTTTCTCTGGTGGCCCTGGTCTCTGCGTTTTCCGCTGCCGCTTTTGCCGATGAAACCGTGAACATTTCCAACTGGAACGGTTACATCGCCGACGACACCCTGGCCAACTTCACCCGGCAAACCGGGATCAAGGCCACGTACGACATCCACGACAGCAATGAGGTGCTGGAGTCGAAATTGATGACGGGCAATACCGGTTATGACGTGGTCAGTCCGTCGAACCACTTTTTGTCGCGCCTGATCAAGGCCGGGGCCATCCAGAAACTCGACAGGAGCCAACTGCCCAACTGGAAAAACCTCGACCCGGTGCTGCTGAAAAAACTTGAAGTCAACGACCCCGGTAACCTGTACGGCTACCCCTACATGTGGGGCACGGCGGGCATCGGTTACAACGTCGAGAAGATCAAGGCGATCTTCGGCAACACCGACGTTACTCATTCCTGGAACCTGTTCTTCGACGAAAACAACATCAAGAAGCTCAGTGAGTGTGGGGTGGCGATCATCGACAACCCGACGCAGATCCTGCCGATCACTCTCAACTACCTGGGTCTGCCGCCGCACAGCCACGAGCCGGCCGACTACAGGAAAGCCGAGCAGGCACTGCTGAAAATCCGGCCCTACGTGCAGTACTTCCATGCCTCCAAATACATCAGCGACCTGGCCAACGGCAACGTCTGTGCAGTGATCGGTTTCAATGGCGACATCGTGCAAGCCGCCGCCAGCGCCAGGGAAGCCAAAAACGGCATCGAGATTGCCTACTCGATTCCGGATGAAGGCTCCACGCTGTGGCTCGATATGGTGGTCATGCCCAGGAACGCACCCCATGAGAAGAACGGCTACGCCTACATGAACTACCTGCTGGAGCCGAAGGTGATTGCCAATATCAGCAACAGCATCCATTACGCCAACCCGAACAGCGCGGCGGATGCCTTTGTCGACCCCGCCGTGAAGCAGGATCTGGCGATTTACCCGCCCAAGAGTGTCATGGACAAGTTGTTCACCGTCGAGGACTTGCCCGCGGCGATTGCGCGGCTCAGTACGCGGTTGTGGACGAAGCTCAAGACCAATACCTGATGGCGGAACGCGTACCTGTAGGAGCAAGCTTGCTCGCGAAAGCGTTCATTCATCATCAGCAATGTCGGCTTGCCTGTCGCGATCGCGAGCAAGCTTGCTCCTACGGGTAAGAAAAAAGCGAACTTTGCAACGCGCAGCTTTCTCGAAGTAGAAGGGCTTTACCCATACATCGAGGAACGCAAGCCATGCAGTCCAACCGACATTCGCGGTATGAGCTGGCCTTGTTGACGGTTTTCCTGCTGATCGTTTTGGCATCGGGCTTTTCACCCCGCAGCCGGGTGGATTGGGCGTTGGAAAACGTGCTGGTGCTGTTGTTGGTGGGCACGTTGATCGCGTTCTCTGGCCGGTTCAGATTGTCTGCGGTGTCCATCACTCTGGTGTTTGTGTTTTTGTGCGTGCATGAGCTTGGGGCGCATTACACCTATTCCCTGGTGCCGTACGATCAGTGGAGTTCGGGGATGTTCGGGTTCAGTCTGGAAAAATCCTTCGGCGTTCATCGCAATCACTATGACCGCCTGGTGCATCTGAGCTACGGACTGTTGTTGGTGTATCCGGTTCGGGAAGTGCTGATGCGCCTGACGCCGTTGCGGGGTTTCTGGCTGTTTTTCATTGCACTGAACATCATGCTGTCGACCTCGGCTCTCTACGAACTGGTGGAGTGGGTCGGCGGCGCCTTCCTCGGCGACGACACTTCGAAAGCGTTCGTCGGTGCGCAAAACGACCCTTGGGATTCGCAGAAGGACATGGCCATCGCCGTGGCCGGTGCGCTTGTCAGCTTGCTGTTGGTTTCCCTGCGCGGCACGACGCAAACGACGCCGCTACCGACCGCATGTCGCAAAAACGACAATCTGTAGCAATAGGCTTCAATTACCGCTCAAGCCAGTCGATACCCTCTTCAGCAGTGTCATTCGTGGTGGGCGACGCCCAGCCGACAACCGTGCCAGAGAGGAACCACAGAGTGTCCATAAAACTACGTTTATGCTTGCTGATCGGCACCGGTCTGCTCGCCGCCCTGGTCATGAGCCTGGTCAGTTACCTGGGAAACATGCGCATGGCCGAGGCCGTGAACGACAACAACGTCAGCATGACGGCACTGCGCAATCACCTCGAAGCCGACATGATGCACGACGCCCTGCGCGCCGACGTGCTGTCGGCGATGCTGGTGGGGTTGGGCAAGAGCACCAGCAGCAAGGCCGAGGTGCGCAGTTCCATCGAACAACACACCACACATTTTCGTGAAGTGCTGGGCGATAACCTCAAACTGCCGGTCAACGACACCCTCAAGACGGCTTTGAACAAAATCAAGCCAAGCCTCGACACTTATATTGGCGCTGCCGAGCGCATCGTCGGTCTGGCGCTGGAAAACCCCGAGGCCGCGCAACAGCAATTGGGCACGTTCAACACGGCGTTCAGCCAACTGGAAGACCAGATGGCGGCGCTCAGCGAGCTGATCGAAAGCAACACCCAGCAGACCAGTCAGGGCACGGCGCACGCCATCAGCAACGCCAATCTTGCCCTCGGTGGCGTGCTGGTCGTCAGCCTGTTGCTGCTGCTCGCCCTTGGCCGCTCGGCGATCCTGAGCATCATGGGGCCGTTGCAGACGGCCAGTCGCATCGCCGACAGCATCGCCCACGGCAACCTCAGCGAACCTATTGTCGAGCCTGCCCGGCATGACGAGGCCAGTGCGCTGATCCGCAGCCTGGCGATCATGCAGCGCGATTTGCGCGGCATGATCGAAGTGGTACGCGGCAATGCCCACGGCGTGAGCGGCATGAGCAAGCAATTGAGCAACGGTTGCCACGCAGTTGCCGGCAGCAGCCAGCAGCAAAGCGCTGCGGCCAGCACCATGGCGGCGGCCGCCAGCGAAATGACCGCGAGCATCGAGGAAATCACCCGGCATGCCGGACGGGCGCTGGACATGGCCAATCAGGCCGAAGCGTTGGCCAAGGATGGCGGGCGGGTGATCCATCAAGTGGTCAACGACATGGATGGCATCGCACGCTCGGCTCAGCATTCGGCGCAGGTGATTCGCACGCTGGACAAGGAGTCCGAGGGGATTTTCAACATTATTCAAGTGATCAAGGGCATCGCCGACCAGACCAACCTGTTGGCGCTGAACGCCGCCATCGAGGCAGCCCGCGCCGGCGAGCAGGGTCGTGGTTTTGCCGTGGTGGCCGACGAAGTCCGCAGCCTGGCCGGGCGCACCAGCGCCTCGACCCAGGAAATCGCCAGCATGGTCGCACGCATCCAGCAAAGCACCCG
Organism: Pseudomonas sp. P8_241; assembly: GCF_034008315.1. Classification (NCBI taxonomy): domain Bacteria; kingdom Pseudomonadati; phylum Pseudomonadota; class Gammaproteobacteria; order Pseudomonadales; family Pseudomonadaceae; genus Pseudomonas; species Pseudomonas sp. P8_241. Next base: position 4,186,712 of record NZ_CP125377.1, on the reverse strand, counting down.
TGAAGCGGTGATCAGCATGGAGGAGGGCGTGGCGCAGGTCGACAAGGGCATGGCGGTGACTGCCGATGTCGAGCGTGCGATTCGTGAAATTCTCGAAGCGACGCTCAACACCACGCAACTGGTCAACGACATCAGCCGCACCATCGGCGAGCAAAGCCTGGCCAGCAATGAAATTGCCCATCAGGTGGAAATGATTGCCGGGATGTCCGAGGGCAACAGCAAAGTGATCGGGCAGACGGCCTCGACCACCGACGAATTGTCGAGCCTGGCGGGTCAGTTGTCGCAGTCGGTGGATCGGTTCAGGTTGTGAGGCGATCCTTCAGGAGCCGGCTTGCTGGCTCCTGAAGGCGATGTGGTGCATCAGGTACACCGTGTCGCCTGAATCGCCAGCAAGCCGGCTCCTACAGGTCTAAAGATACTTATCCGTTACCGCTCCCTCTGAAGCGCTGGAAACAGTCTTCGCGTACTTGGCCAACACCCCGCGCTTGTACTTCGACTCCGGCCGCACCCAGCGCGATTTGCGCTCGGCCAGCTCGGTGTCGGACACGTCGACCGTGATCTGCCGGGTTTCGGCATCAATGGTGATCCTGTCGCCATTTTTCACCAGCGCAATCGGCCCGCCTTCAAAGGCCTCCGGCGTGATATGGCCAACCACGAACCCGTGTGAACCGCCGGAAAAACGCCCGTCGGTAATCAACGCGACTTCCTTGCCCAGACCCTTGCCCATGACTGCCGACGTCGGCGACAACATTTCGCGCATGCCCGGTCCGCCCTTGGGTCCTTCGTAGCGAATCACGATGACTTCGCCGGGCTGCACTTCACCGTTGAGAATGCCGGCAAGAGCGCCTTCTTCGCCGTGATAGACCCGGGCCGTGCCTTCGAAGCGCAGGCCTTCCTTGCCGGTGATCTTGGCCACGGCGCCGGTGGGCGAGAGGTTGCCGTGCAGCACCACCAAGTGCGAATCCTTTTTGATCGGCCGGTCGAAGGGCAGGATCACGTCCTGGCCTTCGGGGTAGTCGGCCACGTGTTCGAGGTTTTCAGCGAGGGTCTTGCCAGTGACGGTCAACGCATCGCCATGCAGCATCCCGGCGGCCAGCATGCGCTTCATCAACGGTTCAATGCCGCCGATGGCGACCAGTTCGCTCATCATGTATTTGCCGCTGGGACGCAGGTCGGCAACCACCGGGGAAATCTTGCCTAGCTCGGTGAAGTCATCCAGGGTCAGCTCTACGTCCACCGCATTGGCCATGGCCAAAAGGTGCAGCACGGCGTTGGTTGAGCCGGCGAGGGCGATGACCACGCGGATGGCGTTTTCAAAGGCCTTGCGGGTCATGATGTCGCGGGGTTTGAGGTCCAGCTTGAGCAGCTCCATGACCTGCTGGCCGGCGCGGAAACTGTCCGAGGCCTTGTCGCCGCCAATGGCCTCCTGGGAGCTGGAACCGGGCAGGCTCATGCCCAGCGCCTCGATGGCCGAGGCCATGGTGTTGGCGGTGTACATGCCGCCGCAGGAACCGGGACCGGGGATTGCCACTTCCTCGATCTGCTTGACCTGAATCTCGCTGATGTCACCGCGGGCATGCTGGCCCACGGCTTCGAACACGGAAATGATGTCGGTGTGGCCGGCGCCCGGTCGAATGGTGCCGCCGTACACAAAGATCGAAGGACGGTTCAACCGCGCCATGCCAATCAGGCAGCCCGGCATGTTCTTGTCGCAACCGCCGACGGTGACCAGACCATCGAAGCCTTCGCAGCCGACCACCACTTCGATGGAGTCGGCAATCACCTCGCGGGACACTAGCGAATACTTCATGCCTTCAGTGCCATTGGCGATGCCGTCGGAAATGGTGATGGTGTTGAAAATCACGCCTTTGGCACCCGCCGCATTCGCGCCTTTTTCCGCTTCGATCACCAGTTTGTCGATGTGCATGTTGCAGGGCGTGACCATCGCCCAGGTCGAGGCAATGCCGATCTGCGGCTTCTTGAAGTCTTCATCGGTGAAGCCTACGGCGCGGAGCATGGCGCGTGCGGGGGCGGCTTCGATGCCGTCGATGACCTGGGAGGAATACTTGCGCAGATCGTCTTTGTCGCCCATGACACATCCTCATATGCGGGTGGAAAACAGGGTGAGTATAGAAGGGCTCAGTGACCGGACCGGGACAAACGATTCAGCAACAGACACGCGGGCCCGCCCCGACGTGATATTCTTCGCGCCAACTTGGTTTGACCTATTCAGTTTGCATGTCCTTGAGACGTGCCGACGGAATCACTGTCGCTCAAGCAGCTGAAGCCAATAAAGATAAAAAGTCAGTTCAGAAGGGACATTAAACTGGGGTCGATGCGTTTCGTCGGCCTTGTGTGCCCACCCTGTAATCCCGCTGTGCCTTCACCCATGATCTGCCGTGAAACATGGGGCTGCGTGCGCGAGGATGGAAGGGCGGATGGCGTTTTATCATAGGTGCAACAGATGTTTAAGAAAGTAAACACAGCCCTGCTGGGGTTGGCCTTGTCGTTGGGGATGACCACGGCCCAGGCTGAAGAGGCGAAGAAAGTCGATGTGCTGCTGATTGGCGGCGGCATCATGAGCGCGACCCTGGGTGTATGGCTCAATGAGCTGGAACCTGGCACCTCGATGCAAATGATCGAGCGCCTCGACGGCGTCGCTCAGGAAAGCTCCAACGGCTGGAACAACGCCGGTACCGGTCACTCCGCGCTGGCGGAGCTGAACTACACGCCGGAAGACGAGAGCGGCAAGGTCTCGATCCCGAAGGCTGTTGAAATCAACGAAGCCTTCCAGATCTCCCGTCAGTTCTGGGCCTGGCAGGTTCAGCAAGGCGTGCTGAAAAACCCGCGTTCGTTCATCAACTCCACACCGCACATGAGCTTCGTGTGGGGCGATGACAACATCAAGTTCCTGAAGAAACGCTACGACGCTCTGCAAGCGAGCCCGCTGTTCGCCGGCATGCAGTACTCCGAAGACCCGGCTGTGATCAAGCAATGGGTACCGCTGATGATGGAAGGGCGTGACCCGAACCAGAAAATCGCGGCCACCTGGAGCCCGCTGGGTACTGACGTGAACTTCGGCGAAATTACGCGCCAGTTCGTTGCACATCTGCAAACCACACCGAAATTCGACTTGAAGCTGTCCAGCGAAGTGCAGGACATCACCCGTAACGAAGACGGCAGCTGGCGCGTCAGCTACAAAAACCTCAAAGACGGCAGCAAAACCGAAACCGACGCCAAGTTCGTGTTCATCGGCGCTGGCGGCGGTGCCTTGCACCTGCTGCAGAAGTCCGGCATTCCTGAAGCCAAGGAATACGCAGGCTTCCCGGTAGGCGGCTCGTTCCTCGTGACCGAAAACCCGACCATTGCCGAGCAACACCTGGCCAAGGCCTACGGCAAAGCTTCCGTTGGCGCACCGCCGATGTCGGTTCCGCACCTGGACACCCGCGTGCTGGATGGCAAGCGCGTGATTCTGTTTGGCCCATTCGCGACCTTCAGCACCAAGTTCCTCAAAGAAGGTTCGTACCTGGACCTGCTGACCACCACGACCACACACAACGTGTGGCCAATGACCAAGGTTGGCATCAAGGAATACCCGCTGGTCGAGTACCTGGCAGGCCAACTGATGCTGTCGGATGAAGACCGCCTCAACGCCTTGAAAGAATACTTCCCGAACGCCAAGGCTGAAGACTGGCGTCTGTGGCAAGCCGGGCAGCGTGTGCAGATCATCAAGCGCGACGAAGCCGCCGGTGGCGTGCTGAAACTGGGCACCGAGATCGTCGCTGCGCAAGACGGCAGCATCGCCGGCCTGCTGGGCGCCTCGCCAGGCGCTTCGACCGCCGCACCGATCATGCTGACCGTGCTGCAGAAAGTCTTCAAGGACAAGGTCGCGAGCCCGCAGTGGCAGGAAAAGCTGCACCAGATCGTCCCGAGCTACGGCACCCAGCTGAACGCCAGCCCGGAAAAGGTTGCGCAGGAATGGGCGTACACCGCCAAGGTGCTGGAACTGACGACGCCTCCGGCGACGATGGCTCCGGCAACGACCCCGGTGACTGTCGATCTTGATGCAAAAGCGCCGAAAGCCGATGCTGCGCGTGATATGGCTCTGTAACCAGACCGCCTAATCAAATAAAACCCACTGCACCGGAGACGGTCAGTGGGTTTTTTTGTGGGCGCTGGAATGGGCATTGGACTTGGGGCTCCAGTCCTGTCATCAAATGCTAAGTCACTGACGCTCAATGTAAAGCGAACAGTTTTTGCGTGGCGATACTGACTTGTTTTCCGGCGTCGAACCGTAAGCCTGATACCCCTCCGTAGGGCAGGCACCATTGTGTAGGAGCGAGCTTGCTCGCGATGTGCTCAAGAGCGCTGCGTTTATCCAGTAAACACGCGTCTTCGCTCACGACCATCGCGAGCAAGCTTGCTCCTACAAAAAGCCTCGCGTGCAGGTGGGGAGCCGTCAGTTGCATCTCAATAAAACAATCATAGAGAGCGCAGAATGAAGTTCAGTTTTATAGACAACAGCCAGCCGAGCCGTCGGCGGGTTTTACGTGATGCTTTCACCTTGGCGTTGGCGGCTTCGCCCTTGGCGAGTCTCGCCAAGGCCGCCGATGAAACTGCCGCGACCAGCCAGTCCCCTGAAGACGTGACCTTTGCCGCGGGCCCACGACCGTTGGTGCAATACCCGCAAAAGCGCCCGTTGACTCTGGTGACAACCCGTCCGCCACACCTGGAGACGCCGTTCCCTGTGTTCAATGAAGGGCCGATCACGCCCAACGACGCTTTTTTTGTGCGCTATCACCTGGCTGATTTTCCGACCAGCATTGATCCGGACACTTACCGTTTGACGGTCAAGGGCACGGTCGAGACGCCGCTCTCATTGTCTCTCGCCGAGCTCAAGGCGCTCGCCGAACCGGTGGAAGTGGTCGCCGTCAATCAATGTTCGGGTAACAGTCGTGGCTTCTCGATGCCGCGCGTGTTCGGCGCTCAGTTGGGCAATGGTTCCATGGGCAACGCGCGCTGGGTTGGGGTTTCGCTCAAGACTGTACTGGAAAAGGCCGGGGTGAAAGCCGAGGCTGCGCAAGTGACCTTCCGTGGGCTGGATAAGCCGGTGCTGCCGAGCACCCCGGAATTCATCAAGGCGCTGGACATCAGCCATGCCATGGACGGTGAGCCGATGATCGCCTGGTCAATGAACGGCACCGACCTGCCATTTCTCAACGGTTACCCGATTCGTCTGGTGGTGCCCGGCTACTTCGGTACGTATTGGGTCAAGCATTTGAGCGAAATCGAAGTCGTCGACCACACCTTCGACGGTTTCTTCATGGCCAAGGGTTACCGTCTTCCGGATAACGATTGTTTCTGCATTGCCCCCGGCACCACGGCGGCGAAAACCCTGCCGATTTCCAAGTTGGCGGTGCGCAGTTTCATCACCAGCGTTAAGCACGGCGACGTGATGCCGCTGAACAAAAACGTGCTGCTCAAGGGCATTGCGTTCGACGGTGGCGTGGGGGTCAACAAGGTGGAGGTCTCGATCGACGGCGCGAACACCTGGCGCGAAGCCGCGCTTGGCGAGGATCTGGGGCGATTCTCCTTCCGCGAGTGGACATTGCCGATCACCTTCACCAGCAAGGGCGCGACGCAATTGATGGTGCGCGCCAGCAACAGTGCAGGCGAGACCCAACCGATGAAAGCCGACTGGAACCCCAGTGGTTACCGTCGCCACGTCGTGGAAACCAGCCACGTGACCGTCGCCTGAGGAGGGCCGCATGAAACCCATGAAATTCATCATCACCGCGCTATGCGCGGCTCAGGTGTGTCTGGCGACCCTGGCTAGCGCGGCACCGCTATCGATCACGCTGCCGCCGGAAACGGCAGTATTCAAGCCCAGCGCCATGCCTGGCTACGCATTGGCGCAGCAGAAGTGCTCCGTTTGCCACTCGGCCGATTACATCAACTTTCAGCCGCCAGGCTTGAGCCTGGCCCAGTGGACCGCTGAAGCGGGCAAGATGCAGCACGTGTACGGCGCGCCGATCAGCGATCAGGATGTGAGTGTGATTGGCGCTTACCTGGCGGTGACCTACGGCAGTGCCAAGGCGAGCGATGCCGATGTTCAGGCGGCCTCCAACCCCCCGGCGGCCCAGCCTCCGGTGGTGACAGTTGCCAAAGTCGACGCCAAGGCTTTGCTGCAGAACAATGCCTGCCTGTCCTGCCACGCGATCGATCACAAGGTAGTAGGCCCGGCTTACCACGATGTGGCGGCCAAGTACGCCAAAGACCCGCAGGCATTGGACCGGCTGATGTCCAGCATTCAGCAGGGTGGCAGCGGCAAATGGGGGAATGTGCCCATGCCGCCTTTCGCTCAATTGAGCCCGGATGATCTGAAAAGCCTGGCGACGTTCATCTTGAGTCAGTGAGTCCTGGCCTGATGTGAAAAAAGCCCACTGAACCGGCACCGGTCAGTGGGCTTTTTTGTCAGAACACGATGCCTATTTTCAAGCCGTATTCATCTCGGGTCTGTTTGTCGTAGTCGGTCAGCTTGAATTGACCGTCCAGGTCATATTTGAAACGGTTGAAGTACAGGGTCGCGACCAGCGGAAAAGCCCCTTGCTGATTCATCAGCCAGCTCAGTTCGACAAAAGGATTGGTGGTGTCCTTCAAGTCAACGGTGGAGCTATTGACCCCGTGAATGTTCAACTCCGCGTCGCCGTCGAGGGTCTTTCTGACGCCAGCCTCCAGGCGCAAAGTCGAGGCGCTGAACAGATGGTTGTAGCCAATGGCGGCCTTGGCGAAAGGCGTCCGACTGGTGAGCTCAGTCTCGTATTTCTTGTAGTCCGGGTCGAAACGATTCCACTTGTAACCCCCCCCCAGCAAGAGATCGAGATAGTTTTGCGCATCCAGGGCAAACCGCCAGCCCAGGTCCAGGTCAGCTTGCCCGTCTTTCACTTTCTGGTTTTGTCTCTCGGAGTATTGCCCACTGATTTCTGCGCTGAAGACAAGGCCGGTCCGGGCGGTCATCTTGTTGCCGAAGTTTAAAAACAATCCGCCTTCGGGCATGTGCTCGGTGTCCGTAGACCGATGCCCTTCGAATTTGAGTTTGCTGTAGCTGCCAAGCACACCGAAGGTGAAAACCGGGTCAGCAGATAGCGTGGCGTTCGAGGTGGCGGGAATGATGACTGCAAGTACTGCGGTGACAACAGCTGCAAGATTGGTCCTTTTCATAAGAACTCCATCAGCGCACTACTGGCCCGGCATGGACCTGTCACTTACAACATAGACGGTTTTGCGGATAGTGAATGAACAACGGGAGGAGTGTTGGCCAATGGCCGTCAATTGGCTGGCCGTTGGAAGGTACAGCCATCAAGGATGGCAAGCTGGAAAGGGAGTCGAGCGCTGGCAATGTCGAAGGAGGGCACGCTCAGACAAAGTCATCGTGGTCATCGCGAAGGTGGCAATACCAACCGTAGAGCGCTAGGCACAGGACGGCAATGGTGACCACTAAGATGATGAAGGCCAGGTAGCGCATTCAGAATCGATTGCCTCGGACATGAGGGGAGGGTTGAACTGCGTCCTTGCAACGTTGCACTAGCGAATACCCCTGATATTGCACAAGTTTTGCGGACATAAACTGACTTTTAGCCGTCCGGTGCATTTTCAGTGTAGTTGTTGTGAGCAAGTTCACACGGTAGGCGTCAGAACCTGAGGACTGCACGTCTGACGGTATTTGCGCGCTCAGGAATGTGACAAACCAACGGACTCTGCCTATCCTGCAATGCGCACTGCCCGAGTCGCGCGACACGGCGAGATGGGCATCCGACACTCCTTCGTGGATTGAAAATTGCGCCTTTGCTCTTTAGCGTTTATCACCCCTGCGGCACCGCGGAGGGTTGCATGAAGCTATCCGGCCCCTTTCCCGTCGATCTGCGTGGGCTGATTCTTTTGTTTGTTTTGCTGTCGGTACTGGCGACGCTGTGCAACAGCCTCATTGTCGCGTATCGGGTGCAGCGAGATGCCTTGATCCATTCGACGCTGGAGGCCAATGGGGCCTATGCGGCGAAAGTAGCCTCCAGCATCGGTGAATTCCTCGGTGCGGCGCACAGTCGCTTGACCTACAGCGCCAACACGCTCGCCGAACATTGGAACGATCCCCTGGTGCTGCGCGAGGAGGCGGTCCGCTTGCAGGCGCAGGGTACCGACTTCAACTCCATCGCCATCGTGGATGCGCGCGGCACGGTGCTTCAGGCGTATCCGGACACCTTGCAGATCGCCGGCAATCCGTTGTCTTCGCAAGGCATCGTTCAGGCACTCAAGGAGCGCCGTCCGCTCGTCAGCACGGCCTATGTGTCCCTGGCCGGGAATCTGGTGGTGTTTATTTCCCAACCGGTTTTCAACCCGTCCGGGGAATTTCTCGGTGTGGTGGGCGGCTCTGTCTACCTGCTCAAGCAAGGCGTTTTTCACACGGTCATCAGTAGTCACTTTCATCACGAGGGCACCTTTGCTTTCGTGGCTGACGGCAACAGACGACTGTTGTACCACCCCGATCAGAAAAGAATCGGCGATATCCTGGGCTCGAGCTCGTCGGTGGATGCGGCCTTGCGCGGTGAAGGCGGTTCAATGGCTGCCCCGAACTATAAAGGCGTGCCGATGCTGACCGGCTTTGCGCCGGTACCGGACGCCCATTGGGCGGTGGTGGTGCAGCAACCCACGCAGCGTAGCCTTGCCACGCTGGACTCACTCATGCGCGAAATGGTTGTCGGGATGATTCCTGCCGGCATTGTCGGCTTCGGCCTGATTCTGCTCTGCACCAGGCTGATCGCCAGGCCGTTGCGCCAGCTCTCCGCTGCCGCCAATCAATTGGCCGCGAGCGAGACCCTTGACCAACTGCAACGCGTCAATGCCTGGTACCGCGACGCATCGGCCATTCGCCAGGCGATGCTGACTGGCGTGCAATTGCTTCAGCAAAAGCTCGGCCAGCTTAGCCACGAGGCGCAAAGTGATCCGTTGACCGGGCTGGCCAATCGACGCGCCATGGACGGCGTACTCGCTTTGTTAACGAAGGCCGGGCAACACTATTCAGTGCTGGCGCTGGATATCGATCACTTCAAACGGGTCAATGACACCTTCGGGCATGACGCCGGTGACGTTGCGCTGAAGCAGGTCGCCGACATCCTCAAGCACAATTCCCGCTCGGCGGACGTGGCCTGCCGCGCAGGGGGCGAGGAATTTACTCTGATCCTGCCCGATACCCCGCTGGAAATCGCCAGGTCCATTGCCGAGCGGATTCGCCAACAGATCGCCGACACAGAGATCCCGGGGGTTGGAAGGTTGACCATCTCCATCGGCATTGCCTGTCTGAGCGCCGACGTCGCGACGGCAGAAAGCGTGCTGAAGCTGGCTGATGAGCGTCTCTATCGCGCCAAGGAAGGAGGACGCAACAGGGTGGAGGTTTGAGTATCACACGTCGGATACCCCCTCTCGCTCATCATCCGCTTTGAACTCCCCCAGAACTGATCCGTCCTCTGCTATGAGGGAGTCAGGGCAACCCGCTGCGAACTCCCACGACGCTTTTCATTCAGAAGGCGAGGGACGACATGAATACTTCAGACAGCAGGGCCGGGGGGCAGACCGAGAATTCGGGTGCCGGCAAACCCGGACAGGACTTTCAGCATCTCAAGGACGACGTGACCGAAGCGCTGGGCGGTGCGCGCCAGCAAGCCGATGCGCAGTTCGGGCAGTACCGCGACACCGCCGCCGATCAGATCGAAGCGCTGGCCCAAGGGGCGAAATCCTTCGTATCCGAACTTGAGGATAAAGACACGCTGGGCATGTCTGACTACCTCACCGACATGGCGGAGTCTATGACAGGGCTGGCGGGCAACCTTCGCGGCAAGAGTGCCGAACAGCTGTTGCATGACGGCGCCGCACTGGCGCGCAACAATCCGGCGCTGTTCATCGCCGGCAGCATCGCGTTGGGCTTCGGCTTGTCGCGGTTCCTCAAGGCGGGCAGTTCCGCAGCGGTGACCACGCACGCAGAACACGACCCGGCGCAGGGCAGTTCGATGCCGCCGACGGGCGGCTTTGGTGCTCATCGGCCTTATGAGACGTCGGTGGCTTCCCCGACCGACACCAACCCCGGACTGGCCACCGGTATCACGCCATCGTCGCCGAATGAGCACGACCACCCTTCGGACTTCGCCGGGGCATCGACACCGGCTTCGCCAAACGTCAAAGGAGAATGGTGATGAACATAAACGACCCAGATCTGCCGGGAGCAAGACCGCTGGCACAGCCTGACGACGTTTCCGTCGTAGGTCTGCTGCGCCAGTTGTCCCGCGAAGTGCCCGCATTGTTCACCAAGGAACTGGCGCTGGCCAAAGCCGAGCTTCAGAACAGCCTCACCACCCTGAAGGCCGGTATTGCGGCAGTGGCGGGCGGCGCCATCGTGCTGCTCGCGGGCTTCATCATTGTGTTGATGTCTGCCGTGTACGGGCTTAGCACGTTCATGGCGCCGTGGCTGGCCGCACTGCTTGTCGGCGTGGTGGTGATGATCGTCGGGTTCGCCATGTTGCAGTCGGGCAAAAAACAATTCGAACCGTCCAACTTCAAGCCTGACCGGACGATGGACGCCTTGAATAAAGATCAGGAAGCGCTGCGGAGAAAAGTCTCATGAAAAGCGAATTGGACATCGAATCGGAAAAAAGCCCCGAACAGATCGAGCGTGAGATCGACGCCCAGCGGGCCAGCATCGGCAACATCGTCGATCGGCTGGAAAGCAAGTTCACCCCGGGCCAGATGATCGACCAGGCGTGGGGCATGATGCAGAACAACGGCACGACGTTCCTGAGTAACCTGGGTACCAGCGTACGCAATAATCCGGTGCCTGCGGTGCTGACTTCGGTCGGTTTGCTGTGGCTGATCATGAGCCAGAACCGGCCGCCGGTCAGGTATCCGGCTCATCGCACCGAGCCGGATCAGGATCGTTTTGAGGATTGGGCGGATGGTATGTCGGAAGGCTTCGACAGCGCACGCGAGCATTTGCACCAGACCAGCGACTCGATCAAAGAGGGTTATCAATCGCTGAAAAACAAGGCCGCCAGTGTGGGCGACAATGTTGGTGCGACCAAGGAAAGCGTGAGCCAAGCGGTGCATGAGGCCAGTGATCGTCTAGCGCGCAATTCCCAGGTGCTGGGACAGCAATTCAATCAATTGCTCAGGGAGCAACCGCTGATGGTCGCGGCGGCGGGCATTGCCCTGGGTGCCATGATTGGCGCTGCGTTGCCGACGACCACCACCGAGCAGCGCTACATGGGACGTACCAGCGCAGGGCTGGTGGACAAGGTGAAGAAGCAGGCCCAGGAGGGCTACGAAGCGGTGCGCGATACCGTGACCAAAACCACCGATCACACCGAAGAGCACGGGATGGATTCGGAGCAACCCATTGCGTCCAATCCGCCGGCCGACCTCTCCCGGGGATTGGGGACGTCCTGACCGATGATGCCAGGGGAGGTCTGCAAAGGGCCTCCCGATGCATCGATCGCGCAATGAGGGGAATGTTTGACGGCGCCAAGGGTCAACCGGGCAATCACGCTGCGAGTTCTGCCCATGTGCATTTTCACTGTCGTTTTTACGGGGAACATCGCGAGAACACAGCATGGACGCAGTTGATTCAGCATTGATGGCAGCGCGGGTCCAGTTCGCAATCACCATCAGTTTTCATATCGTGCTGGCAGCCCTGACCATCGGTTTGTCCAACTTTCTGATGGTACTCGAAGCGCTCTGGCTGTGGCGTGGGCAAGAAATCTATCTGGACGTCTACCGCTACTGGCTGAAAATATTTGCCCTCAATGTGGCGATAGGTACCGCGTCGGGTCTGATTCTGGAATACCAGTTCGGGCTCAATTGGTCGCGGCTCTCGACGCAGGCAGCAGACATTCTAGGTCCGCTGATGTTCTACGAGGTGCTGGCGGCGTTTTTCCTTGAAGCCGGGTTTCTGGGGATCATGCTGTTCGGATTGAAAAAGGTCGGACCGCGCCTGCATTTCCTGGCCACTTGTGCGGTCGCCACGGGATCGTTGATCAGTGCGTTCTGGATTCTCTCGGCCAATTCCTGGATGCAGACACCGGCCGGTTTTTCGATAAGTGCCGATGGCCGTTTCATTGCGCAGGACTGGTGGGCAATCATCTTCAACCCGTCGTTCCCTTATCGGCTGGTGCACATGACGTTGGCGGCGTTGATCGGGACCGCCACGCTGGTGGCCGGCGCGAGTGCCTGGCAACTGTTGAAGGCACGGCAGAACCCGAGGGCGCGTCTTCAGTACTCGATGGCGCTGTGGGCGATTGCCGTGCTCGCGCCGGTGCAAATCGTAGTGGGGCATTTTCATGCCGAGAACACACTGGCCTTTCAACCGCAGAAGGTCGCGGCTATTGAAGCTTCCTGGACCCGCCCGGCTGAAGGTGAAGGCGAGCCCCTGCGTTTGTTCGCTGTGCCGGACATGTCACAACGACGCAATCACTGGGAAGTGGCCATTCCCCACGTCGGTTCGCTGTACTTGCATTACAACCTGACCGGCACCATCGCCGCACTGGATGAGTTCCCCCCCGAAGACATTCCACCGGTGCCGGTGGTGTTTTTTGCGTTCCGGCTCATGGTCGGGTTGGGGGTGTTGATGCTGGGGCAGGGCGTGATCAGCCTGGTGTTGCGAAGTCGAGGCCGATTGCATTCGACACGCTGGATGTTGCGCAGCAGTCTGTTGATGGCACCGGCCGGGTTGCTGGCGATGCTCAGTGGCTGGGTGGTGACCGAAGTGGGGCGCCAACCCTACACCGTCTATGGACTGCTGCGCACGGCTGACAGTCTGTCGTCGGTGTCGCGTCAGCAGGTGATTGCTTCGACCTGGGCGATTCTGGGGTTTTACGTGTTGGTCTTCGGCATCGGACTCTGGGTGCTGTTGCGCATCCTGCGCAAGCCACCGCACCAGGATGAACCTGGCCCGCAGCCAACCCTGGCCGAGGAAACCGGTGATTCCTGAGGGCATCAAACCATGCTGGATAATGACTGGATCACACTGCTGTCCGCCGCTGCCCTGGCGTTTTCGGTGCTCAATTATGTGCTGCTTGACGGCACCGATCTGGGCGTCGGTGTGTTGCTGGGGCTAACCCGTTGCAGGCGGCAACGTCGGGCGATGGCGGTCAGCATTTTGCCGATCTGGGATGCCAATGAAACATGGCTGGTGTTGGGCGGCGGTGGCCTGCTGGCGTTGTTCCCACTGGCCTATTCGATTCTGCTGCCGGCGTTGTATATGCCGTTCATTCTGATGTTTTTGGCGTTGATCGTGCGCGCGATGGCGTTGGAGTTTCGCGACTATGCACCGAGCGATGCCATCAAGCGCTGCGTCGATGCCCTGCACGCGTGCGGTTCTCTCCTCACGGGTGCCATTCAAGGACTGATCCTGGGAACGCTGGTTCAGGGCATACCCAATCATGGCGGGCAATACGCGGGGGACGGCCGAGAATGGCTGAGCCCGTTTCCGCTGTTTTGCGGCGGGGTGCTGGTGGTCGGCTACACATGGCTGGGCGCCAGTTGGCTTTATTGGCGAATCGAAGGTGAACTCCGGCAGCGCTCGCTTCGTCAGGCCAGGGTCCTGGCCGCCATGACCTTGTTGCTGCTGGTCATTTTGCTCGTCTGGACAACGATGCTGGATACCCGATATGCGCAGCGGCTATCAGAAACCTGGGTCTGGGTGCCGGCAGTCACGATGGTGTTGGCCCTTTCAATCGGGTTCATCGTGGGCTTTGGAACCCGTCGCGATTTCTTGCCGCTATTCGCTGCATTGGGCATTTTCATCCTGGCGTTCGGATTGATGATCGTCGCACTGTTCCCGCTGATTGTCCCGCCGAACCTGACGCTGCAGGCAGCGGCCTCCAGCCCTGCAAGCCAGGTATTCATGCTGGTGGGTTTCGCGGTGCTGATTCCGGTGACGCTGATCTACAACACCTATGGCTTCAAGGTATTCAGCGGCAAGATTCATCCCGTACGAGATTGACGGGTGCGAAGCGAGGGCGATCAATTGAGCGAACATCAGATCTTCATTGGCTGCGCTGGCTGGAGTCTTGGGCGTGAGCACGCGATCCATTTCCCGGCAGCAGGCACTCATCTGCAACGCTACGCGTCGCAATTCAATGGCGTCGAAATCAACAGCTCGTTCTATCGCCCACATCGCCGACAGACGTATGTGCGTTGGGCCGACTCGGTGCCGCCAGGCTTTCGATTCTGTGTGAAGGTGCCCAAGCAAATCACCCATGCGCAGCGCCTGGTGGACTGTGAGCCACTGCTGGACGCGTTTCTCGATCAATGTTCAGGTTTGGGTAACCGCCTGGGCAGTCTGTTAGTCCAGCTGCCGCCGTCACTGGCCTTCGAAGAGGGGGTGGTGGAGCGTTTTTTCACGGTGCTGCGAGCGCAGTATTCAGGAGCGCTGGTGCTGGAGCCACGGCACGCGTCGTGGATCGATGCCGAACCGTTGTTGATTGCGCATCGAGTGGCCCAGGCGGTCGTCGATCCATCGCGCATCGGCACGGATGCGTCGCCCCACGGTTCAAAAGATCTCAGGTATTGGCGTCTGCATGGCTCGCCGCGAATCTACTACAGCGCTTACGAGCCGATGTTTCTGGAACGTCTTGCCTCCCGGCTCAAACTCGCCGCGGCTGAGGGAAACGCGTGGTGCATCTTCGACAATACGGCCAGTGGCGCCGCGCTGATGAACGCGCTGCAACTCAAGAACCTGCTGTACGCAGATAGCGCCGAGAGCAAAAAATTCAGCCCGTCCGACATCATGCCTGCTGGTTAGCCGCTCGTCAGGCGCCACCGACAATCGTTTGAACATACCTTCGCTTCTCTCTGACAGATAAGTCTGAGCAGACGAAATTTTCCTGTCGTTTGCTAACGGGAGAGCACCATGAAAGCCATCGTTTACAACGGCCCGCGTGACGTCAGTGTGCAAAATGTCGCGGATGCCAGAATCGAAAAGCCCACGGATGTACTGGTTCGAATCACCACCACCAACATCTGTGGTTCAGACCTGCACATGTACGAAGGGCGCACGTCGATGGAGACCGGACGCGTGTTCGGGCACGAGAATCTAGGGGAGGTGATCGAGGTCGGGGCCGGGGTCGACCGGGTCAAGGTCGGTGATCGGGTGTGCCTGCCCTTCAACATCGGTTGCGGTTTTTGCGAAAACTGCGAGAAAGGCCTGACCGGTTTTTGCCTGACCGCCAACCCCGGTAGCGCGGGCGCGGCCTATGGATTTGCCGAGATGGGGCCGTATCAAGGCGGGCAGGCTGAACTGCTGCGCGTGCCTTACGCGGACTTCAATTGCCTGGTGTTGCCCGAGGATGCTCAGGAACGTGAGGACGATTACGTGATGCTCTCGGACATCTTCCCGACCGGGTGGCATGCGACAGAACTGGCCGGCTTGCTGCCGGGCGAAAGCATTGCGATTTATGGCGCCGGGCCGGTCGGTTTGATGGCCGCGCACGCCGCGATGATCAAAGGTGCCGCGCAGGTGTTCGTGGTCGACAACCAACCGGATCGCCTGAAGCTGGCGGCACAGATGGGGGCCACGCCGATCAATTCCCTGGAGCAGGGAGCGGTAGATCAAATCCTCAACCTGACCCATGGCAAAGGCACCGACCGCGGATGTGAGTGTGTGGGCTACCAGTGCTGCGACCACCATGGGCACGAAGCCAATCACCTGACCATGAACAACCTCGTGGCTTCGACCAAGGCGACTGGCGGAATCGGTGTCGTCGGTGTGTTCGTGCCGCAAGATCCGGGCGCGGAGAACGAGCTGGCGAAGGAAGGCAAGATGGCTTTCGACTTTGGTGCTTTGTGGTTCAAGGGCCAGCAGATTCGGACCGGGCAGGCCAACGTCAAAGCCTACAACCGTCGTTTGGCCGAGCTTATCCACCACGGACTTGCCAATCCTGCGCAGATCATTTCCCACAAACTCAAACTGTCCGAAGGACCTGAGGCCTATAAGCATTTCGATGCCCGTGACAACGGCTGGACCAAGGTTGTGCTGAAACCGGCGGCTTGAATCGAGCACCTTTTGGGAGACAGCACGATGAGCCGCTCAGGCACCTTCGACCGCTTGCTGGGACACATAGCATGCCGTCCCGTTTCGCGGGAACCGGGCAGGGCACTGCATCAATTGATGCAAGAACTCATCGGTGGTGGTTTTACCGCCCTGCCGATTCCGGGGAGAGGCAGGACGCTGGAGCGCTGGCGAACCTTGGCGCAGGTGGCCGGCAGTGATCTGGCGCTGGTCAAACTGTTCGAGGGCCACACCGACGCATTGGCGATCATGTCCGAGATTGAACCCGACGGTGCAACGGCAAATGGCAGCTGGGGCGTGTGGGCGGCCGAGCCGCCGTTTGCCCGGGTCCGCATCATTGATCGACAAGGTGAGCAGGTTCATTTGCAAGGACGCAAAGCCTGGTGTTCCGGCGCGGCCGTGCTGGATTGGGCACTTCTGACGACCTGGGATGAACAGCAGCGTGTGCAACTGGTGGCCGTTGATTTGAAGCAGCCGACCGTCAAGCTGATCGATGACGGCTGGCAGGCTGTGGGCATGGGCAGTACGGCCAGCCTTGATGTGGAATTCGAGTGCGTGCGCGGACGGTGTGTCGGGTTGCCGGGTCAGTATCTGGACCGACCTGGCTTCTGGCAGGGGGGCGGGGGAATTGCCGCCTGTTGGTATGGCGCGGCGTGTGCGCTGGCCGGTTACCTGCGCGAACACTGCACAAAGCCGTATCACGACGCCCATGCCGAGGCTCATCTTGGCGCGGTCGACGCAGCACTGTGTGCGGCCGCGGCAACCTTGAGAGAGACCGCGACCTGGATCGACAACCATCCCCGGGCATCAGCGCAATTGCCTGTCCGGCGCTTACGTGCGCAGGTCGAAGTGGCGGTGAATGCAGTGCTGGAGCATGTGGGGCGTGCATTGGGTGCCACGCCGTTTTGCCGTAACAGCCATTTCGCCCGGCTCGCCGCCGACCTACCGGTGTTCTTGCGGCAAAGCCATGCCGAAAAAGATCTGGCGGCGCTTGGCAAGCAGGTCGCGGATTCAGCGGATGACGGGTGGGTGTTGTGATGATCGCGTCGGCACCCTCGGCGCAAAATCTCATTCGAGGGCCAGGCACCACGCTGACCGAATGGCAGGCCTGTCCGATGCTGGCAAGCGTGCCGACAATCAGCCATCAAGTGCTGGTTGCGCAAGGTCAACGGCTGGTGATTGTCACACCTCATCCTGACGATGAAGTCCTCGGATGTGCCGGCCTCCTGGCCGGGATGAAGGGCAGGGAAGCGGACGTATTGCTGGTCGCGGTCACCGATGGTGAAGCCAGTCATGAGGGATCGCGGTACTGGACGCACGCACGCCTGCGTCGACAACGCCCGTTGGAAAGCCTGGATAGCCTCGCTCGCTTGGGGCTCGATGTCGGAGCACTGAACTGGCAGCGTTTGGGTTTGCCGGACAGCGCTGTTGCGGGGGCGGAGGATGGGTTGGTGGGTCGGCTGCTGGAACTTGTACGACCGGGCGACTGCGTGGTCACGACTTGGCGCCAGGACGGCCATTGCGATCACGAGGCAACCGGCCGGGCAACCGCCGATGTTGCATCACAAAATAACGCATCGCTGATTGAAGTGCCCGTCTGGGCCTGGCATTGGGCTCGACCGCAGGATCCCCGCATACCCTGGATACGTGCGCGCAAGCTCATGCTCGGCGCTGATGTGCTGGCGCGTAAACGCCACGCTATCCACGCGCATGTTTCACAAATCAATGCAGACGGCCAATCACCGCCAGTGCTTGACCGAGCAGCCATTGAGCGCCTTTTGCAACCCTTTGAACTGGTGTTTGTATGAGCCTCTCAGCGGATTACTTCGAGCAACTGTTCAGCGCCAGTGATGACCCTTGGTCGTTTCGAACCCGATGGTACGAAAAGCGCAAACGTGACCTGACGCTGGCGAGTCTGCCCTGTCAGCGTTATCAACGTGTGTTCGAACCGGCCTGCGCCAATGGTGAACTCAGTGCGTTACTGGCCGAGCGCTGTGAGTCTTTGTTGTGCCAGGACCTCAACGAAAAAGCAGTCATCCTGGCGCGCCACCGATTGAGCGGCTTGCACCATGTGCACGTACAACAGGCGCGTATTCCTGACGACTGGCCCGAGGGCCTTTTTGATCTCATCGTGCTGAGCGAGGTGGGCTATTTTCTGGATCAGCAGGAGTGGATTCAGGTCATCGAGAACACAATGCGAAGCCTGAGCCCGGAAGGTGGCATACTCGCGTGCCATTGGCTGCATCCGATTGACGGATGCTCCCAGAACGGACGCGACGTTCACGCGATGCTTGCCGATCACCTGCCCCTGCATCGTCTGTTGCTTCATGAAGAGGCGGACTTTCTGCTCGAATACTGGGGGCGCCAACCGGCTTCGATTGATCTCGCCGAGACCACGCGCAGCGATTAGGCCAGCGACTTCAGGTAATCACCGAACCCTTCCCGACACCGGCAGTTTTTGCGTGCACTGGTCGTGACGCGGTTGGCGGCAGTCCACAGGATGCTGGCGCCGCTGCGCTCCAGGTCCGCGACCAATTGCACATCTTCGTGCGCGGGTAATGCCTTGAACCCGCCAGCCTTGCGGTAAGCCGCAGAGGACACACCCAGATTCGCACCGTGGATATGTCGATGCCCCTCAACGGGGTGATAACGGGCGTGGTAGCGCTCGCGCACTGTTGGGGAGTGTTCGGTCCAGTCGTTGACATCGACCAATCCACATACCGCATCGACGTTGAAGCGGATTTGATCAACCAGCCACGAAACAGGCACCACGGTATCGGCATCGGTGAAGGCCAGCCATCTTGCATCCACCGCCAACAGGTGGTCGGCGCCGTGTGCCCGGGTTTTTCCAACGTTGCGGTGAGTGCAGGTCAATGTCATCACGTCATAGGCCTGGGCGATGTGCAGCGAGGTGTCTGTGCAGTCATCCAGGACGATCACGATGTTGACGTCTTCATTGTCCAGGCTCTGATGCAAGGCGGCTTCCATCAGTGATTCAATGCAGTGACTCAAGAGTTGCTCTTCATTGTGCACCGGGACAACGACTCCAATCATGTTCTGACTCTCCAGAGTGCAAACATCCGTTGCGGGCTTTTGGATGTCGACCCGGGGGAACAAAGTTTGGTTGCAACTATTTAAGCGTGATCGAGTGACTTATGTGTACGCATTAACTCAATCCAACAGCGATTGTCATTGCGCGGCCTCTGCCCAGTTCAATGTGGTCGCCTCCCGCCACCTGACGTCGCTGATGCCGTATCGCTCTGCCAAAGGCTTGGAGTAGATTTTCAACGGCGGGCGGCCAGGCTTCGGTATCGGCGCTATCCCGGCATCGCAGCTTGCCCAATGCCAGGCCGTCGCACTGTCCATGCGCTTGGCCCGGATAACGAACGTTTTGGGCTGGTCATGGAGTTTGTATTCAATGTGGTAAAGGTCGATGTAACTCATGAAAACTCTCCTGTACTTGTAAGTAAGGGAGCGTTGTCGTTAAAAAAAATTCCGACTATTTATTGGGTTATTTTTCACTTGAAAGTGTCGGATGAAATCAAGGTTCAAATACACCAGTTCTGCACATGCAGATGCACTAAGTCATGTTTTTATTGGCGTGTTTTTTCTATGGGCTGCCCGCATCAGGCTGCGTAATTGGAGAATCGCCTGCGCAATCGGGGAGGTTGGCGGGCCGTGCAATCGCTAGCGTATGGCACATCCCGTAACAAATTCTTGCTCCAGGGAGGGCGTATGAAATTCAGGTTGGCCGCCTCCCTCTGTACGGGAAACCTTTAGCCGGATGGGAGATTTCCCTCCAACGGATGCTGTTCGTCTTGATACCGGCGCAGCGCCTACTGACTTACCTTGCGTACCAAGAGGCGTGTCGTCGTAGCGGGCTGTTCCGTTGAGCCCTCCTGGCGTTTACCCCATAAAAACAAGAGATCCGACAATGTGCGAACCCATGGTCCTTCCGATCCCTCATCTCATCCGCCTTTGGGCGCTAGAGGGTTTGGTGTTCGGCTGCCGGCGAGTTTGTCTTTGATTTAATTCTGCTCCTATAAAAACAGTGCCCAAGCACATACAGATGTGGAGATGTTAGATGTATCAGGTAAAGAAATCTTGCCGTGGGCTCGGTATTGCCAGCGTGTTGGGGATGATCTGTTCGCCCTTGGCAGCTCAGGCTGATGTTATTGACGACAGTCACTTCAAAGTGGATACGCGTAACTTCTACTTGCACCGTAACTACACCAATACCAATGCGCCGGTTTCTGAAGTGCATAGTTGGTCGCAGGGTTTCGATGCGCAATTTACCTCCGGTTATACCGACACAGCCCTGGCCATCGGCCTGGATGTGGATGCGCAATACGCCGTGCGCCTGGATTCGTCGGGCAACGACGGTTCGCTGCCGTACAGCGTCCGCGACCAGCAGACGGCCGATGACTACAGCCGCGCCGGGGCCACCTTCAAAATGCGCTACAGCAAGACCGAATTGAAAGTTGGTGACCTTCGCCCACAACTGCCGGTGGCCTCCGATGACCCCAGTCGGCAATTGGATACCATCTATCAAGGGGCCGTGGTCGAGTCCAAGGAAGTCGACGGGTTGACCATGACCGGTGGCCGTTTCTGGTCTGCCGCGACACGGGAATCTTCCAACCACGAGAAGCTGTACAAGTTTGGTTCCACCGATAATCTCGACAGCGACGGTCTGGACTTTGGCGGTGCAACTTATGACATCACCAAAAACCTGCAAGCCAGTTATTTCTATGGCGTGTTGCACGATATTTATCAGCAGCACTATTTCGGCCTGATGCACATGGCTGATTTGGGCAATGGCTACAAACTTAAAACCGACTTGCGTTACTTCAATAACAATGAAGATGGCAATGCCTTGAACGGTGAGATCGACAACCGTTCCTACGGCGCCTTGTTCACCTTGCTCAAAAGCGCTCACATGTTTGGCCTCAGTTACCAGCGCATGCTCGGTGACAGCGTGTTCCCGACGATGAACGGTTATATCCCGCAGCCATACCTGGTGCATTGGTCGTCCCTGGGCTTTGTTCGCCCGGAAGAAAAGTCCTGGGGCGCACGCTACAGCTACGACTTTGCCGGGATGGGCGTGCCGGGGCTGAAGTTCTACACCCGCTATATCAAGGGCACCAACTGGGACCGTGGCGGCAACCTGAGCGACAACGAGGAAAGCGAACGCTTTCTGGGGCTCAGCTACGTGGTGCAGAGCGGGGCGTTGCAGGGCCTTGGCCTGGACGTGCGCAACATCGACGTAAAACAGAAGTACGGCTACGACTACAACGAATTCCGTGTCGCCACGACTTACACCTGGAAGTTCTGGTAAGCCCGGTCCACCCAGGGATTGACCCCATAACAATAAGAGGCCTGACCATGTTCGAACCCATTGTCCTTTACATCTGCCCCGCAACTTCCCAGTCGGTGTGCTGTGCACCGTCACTCGACGCGCTGCGCGCATGAGCGGATTCCAAGAGGAGCAAACACTAGTGAATATCCAGGTCGATAACGCGGTCCTGCAACGGCAGAAGAAGAAAACCTACATTTACGAGTGGTACGTGGTCGGCCTGTGCATGGTCGCCTACATCTTTTCATTTGTGGATCGGCAGATCCTGGCGCTGATGATCGAGCCGATCAAGGCCGACCTGCAGATCAGCGACACTCAGTTCAGCTTGCTGCACGGGCTGGCGTTTTCATTGTTCTACGCCTTCATGGGCATGCCCATCGCCTATCTGGCCGACCGTTTTTCGCGGCCGAAGATCATCGCCGTGGGCGTTGTTTTCTGGAGCCTGGCGACAGCCGCTTGCGGCCTGAGCAAGAGTTTCCTGCACATGTTCCTCGCACGCATCGGCGTCGGTGTCGGTGAAGCGGCCTTGTCGCCCTCTGCCTACTCGATGTTCAGCGACATGTTCCCCAAGGAGAAACTCGGACGCGCAGTGGGCATCTACTCGATCGGCTCGTTCGTCGGCGGAGGTCTGGCCTTTCTGGTCGGCGGCTATGTGATCGCGATGCTCAAGGACATGAATACCATCGAGGTCGCCTTTCTCGGCGCGATGAAGGCCTGGCAACTGGCGTTCTTCATTGTGGGTCTGCCCGGTATGCTGGTCGGCCTGTTGATCTGGCTCACCGTACGCGACCCGGCGCGCAAGGGCCTGCAGGTGGATGCGCAGGGTCGGGCCAAGAAGGTCGCGATGAGCGATGGCTTGCGCTTCCTCGGTCGCCACCGTGCCACCTTCACCTGTCATTACCTGGGCTTTTCGTTCTACGCCATGGCCCTGTTCTGCTTGATGAGCTGGAGCCCGGCGCTGTACATCCGCAAGTTCGGCCTGTCGCCAATGGAGGCGGGCTACATGCTCGGCACTGTGCTGTTGGTGGCGAACACCGCCGGGGTGCTGTTCGGTGGATGGCTCACCGACTACCTGGCCAAGAAAGGTCATCAGGACGCTGCCATGCGCACTGGCGTCATCGGTGCCCTCGGCATGGCGGTGCCGGCCGTGCTGTTTTCTCAAGTTGATCAACTATGGCTGTCGGTGACCCTGTTGGTGCCGGCGATGTTCTTCGCTTCGTTCCCGATGCCGGCGTCCACGGCGGCGATGCAGATCCTCGCGCCGAACCAGGTGCGCGCGCAGGTTTCGGCCGTGTTCCTGCTGATCAGCAATCTGTTGGGCTTGGGCCTGGGCACTACGTTGGTGGCGCTGTTGACCGACCGCTATTTCGGCTCGCCCGCGGCAGTCGGCTCGTCGATGTCGCTGGTGATCGCTGGCGCGTCGGTGTTGACAGTGCTGTTACTGTGGCGCGGTTGCAGTCGTTTTCGTGAAAGCTATGCCCGGGAGTATCCGAACCGGGCTTGATTGGTCATAGTCCATGATCGGCACATCGGCCTCGCTCCTGTCAAAGGGAGCGGGGCCGACACGCTCCAGATCAGGAGAATCCTTGATGTTGAATGACGTACACCTGCTGGAACGCCACAGCCTGCTCAGCTCGACCGATTACCGTGAGATCAAGGACAAGGTCAGCCATTATCTGTGCCCGCACAGTTTCAACGTGCTGCAGGACGAGCCCATTTACACCCGGCTCAACGGTGTGTTTTTCGGCGATTCAGCACTGCTCGACTTGCGTTATGGCGCGCCGGTGGAGATCACCATCGGCGATATCGCTGATCAATACCTGTTTCGCATTACTTTGCAGGGGCATTGCGAGGTGGCCCATGGGCGACGCAGCGCCGCGATGCAGTCGGGCTACCTGAGCGTTTCCTCGCCGTTCGCGCAAAGTCGCATCATCACCGATGGCGAGTGCCGTAACCTGATCCTGCGCGTCGACCGTGATGCCCTGGAGACGCAGCTGCAACGCCTGCTCGGCCGCAGCCTGCGGCAGTCGGTGATCTTTGATGTCAGTGTCGATCATCTCGGTGCCGGTGTTGTCAGCCTCTATCACACCCTCGATTACATCTGCCGGCTGTACGGCAGCGGCGTCGACGGGTCGCGCCTCGCCAGCGGCCTGTCCGAATATTTGATGCAGCTCCTGCTCACACAATTGCCGCACAATTACTCGGCGGATCTACTGGTCGACTCGCGCGCGCCGCTGCCGCACCACGTGAAAAAGGCCCGCGACTACATCGAGGAACACCTCGACGAACCAATCAGCCTGGCAACCTTGAGCGAACTGTGTGGCGTTTCGGTGCGTACCTTGCAGAACGGCTTCAACCAGTTCCTCCAGCAGGCACCGGTCGAATACATTCGCGACCGCCGCCTGGCGGTGATCCACGAGTCGCTCAAGCAGGCCAGGGCCGGTGAAACGGTCACCGATATCCTGCTGCGTCACGGCATCAACAGCTTCGGGCATTTTTCCAGCGCCTACCGGCAACGCTATGGTTGTCTGCCGTCGGACACCCTGCGGCGGCAGAAGCATTGAGACTTCTGCGCAATCCGTCATTCGGCTGCGCAATCGGATAAGTCTGTGGCGGTGCGGCTCGATAGGATCGAGTCTCTAACAAAAAGGAGTATCTGAATGAATATTACCGTGCTGGGTGGTGGTCACGGCTGTTACGCCGCTGCTGTCGAAATGGCTGAAAAAGGGCACCAGACCCGCCTGTGGCGCCGAGACTCCGCCGCGCTCAAGGAGCTGCTGGCCATCGGCAAACTGACTATCAAGGACTATAAAGGCACTCGCCAGTTGTCCGTCGGCCAGCCGGGCGACAAGCTGTCGTTCACCGACGACCTGGCCGAAGCTTTGGCCGGCGCGCAACTGGTGATTATCCCGCTGCCGTCGACCTCCCACGAAGACCTCGCCAAACACGTCGCGCCGCACCTGCACGACGGTCAGGTGGTGTTCCTGCCACCGGGCACTTTTGGCAGCTACGTATTCGCCAAGGCCATGGCCGATGCGGGCAACCAGAGCAAGGTGGCCTTTGCCGAGACCGGCACGCTGCCATACCTGGTGCGCAAGCACGGTGCCAGCGATCTGGTGATCAGCGGCTACGCCACCCGCCTGCCGACCGGCGTATTCCCAAGCAACCTCTCCGAGCATGCCTTCGCAGTGTTGCGTGAGGCCTACCCGAGCGTCGAGCCGATTGAAGACGCCCTGAGCGGTGCGTTGATGAACGCAGGCCCGATCATTCATCCGCCGCTGATCATGATGAACGCAGGTCCCCTTGAGCATTTCGAGGCCTGGGACATTCACAACGAAGGCACCCAGCCGTCGATCCGGCGCGTGACCAATCAGCTCGATGCCGAGCGCATGGCCGTGCGCGAAGCACTGACCTACGGCGCGCCGCACTTCCCTCTGGCTGACCACTACAACACCAGCGAAGGCGATGAGTGGATGTACGGTCGCGGTGCCCACGGCAAGCTGACCGACAGCGGCGATTGGCGCGAAGACATCGACCTGCAAAAACATCGCTACATGCTCGAAGACACCCGTTTGGGCCTGTCCTTCCTGGTGTCCGTCGGTCGTTGGGCCGGTGTGCCGACGCCCGTGGCGCAGGGGCTGCTGAGCATTGCTTCGGTCGTTGCCGATCGTGATCTCTACGCCGAAGGTCGCACGCTGGAAAATCTGGGGTTGGCCAAACTGAGCCGGGCGCAGATGACCGAACTTTTGACCCAGGGCTACAACTGATGAACGCCGCGCTGCCGCATGTCAGCGTGGTCGGTGCCGGCCGAATGGGCGAGGGTATTGCTCTGGCGTTCATCCATGCCGGTTTGCCGGTCAACCTGATCGACATCAAGGAACGCGCCGAGGATGAGCGGCGCGGTTACTTCGAACGCGTGCGCAACAATGTCCGTAGCGAATTGCAGATGCTGGTGCGCCTCGGTGTGCTCGAGTCGGATCAGGCGGACGTCGCTTTATCGCGGCTGACGGTGCAATCGAAATCCCAGGCGGCGGTGACATTATCCCAGTGCGACCTGGTGTTCGAAGCGGTGCCGGAAGTGATCGCGGTCAAGCAGGAGACCTTCGCCTGGGTCAGCGAGCATGTGCCGGCGTCGGCCATCATCGCCTCGACGACGTCGACGTTTCTCGTCACCGAGTTGAGCGAAATGGTCAGTGAACCGCAGCGCTTCGTGAACGCGCACTGGCTCAATCCCGCGTATCTGATGCCGCTGGTGGAAGTCAGCCGCAGCCAGACGACGTGTCCGCAGGTGGTCGAGCGGCTACTGCAATTGCTCAAGCGAATCGGCAAGGTGCCGGTGGTGTGCAATCCGGTGGCCGGCTACATCGTGCCGCGCATTCAGGCATTGGTCATGAACGAGGCCGCACGGATGGTGGAAGAGGGCGTCGCCAGCGCAGAAGACATCGACACCGCGGTGCGTGTCGGCTTCGGGCTGCGTTTCTCGGTGCTGGGCCTGCTTGAGTTTATCGACTGGGGCGGCGGGGACATTCTGTACTACGCCTCGCGCTACCTCAGTGGCGCGCTGTCACCGCGTTTTGAATCACCGCAGGTCATCGCTGACAATATGCAAAACGGGCGCAATGGCTTGCGCGATGGACAGGGCTTCTACGATTACCGCGACATGGACGTTGACGCCTATAAACAACAGCGTCTGGGGGATTTTGTGCGCAAGCTGGAGTTGTCTGGGCTGACACCCGCGTTCGAGGGGGCGTTGAGGAACAGTTGAGCATGAGCGCAGCAGAGCGACCTTCAGGGTCGCCCTGCTCAAGCGAACGTCAGAACAACATATAGGCCGAGGCCGTTGTCTGGTTCAGGTCGATGTCACCGACTTCCAGTACTTCATATTCCGCGCGAATACCGATGTTGCGAAACACATCAAACTCAACACCGGCACCGTAGGTCAGGTCCACACCAGTGTCATCATCGGCGGCATTGCCATCGGCATCCCAGGCATGCCCACCGACACTGGCGAACAGTCGGACACGATCACCCAGCGGAAAGCCGAGGTGGGCGGCAGCCTGTACAGATTTGCCATCGAAATCGAGATCCTTGTCCTCGAACTGGCCGAGATCGACGTAGGCGCCTTCGAAGGCCAGATAGCCGTTTACACGATAACCCGCAAAGACCTTGTAGCTGGTGTCGTCATCGCTCAAGTGGGATTTGTCGGTCTCGATGCTGGTGACGCCGGCGCCGACATACAAACCTTTATCGTCAGCGAGTGCCTGAAAAGACATCAACGAAAGCAGGGTAGCGAAGCCGAGGTTTCGAAATAGCATGGGAGGTGTAGTCCTTCTACAGGTTGTCGATTGTGAGGTGTTTGCAGAGAATCTGAGCGATCACAAAGCCTGATAGAAGTCATTGATTGGTATTTTTGAGTCGCTTTAATCCGCCTGAGCTTTAAGGGTCATGGGACATTGAAAATAGCGTCTTGCCAATGCCTGAACGGGGAGTGCTCTGGAAAACAGCCAACCTTGTGCCAACACCACGCCTTCCGATGCCAGGTGCGGTAGTTGCTGCTGAGTCTCTACACCTTCTGCGACCACCTTGATCTTTAGAGCCCTGGCGATGTTGGCAATGTGTCGCCACAGGGCGTCCTTGGCAGCGATCTTGTCTTGCTCGATGAATGAACGATCTATTTTCATTATGTCGAAAGGCAATGATTCGATGAGCGAAAGGCTCGAGTAGCCAGTGCCAAAGTCATCCAGGGCAATACGATGCCCGCACGCTCTCAGTTTGTGCAGTTGAGCAGCTGCGTGGTTTGGCTCTATCAACGCTCTTTCGGTGACTTCAAAGACGATGGATAAAGCCGGTATGTTGTAGGCAGTCAGAATGCTGGCGACGAAATCGGGAAAGGTTTGATCGAGAACGTCTTGCGCGGAAAGATTGATGGTGATGTAGAAATCCTTGCACGCCCAAAGATAGGTGCTGTAATCCTCCGCCACCTGGCGTATGACCGAGCGCGTCAGCTCACAAATCAAGTCGGATCCCTCTGCCGCTGTGATGAACACGTCCGGCGGGATGGCGATTCCGTTGGCGTTCCAGCGAGACAGCGACTCGGCTCCGACCAGATCCCCGGTGGTCAAATTGACAATAGGCTGGTAATGAACATGCAGCTTGTTCGCCCTTATGGCCTTGCGAAGTTGAACGACGGTTGAGGTGCAATACCTCTGGGTCTGCCAGGCGACGTACAGCAGGGCTGCCGCCATGAAAGCCAGGCCAATGATTAACTTCCACCTGAGCCCTTTGAAATCACTTAGAGGAAGGGAGTTGCCTGCGGCAAAAAACCATGCAGCCAAACCCACCGCAGCCGTTGCGCATAAAGCGAACGTGTGTCTTTTAAGCAAGGCTATAGACGCAGCGATCATAAAAATTCCAAAAAGGAGATTCGGCCCGAAGAGGTGAGGGGGCGCGCTATAAACCGTCCATAAACCAGGCTAACGCGACACCACACAAATAAGCAGCCAGGCAAAAGATGACTTTCTGTTTGAGCGGAAGTGAGTTGAGCCGATAGCGCATGCCTATCTCCTTGACTTAGAAATAAGCAATGTTGGCAATGCAGGTTGGCGGATGAAAGTTATTGATTGTTATTTTTAGACTCGACATTACGTCCACTCGCCATCTGTTGTTGTCAGCGGTTGGACGCTTGCAGCCTGGCGGCGTTACGTCTGGCTGTTTCCGAGGGAATTTCCCCGTAGGCATCCTGATACGCCTTGGAGAAACGACTGAGATGGTGAAAGTTCCAATACATCGCCGTCTCGGTCACGGTAGGCCATGTATTGCGGATCAAGTCGCGTCGGACATTGGCGAGTCTCAGGTTTCTCACGTAAGCAATCGGTGAGATGCCGAATGTTTCAACAAAGCCATGATGCAAGGTGCGAGTGGTGGTTTGCAGCTGCCTGACCAGCGCTTTCATGCAAAGCGCCTTTTTGGTGTTTTGATGAATGTACTCAATGGCTTCTATCGCGACTTTTCTGCGTGTCGGTGTTCTGAGCGCGCAGCGACCTGCTGGTGTCAGTGCCCGTAGCAGTGAAGTCAGCAGCGCATTTTCAATGGCTGAAATTTGCGGGGCGGTGCGCTGATGTAAATCCGGGTTATTGACGTCGATAAAATGAGCGTTGATCGCCTCAATCGCCGCTTGCATCAATTTGAAATTAGCGACCTGGAAGCGGTGCTCTTTTCGCTCTGCAAGCACATCGATACCGGCGTGTTTTTCGAGACACTGCTGATAATGTTCTTCGGTTGTGGTCAGCGTAAAGAGCGTCTCATTCGGCTCGCACAGGTAATGCACGGGCTCATCGCTATTGAGCACAATGATTTCGTTAGGCCGCAACTTGTGACCATTGACAGTCGGTCTTCCCACGGAAGACTGAGAAATGGCCACCGTGACAAAACCATGAGGAACCGCGCTGATCATAGTGACAGCGGAATCAAACTCCAGTCGACTGCATTGGAGTCTGGGACCATCAATGACCTTATGCTGTCGAATGCTGGCTTCATACTCCGACGGCGTGAGGCTCATTTCCCACCGGCCAATGGTCCGGTTGGGAATGCCCGCAGGAGTAGACGTTACATGAAAGACTTCATCAGGGATTGTGCTACACATGGAGTTTGGCTCTTCAGCTAAATGGATAGTTCTAAGTAGAGGTACCTGACTTGACCTCGGTGCTGGCGATCAAATCGACGCTGTTGTCGTAGGTTCGGATATCGTCGCTGATTCCGGTACAAGCTCTAACGCCGCTGAAAAAACGTACGTATCGTTCAAAGGCAAGTCCAACAGGCTTTGCAGTTTTTGCGGCGCAATTTTTGAACCAAAGATAGCCGTTTGTTGAGCGGCCGAGCCAATGGCCGATGCGTCAAAGGCAAAAAAATTACTCACACGATAGTCTGAACAAATCTTGTAACTGGCCTCTTCTTCACTCAGCGTACTTTCGTTGCTTTCAATACGAGTCATGTCTGTGCTGTAAATCTCTTTGTCATTGGCCATGGCCTTTAGAGAGAGCAAGACACCGAGCGAAGCGGTAGCGAGGTTTTTCAGCAGCATTGACGTGCTTCCTTGTTAATGATTTTTTGGACAAAGCATAATGTCAGCCGCCTGATCACCACGGCCTGGCCAGTGGATACTCTCGCTGCGAACTTGCTTATCAAAGTCAAAAACTCATATTTCCGATGCTGCCGACAGCGCTGTCGGGTGTCATTCAGTTTGATTTCAGGCGTATGGAACCGCGGTGTGCGGTGGGTGCATGCACGTACGGGCCCAAGAAAAAAGGAGGGACTTTGACGCAGGGGAATGTCTGATTCAAGTCAATAATGTTTATTTTTTTGCTTGAATCCGCAGAAGCGGCAAGGTCTGGCAGGTCCTTTTGCCAGCAGAAGCTTAGTGATTCATGCAGCGCAAACGACCCAGTTCATGCACGTAAAAACAGACCGCACTTTTGTTGGTGGTAGGAATTAATTCGTAGTTCAGAACGGCGCCTTCCTGGAGGACATACTGGCGTCTGAAGAAGAGGTCGGGGGTCTTCTCAATGGCAAACAGTTCGGTGTCCTGACTTAGCTTGACGCTGCTGATTTTTATCTGGACATGATGATTGCTCTCTCGAACAACATCCGCCGAAATAGTAGCGTTGCGAATTTTTCCGTTCAGGCTTTCCAGCGTGGTTTGTGTCAGTCGACCATGGCCAATGGTCAGATACTCTTCAGTATTAAGCTGGTTGTTATCTTCAAGCCATTGCCGGGTGATGGTTTGATAGCTGGTATTTTCCATGTAGTAAGACGGCGAATAGATCAGAGAGAAAATACAGACAGCGTTGATGATTCCAAGAACGATCCAGTGGACCCAGGATGGTATCGTTGGCTTCATATTGTTGCTTCCAGACATTGGCGAATCATCAAGGCAAGGTCTTTTTGGTCGCTGTTGAGTTGTAAGTTTGCAGTGCTCAGGTCTGGGCGCACGCACGAAACAGAGTAATTTGATTTATAGCGGTTCAGCCACACCTGGCCCTTGAGGTTTGGTGAGAACTGTTGGACCTGTTTAGCTGACGCATCCCTGAGTGATTCAGCCTCGGCGACGCTGTGAGCCACTGCATGAATGACCAACTCGTTCTGTTGCAAACTGGAGATTTCTATCTTCGGTGTATCGAAGCCAGAGTGGAAACCCGCGAAGGCACACACGCCCAACGTCAAGATATAACCGATTGACTGGGCTTTTTTAATATAATCGGACTTTGTAATTTTCCCGGAAGTCGCCAACGTTACATTAGTGACGGTTGGCAAAGGCTCTTCAATAGCGGGTGGAGCAGGCGTCGCTATTTCATCGGTTGATGCCGGTATATCGGTTTGTGCATCGACGACATACTGCCGGTTAAAGCAGTAGCCTCTTCGCGGAACCGTCATCAGAATTTCGTGATCACGATTATCATTCAAAATGTTTCTAAGGGAGAAAACTGCCTGGTTCAGACTGCCGGAGGCGACGACGCGATCATTCCAGGTGTAGTCGATGATCTCCTCTCGGCTTTTAGTCTGGCCAGGTTCCATTAGCAACAGGTCCAACAGGCGCGACTCTGCTCTACCTAATGTGGAGTTTTGAATTTCTCCGTGAGGTGTTGTGATGGAAAGCAAAGCGGTATCAGGGTCGAAAAGGGCCACGGCACCATTTTTCAACTTGAAGGCGTAGCGCATGGGAGTCCTCCGTTCGGTCGGTTCTGGCTGAGTATAGAGACGGTTTTGACAGGCTGGATTTGACGCGATACTTGCTGTGGGGAATGAAAGGCTATCGGCGGGCAAGCGCGATAGACGCAGCGAGCGTCACTCTGGAATGCTGAAACAGACCATCAAAAAATTCACTGGAATCAAGCAAGAGCAAATCCACGGGTTTCAATCGGAGCCAGTAATGATGCTCTTTGTACTCAATCGGCGCTATCCGAAAAGTGCGAGGCAGGGTATCGACGGTCATTAGGATGGTGGGTTCGCTCAACTGATTCGCATTTGCGCAAGCAGTATTCGTTGCCACCGATAGTCCTGATTAATGTTTGCAATATTGATCAAGAGCGACAATTAAGATCGGCCGATTGAGCGGCAACAATTTTTGATGCGTATTAACTTTGCGTTAAGTTCGGCAGCGTTTTAAATGGTTTCGGGGGTTGCGGACGCGAACGACATTCAAGGATTGTTTGTCGTGGTTAAAACAATCTCCATCTCTCGTTTCAACACCTTTGCCCCACGTCCTTTCATGGCGGACGTGGGGTTTTTTTTGTCTTTTTAATGGTGTATCGAAAAGAAGCGGGTTAATCGGCCCAAAGGTTCCGGAGGAACGGGACTCAAGGCAAAATGTTGTATCCACGCTGTTGCAGGCAGCTGCTGTATACGGAGTTGTTGGCGGTGATGTTCTCTTCGGTTGTACCAAGGTTTTGCCGGCGCTCCTGGCGTTGCCTTGATCCGCCGATCACGACCCCGGCCGCCGCAGCGCTGCGCGCATGATTCTGCCGATAGTCTTGTTTGGTGTCGTCGTCAATCTGGTCATAAAGGTTGTCATGTTGCTGGCCACGAACTTGCGCCGCAGT
Source organism: Pseudomonas sp. P8_241 (assembly GCF_034008315.1). NCBI lineage: Bacteria > Pseudomonadati > Pseudomonadota > Gammaproteobacteria > Pseudomonadales > Pseudomonadaceae > Pseudomonas > Pseudomonas sp. P8_241. The sequence goes on along the minus strand of NZ_CP125377.1, from coordinate 4,154,656 downwards.
AGCCCCGGCGACCGCGGCGGTGGCAGCGCCTTTTGCTCGGCCACCAGAGGGCACTGTATTTTGTGTCGGAAACTGGGCGTTGGCTTGTGATTGGCAAGCGCTGGTGTCTTGCTGGATCGTCTGGGAAGTTTGGCCTTTGAGTGGAACCACCGTCACCGCCAATGCACTGGCGCTGGCGAGCAACAAAAAGGCCGAAAAGGTAAACGTCAGTATTTTCATCAGGTCGGACTCTCGTTAAACATCGTTATTTGTCTAACGGGTTGTTTAGGGAGAGGCAGTGTCAGTGCCGACTGAAACCCCATGCCAGTCAAATCCGCGATGCAAACCCAAGGCTATGAATGGCAGGCGATCAAACGTGTGCAATGGGGTATCGCGCGGTGGTTATTGCTGGGTCAGCAGGGCTTGCATGTCACTTGTCATGCCTTTGAATGCAGCCTTGAAGTCATTAGCGACAACGGGCTGGCTGGCATTGTCCACGGTCTCACCAAATACCTTGCGTACCACCTTGGCAACCGGCATGCCGGTTTTTGCATCAATCAAGTCGGCTTCTATATACAGTTCCGCTGTCTGATCACGATGGCCTGTGGCCGCTTGTGTCGTCCCGACGATTGCTGCGATCGGTACGGCCTCGTACCAGTGCATGCCCTCGTTGTTGGCGCTGACGTGGGTGATCGCCGCTTGCAAGATCAATGTCCGCGAATCGGCCGGTACTTGCTGGGTGTCCGAGATGATAGTGAAAGAGGGCGCGAACGCGCTCCGGATACTGTCGCTGGCCATGGCTTGCACGTCTTCCAGAGTCTGCAGGTTGACACGCTGGGTCGGTTTCGGTGCTGGATACAGCTCTACCTGCTTGAACACGACGGTGGAGTAGGCTTTTGGATCAAACCCTGGCGCAACCCAGCGCAGCACCTTTTGTTCACTCGGTGTGGTTTGCTCTTCCAGGCCCTGGTAATTGGGCAGGAAGCCCGAAAGCTGTTCCGGCTGTGCCACTTTCGAAACACAGCCAACCTGAAATACGCAGCTCATGGCTATACCCGCAATCCATCTATTCGACATGCTCATGTGTTCTGTTCTCTGTGATGAAGTTTGTCATTCAGGTTTCGATGCGGGGCGGATCCTGCCCGCAGTGGCGGGATAATCCGAATCAAAAACCCTTAAACACGATCAAACTTCATCACTCGAGAGTCGCTTTACGCCTGGCGTGCAGTCAACGCCGAGTAGCTGTTCATGAGGTTGCGATAGTTTGGAATGCGTTGGGACAACAGGTTACCCAGGCCTTCGATATCGTTGCGCCAGTCGCGCTGTAGCTCACACGCCACCGAGAACCAGTTCATCATTTGCGCGCCGGCCTGGGTCATGCGGTTCCAGGCCGCCTGTTGCACGGTGGTGTTGAAGGTGCCCGACGAATCAGTCACCACGAACACTGCGAATCCTTCAGCCAGTGCCGACAAGGTCGGGAACGTGACGCAGACGTCCGTGACGACACCGGCAATGATCAATTGCCTGCGCCCGGTGGCCTTGATTGCCTTGACGAAGTCTTCGTTATCCCATGCGTTGATCTGGCCTGGTCGGGCGATGTAGGGCGCCTCTGGAAACATCTCTTTAAGTTCCGGGACCAGAGGGCCGTTAGGGCCTTGTTCAAAACTGGTGGTGAGGATGGTCGGCAATTCGAAAAATTTGGCGACGTCCGCCAGCGCCAACACGTTGTTCTTGAACTCGTTGGGTGAAAAGTCCTGAACCAGGGAAATCAGGCCGGTCTGATGATCGACCAACAGCACGACTGCGTCGTCTTTGTTCAAGCGGTTGTAGGTGGCGTTGCTCATGATGAAGTCCTTTCGAGGTGGGTGAGTGGCGTTGTTCAACATGGGCCCAGATTAAGGATCTTCACGAGGGGGAAAAAGCGGGTGAAATGGGTTTGACTGTCAACTCAAACGAGACAATGGCGGCTCTCGGAATCTCCATGCGTGCTCATCCGTGCCAATTCAGTCATTAATCGTTCCGGTTCAAGCCCGCATAAATGCCCGGCCTCTTCAGGCGCCTCGTCAGCTGTTGTGAACCAATTTCGTAAACGTTTGATCCACCCTGAAATAACACGGGTGGGCCAGTGCGATGAATGCCTTCAAAGATCTGCTGACACCGGCTCAAGAGATACGGCT